>CAYPZJ010000036.1:0-20898 GCA_964414635.1 uncultured Spirochaetia bacterium
TACACTATAATACTCCGTTAAATTAGAATCCATCCACCAAGGATAATCGGGTTCAATCTGAAATCGAATTGTATATTTTTTGCGGATCGCTGCTTGGAGTTGCTTTTGATCGTTGGATAATAAAAGTTCAAGATGCTTTGGTGGAATTTGCCAACCTTTTTTAAAAAAGGGAAGCGTCCACAACCATTCCACCTCTTGTACATCCCACCAGGGAACGGGTTTCATAAAAAAGTAGGGTGCATTTAGGGAATCGATAAGGATATAGCGTTTCTGTTCAGTGGGGAGACGATCTAATTCAACAGGACTGTTTATAGAATCGATATTCACATGATCAGGAAGTTGTGGAAGATAATTTGGGTACCTTCCTACATAAATAAGATGTTGTATGGTTTGGTTTTGAAGCCATGTAGAAGCATGATACCGACTATCATTTAGTAACACTCCTGTGATCGCAATCCCATAAGCGCCATACATTGTAAGAAAAACAATGATACCCACATGTAATATGAGATAACACTTTTGAGAAGGATTTCTTTTTTGTTTGTGTCGTATGTGTTCCCAAATCTTATCCAAAGTCAATCCTGCGAATATGGATACCATAAGTAAGGGGATGAGCAACCAGCGGATATAAATATATCCTGTAATCAGTACAAGCCCAAAATAAAAGATAAACGGAATGGATAACCACAGATAAAACCACGGATTTCGGTGTTTTTCTTTTAAAAACAAAATAACCCCGAGCAAAGACAGAATAAACGGGATTGGCGTAACCGATTTTATCCAAAGGATCATCGCATGAATGGATAATGCTGCAATCCCGTTTAAAGTAACCGGATGAATCCGTTCATACTGGCTTCCCTCTGAAACCAAAAAGGAGAAATGATATACAACCCCTTCCCAATTGAATAGAACATTCCAAAGAAGCGGAAAAAGAATAAGAAACGTACAGGTACTTACAATGTAATTTCGCAAAGCAGAAGCAGCTTTATGATAACGTACTAACAGAATATACCATAGAAATGGGAGTAATACTAATATATATGCCATATCTTTCGTACACATAGCTAGAACCGATCCGATTCCCCAAGTAATTGCCCACGAAATAGATGAAGCGGAACTCGATTGTAACATCCGTGCATAAGCGTACCAAGCAAACAACGCCCAAAATAAATACGGGATTTCCAGGTTTGCTTGCTGCGCATAAAAAACAAATATCTGATTAAACCCAAGAAAGAACGTGGCAATTCCAGAACCAATAGATGATAGAGTGAGTCGGCATAGCTTGTAGAATAAAAGCAAACATCCCCCTGCCATGACTACGGTAACCAACCTATCCGTTATAATTAAAAGCGTTGCCCATGTTTGAGTATGGAAAGCTTGAATAAATGAATCTAAAGAAAATCCACTCGAGAGGATCTGAATAAAAAATTGAGTGAGAACAAGCGGAAAGTTTACTAATCCTAATAGAACAAGATGAAAATATCCATAATTAAATTGAAATCCATTGGAGAAGCCTTTCCCCCATGCCGTAAGGGGGGAATACGGGGCAATCGAATCAATCGCCCAATCCAGCGTATTGGGCAACCCCCACCAAATACCAAACAGATAGGTCACGATTGCTCCTAAAAGGAGAATTATGAGAATACGATTTTTTTTATGATTCATAGGGTTGAACAGAATTTATACTCGATAATATGGAAAATATCGACGAAGGAACGGAATGGTTACAAATACGATCAACACTGCGGTTATTCCAATACACAGGTAAGAAAATACATCGCCAAATTGCGAGTAAAAGGTTGGCTGCTGAAAACAGGCGATATCATCTACCAAGTATCCCATTTCATCTATGGAAAGTAGCTTAGTTGAACTAGGTTTAGAAGGCGTTATCAGCGTTCCATCTGCGTTAATAAATCCAGATATTCCTGTGATGGTGGATCGAACAATCACTCGCCGGTGCTCAATCGCTCGGAATGATGCTAACGTCCAATGTTGATAGGTAGCGTTGGAATCCCCAAACCAGAAATCATTTGTGGTATTAACGATAAAATCAACATTGTGATATTCCTGCTGTGCTTTTTCAAAGAAAAGACGGACAAATCCCGGCATAATCACCTCATAACAAATCAATGGCGCAAAGTGAAACGTATTTGCGATGTTGTTATACCCGCGATTATCTACTTGTAATGTTTTAATATTGTCCTTCATATCCCCCGGTTTGTAATTTCCCACACGTTTGGTCCACTCTTTAATAAATCCAATTGATTCCTTCCAAGCGGATATGGGATAAGGAATGTATTCTCCAAACGCCAACAGATAAACCTTCTGGTAATCATCCCCCTGGTTTTTATCACCCGTAGGTGAAATCAAAGTCGCATTGTTATGCAGAACAGGCATGTCTCCTGATTTGCTGGGGCAGATGGAAGGGTTTGTGCATTGCTTAATATCCGATACGTAAATATAGATACCAAGCTGTCGTGCCAATGTGCGGATTTCTAGTTTGATCTGCCTATTCACCGTGCGATTCAAGAAACGGGACATCGCTGAACAGTCCACATCACATCCTTCAAAAGCAAATTGAAAAGCGGACTCTGGAAGAACTGCTAAGCGCATTTCAGGATGTGTTTCTTTTGCAAGTAGGATATGCTTTTGAGTAATCCGCCAGGACAATAGGTTTTCCGCCAACCAGTTCCAATAAGCTTTGTAGTTTTCACTTTCTTGATTATGTACGGGTATAATCTCCATCAACCATTCATCCACCTCATACAGATCCACCCCCACATCAAGTGCCATTTGCTCTAATTCCCCCTTGTTTTTCCCAAGTGTGTTTGGTTGGAATAACCCCACTCCAATGGTTTTTACTTGTCCTTCTCGTTGTGCAATATCTGTCATACGTATCAAACCATAGGTGAGGAGAAAAACAAGCACAAAACCGGCAACAAATAGGGCGCCTTTTGGAAACGATTTTTCCCTTTTTGTAAAATACAAAACAAATCGAAAGATTATCGAGTTAATAAATACGACTACAAATGTTAAACCCGCGACCCCAACAATATCTGCTACTTGAATAAAAACCGTATTCCCTTGTAATAAAGCTCCCCAATACCATTTAAATATCTCAGGAAATAGAAAATCTACTGTTGTAAACAGGATGGGATAGGTTAACCAAATAGGAAGCGTTGATTTTCGGTTGCTATAATGAATGAGTAAGGCTGCAGCTGGAAATTTTAAACTAAAAACCAAGACAAATAAAAAATCAATCACGATGGAAAAAACCAAAGGGATTTCACCATGAACATGGATGGTATGAATTAACCAGTGAAAACTGATCCCAACAGTAAGGATTCCCGTGAGCCAGGAGTAAAAAAAGACACTCCGCCAGGTACGACTATGGTAAATAACCCAAAACAGTGGAACTAAAGCAAAAAATGAAAGTAGGCTGATTTCAAATGATGGGAGACTCACAATATGTAACAGCGCACTTAAAGCAATGAATAGATAAATCAATAACGTATTATTCATAACTATTCCTATACAACTTTAAAGAGGAAAACAGGCTAATTTAACAACCTTTCTTAAGGTATAATCACGCGAATTCCCCTATGCTAATTCTAATAAGTATAGACTAGGGATCAAACATGGAGTAGACTAAATCAATTTGGAACAGCTACATGTTGTAGTTCTACTGGCAGTGGATTCTCCTCCACTGGTGCTCCTAATTGATCCAGTGCCCAACGATATGCAGCAATCAGTTCGGGAACATCTTCTTGGCTATAATGGCTGCGGAGTGCCATCACATGTTTCTCATCTCCACCTTTCCCAATACTTCGAATAATCGCCTCCAACACGGGGACACTATTTTCTTTATCCAGCTGCTCCACTAAATATGGCATGGTGCGATAAATCGCCAGGTTACCCAATGTATTCGCTGCTGCAATCCGTGCATCCTCGAAAGGGCTATATACCAATAAATGCATTAAATTATCTCGGTTTTGAATACGTTCAATCCGAGCAAGTGCCAGTGAAGCACCTTCAAGAATCCTCCAATCCAATTCTCCATTTTCAATCATCGTACGTAGGGTTGGTATTGAACGTTCTGGTTCCAACAATACAACACCTCGTACAAGTGATAAAACGACCTTCCAATCCGTTTCTATACTGAGCTGATCGAAAAAAACGGAAACAATCCGTGATCGATTCCGCTCATCTTCTAAAATACTTTCATCCAGATACGGAATCAACTTGAGTAACGCTAAAACGGCTTCGTGTCGCATGTTATAACGACTGCTTTTGTTAATCTCATAGTATTTCTGGTTCGTTTCTTCGTTCTCGCTGTTATTCCCCTGTTCAACAATGTGCAATAGATGTGGTATAATTCTTCTATTTAGAAGTAACCCCAAACCATAAACAGCCTTGGTCCGCACAATTATTGACGAATCTTCTGTAGCAAACAATAAGGAGTACAGCACTGCATTCCGCCAGTGAGGTAAGGGTTCCTCTTCATCCAAACGTGTATGAGGTTGTGATTGCAATTGGGGGTGAAGTGAAAGACTATACTCGTTATATAATCCTATAGATTCTTCCATCGCAAGTTGGGATTGGTAGTCCAGATAAGGCGCTCTAAAAAACACCTGCGTCCACGCGTTTCCAATTCCTGCTAATTCCTGCATTCGAATAAGTAATTCCCACTGAATTTGCCATTCCTGCGTTAAAAGATGGTTCAACTGATCTACCGCTGCGACGCGTACTGATTCCTGGGAGTCTATACATAAACGGATCATCAGCTCTTTTAGTTGCGTGGATTGGGGAGGAAATTGTACCTGCTGAATGGTTTCAATCCGTATTTCTGGATTTGCATGTCTGATCCGATCCATGAATGGATCACTTTGACCCAATGCTTTGGTAGAAAAGCCTATTGAAAAAATAAATATTAATATCCCGATCAAAGGATAACGTTCGCTACACATCATTCGTTCAAACACCAAAAACAGTTGTCCACAAATAAAATCTTGATAGAATCTGCTTAAATGGAAAGACAACCGCCCATTCGAAAGCCTACTTATCAGGATGATTATTAATCCAATCTCAAATTTGCCTTATATCCTATTCCATACGACACCCTAAAGGATGTTGTTACGATGTTATCAAACTAGCAACCTTGTCCTTTAGGGTAAGGTGTGATACAGAATTGTAGTGTAAAATTGTTGAGACTAAAAATTCATCCTGTTATATCGATCTTATATATAACCTATCATAGAATGGATTTAGAGCGATGAATGTTATACTAACATTTTGCGATTATACAAAAAAATAGTACCCTTACTGAATGGTGTCTATATCGAAAAATTGTCAGACAATTACCACTAACCGACCCGAGAATCCAATGAAACTAAATCTAAGAAATCCAATCCATTCCCAAACGCAAAACCGATGGTTCTTGCTGATAGGATTATTTGTAATCCTAATATTTATGCACTCATGCAATGGAATCAATACTACCTATAAAGGATATACTCATATGCAATATAAGCCTTTGCCCACCTCAAATCATCCCACATCAAAAATACAAAACATTATGCCTTTGACAATGACCGTACAATCCCCCAAAACGGGAACCCAAATGGTACGAGTATCGGTGCCCTTTCCAGAGCAACTGTTTCTTGAGGGGAAAACGCTTCGAGTTATACACAAGGAGTTTGTTATAGAACCTGAAATTCGAATGCTTTCATTCCATCCAGGAACACCTAAAAGTATCCGAAGAGCACTGATTACCTTTCCATTTACATTTCATACGAAGGAACCTTACCAGTTTATAATACAGCCAAATGAAGATGAAACATTTGTACATAAAGAAATCACACAGATTTATACTATGGATTATGAGGATTTTTGTGGGGATTACCACCTTCAAATTCAACCAACCAAAATCATAATCAAGGAAGCAGGACAAGTTTGTTGGGAACTTCAACCACTTGTTCCAGTACGTCAATCTAGAGCGGTACCTCTTGTGGAAATTATCGAGAGCCATCAATACGTCCAATGGGTTCGGATGATTGTTCCTGATGATCGCTATCCTTATATCCTAGAGGCGAAAGTTGATGCTTTGGGAACTTTTGGTGTCAAACTTCATCTACAACAGGGTTCCGAAGAAAAAACCGCTGTATTTGCTCCAACAACAGGGTGGAAGGTCGCAGGACCCGCTTTCTCTGTGGTAAAGCATGGAGAGGAATCCCATCCATTGAATTCCCACCCCGATCAGTATGATTGTTCAGAAGGGAAAGCAAGCTGGTTAACTGGTGAATGTTACGAATTGTTTTTTCCCGATGCAGAAAAACTTGGTCGTGGATATATCCAAACGCATCAAGCAAACGGGAACTCTTACATAACCTATGTCCGCTCGGTAAAGGATTCTCGAATTCCCCTTCAAGCCACCGCATGGATTCACACTCAAATTACTGGGAATCCAAAATTTGTACTACCTTGGAATGATTTATGGGAAAGTGAAATGAGTATTCACATACCTCCTGCCATATACAATGCAGTTTATCATAGCGGGGATCCCATTCAGCTTTTAGATTCTCCTGAAATGAATGCTTGTTATTCCTTTCATCACAACATACTTTTTGATATGGTGGAATCGGGGGATGATTATGGAAATATGGTTAATTTTGGAAAAAACCGATACCCCCCAATGAATCGGCTTAATCATTTACCCACGATTTTATGGGAAGCATATCGTAGTCAGGATATTCGCCTACGGAATCTTGCGGTTCGATGGGCTGATAATTACCAACGCCTTACCATTTGGTGGGGTAAGAAAAACCATGCAGGAACAAGGTATCCAACCGTTACCGATTGGCATCCTCCCTTTCAAGCGGATCCATACTTTACCTGGCGATCCCACAGTGGTGTGGATTATTGTACAAAAGGGATCGATAGTTTTATTTATATATACGAAGAAACGGGGGATCCACGCTATCTAGCGTCATTTCATGCTCAAATGGATTTTGCTGAATCGATTCGGGTAGATACTGGACAAACTCGGAATATTGGGATTGTTGCAGATTATGTAAAAATCTATGAAATTACGGGTGTATCAGTCTATTTGGATCGGGCTCTGGAACTGTTTAGACAATTAGTTCCTTTGCTTACCGAGGAGGGGCTGTTTACTCAAAGTGGAGATCCGGTTGCATCACTCATTCCATTTATAAACGAGGATGAAACAGGATATCAGTATCCATTCCCCAAACCATATATCCTTGGATATGCGCTGATAGCATTACCTTTATTGTACAAACACTGTCCAGATGAACCCGAGCTGAAAAATTGTATAGTGGGTATAGCTGATTTTCTATGTGATAGTCAGGATCCGATAGGCAGTTGGCGTTATCCTCATCCCGCTTCAAGTACGTTTATCATTAGCCAAGCGATTGAATATTGTTGGCATCTAGTGAAGGTGGCACAGTATGTTGAGGAAAAACCTGAGTATTTGGATGCTATTGAGGCGTATTTACGGTTAGTATACCACTATTGGAAAAAACAGGGGACCCTTATTCACTTGATGCATGGGTGGGAGAAAGCAGCAGGAATTTTGGGGGAGGATCATTCCATATATGATTTATACAAATTTCCAGAAGATCGTGATCCAACTAGGGATTATTCGGAAGGGATCATTGATGAGGGAGGATCATTGGAAAGTGTTATTTATTTCTATGAGGTGCTTCAGTTCTACAAAGCGCATCGTCCCTTAACCCGTATTTATCAATTACCGGAACCAGGAACTCCCCTTGCTATACTTATCAACCGCTCATAATCGAATGTATTCGATGTGGTAATTTGTTTATAAATTGGGCACTATCGCTAGTAATAGCACAATTGAAAATAAAATACCCAATAATATAAGGGCAACACCAATAACCAGAGAATTATCTTTCCCAGAGGACTTTGTCTTCATCAATCCACCTGATATTTCTCCTTGATAAATCAAACCCACACCCCAACCTACCAAACCCAACATTCCAGCAAGAAATGATGTTACAACAATCCATGTTACATCCATTTCGATTTTAAGCAGCCGCACCACTTGATAGCTTCCCAACGCCCCTAACAATCCAATAATCAACACCCATTTAGAGATATTTGCGATGAGCTTCCCCAGCTTCTTTCGTTTTTGTACATTGACTTTTTTGGAGGGTTGCTTCTTTGTTTTCTGATTCTTTTTCGATTTTGATGCTTTTTTGGCTGCCATAGTATGCTCCTTCGTCATGATGACTCATCTATTTTATCAGAGGGATTCCCTCCTCCTTACTTCGATTCATAGAACGTACTTGATTAGACAACTCCCCTTATTTTTTAACGGTTCTGATTAAAAGCTAAGGAAAGGTATGTACACCATTCGAGTTCCTTTATTACGAAAAACCAGCTGGTATCAATTAGGTGATACTCCCCTAATTAAATTGCACCACATTGTCCACATGGATGCATGAGATACAAGATTGTGTTCCGTTAGCTTACATTATTTGATGCTTTGTGGCACCTGATTCATCATACGAAATATACCATACATTATTGATGGAGCCATTGGGGGAATATGAAACAATGAAGCTCAACCCACCCCAGGGATGATAGGTATAAGTTTCGTATGAAGTAAGCTTTTCATCCCCATTGAATATGTGACAGGCACTACGACGCGCGTGTGTGTTGTAATATTCATAAACCAGACGTATAAGCAATTGTTTATTTCGATCGAATTTGCGCCATTCGACTGCTTTTCCATTTGCATTAAACCAAGTCATAGTATAATAACGTAAGCTACCGGTAGGTCCCAATACCTGCCAGATTACATACTGTTGGGAAAGCTGTACTCCCATACGATATACTGCTTGGCGTTCTTCTAGTAAGGTCTTTTCACCATTTAGCAATTGCCAGTTGCTCAGTCTTCCTTGAGCATCATATGTTAACCGCCATTCTTCATCAAGTTCTCCATTATCTGACCGAGTCTGGATACGAATAAGACGTCCCCAATTGTCAAAAAAAAGTTGTTCTACTAATTGTTGGCTGGGGGTATAATAATATCCTGCAATAGGACGCAAAGCGGGAAATCCAGGAGGATTTTGATGCACAATAAGTCCATTTGCTTCGACACGTACAAATGGGGATGTATCGGTGTAAACAATTTCATAATACCGGCGCTGGGTAGGTTTTATATCGGAAGGATTCAGAAACCGTACTGCACCGGTTTCTGAAAACTCGAATCCATGATAATATTTTTTTGAAATAGCTGCATATCCTGTAGAGTGTGTCAGAAGGAAAACTATAACAATGGATAGATATAAGCCTAGTACACGAACCATACGAATAGCTAATATAGTTTGACGATTCTGGATTGTCAACGTACCTTGTAATCCAATTTTTTAAGGGAAAGCCTTATGGGTTTAAGGAACACGTACTCTCATTATAAATTCACGTATTTTTCACATATCTGATATGAAATCTTTCCGTTCTTTAGTATACTATATTAAGACATGTGTATTCATCTTTTCGAGGGATGAGCACATCGAGGTATCTGGAAAAAATTCAAGGTGGTATTGAGGTTTTCCTATGGCTATTAAGAAAAAGGATCTCGGAACCAGTTACGGTTTGTGGGCTATGGGCTTCATTGGACTTCATGGTATTCATCGGTTTTATATGGGAAAAATAGGCACGGGAATTTTATGGTTGTTTACCGGTGGCTTAATTGGATTGGGATGGATTTATGATGCGATCACGATGTCCAAACAAATTCGGGAAATCAATCATCGGTTAATTGGTGAAGCGGCGATTTATGGAACGTTACCCTATGGTAGTTCGGATCAAACTATATATAAGGCACCCTCAAAACCCGAATCAAAAGAAAAAATTGTTATTAAACTGGCGTATAAACTCGATGGGCGTGTAACAGTAAGTGATGTTGTCGCAAATTCGGATTTATCGTTGGATGAAGCAGAAAAGACCCTAAAAGAACTAGCGTCAAAAGGCTATGCCGGTATGCATGTGACGGATAGTGGTCTGATTGTATATGAATTTGAGGAAGTGAAAGGACGCTCCAGCATCTAGCGATTAATACGTTGTTACTCATCCTTTATAATTGGGACCCGCTTTTAAGATTGATTCTTCCACATCATTTTCAAAATACGTAAAATTTGCTTTAAATAGCATGGCAAGCTCTTTTGCTTTTTGGTCGTATCTTTCTGCATCTTCCCAGGTTTCACGTGGATGAAGAATGGAATCAGGAATCTCCACTTTTTTGCCTTTTGGAAACGCTTTGGGAACAAGGATATTAAAAATCGGATCCGGTTTAAATTGCGCTTTGGCTAATTCCCCACTAAAGATTAGATCCAGAATCGCGCGGGTATAGACAAGTGAAATCCGTTCACCTTCACCATACATTCCGCCTGTCCACCCGGTGTTTACCAACCAACATTGGGATTTGTACTTATTGAGCTTTGTTTTTAGCAACGCAGCATATTTTACGGGATGCATGGGGAAAAATGGTTCACCATATAATGCACTAAATGTAGCGTTCGGCTCCTTCACACCCGCTTCTGTTCCGGCGATCTTCGCGGTATAGCCGCTTAAAAAATGATAAAGTGCTTGGTCTGTAGTTAGTTTAGCAACCGGGGGCAAAATACCAAATGCATCTGCTGTTAAGAAAATGATATTCTTAGGATGCCCTCCCATACTAGGGTGGATTGCATTGGGTACATTCCCAAGAGGATAGGTTGCCCGTGTATTCTCCGTAATACTTAAATCATCCCAATTTATTTTTCGGCTATCCGGATCCATTACAACATTTTCTACCAACGATCCATACCTTATCGCATGAAAAATATGCGGTTCGGCTTGTTCAGAGAGTTTGGCACATTTTGCATAGCACCCCCCTTCAATATTGAATACTCCTTCATTACTCCAACCATGTTCATCATCACCGATTAATTTCCGGTTCGGGTCGGAACTGAGGGTGGTCTTTCCTGTTCCTGATAATCCGAAGAATAGTGCCACATCCCCTTTTTTACCCATATTTGCCGCACAATGCATCGGAAATACCTGTTTTTTCGGTAATAGAAAATTCATGATAGTAAAGATGGATTTTTTCAATTCCCCGGCGTATCCAGTCCCTGCAATCATGATAATTCGCTTGGCAAAATGAATAATGATTGCAACTTCAGAGTTTAAATGATCCCGTTCGCCTAGAATATTGTACCCGGGTGCATGGTAGATGGAAAAAGCTGGCACAAAATCAAATAATTCTTCCGAGGTTGGAGGGATAAAAAGGGTCGTAGAAAATAGCGCAGCCCATGCTTTTCCAGTAACAACCCGCAAGGGTAATCGGTATCGCTCATCAGCACCGACAAACCCATCAAATAAATAGATATCTTTACCTTGCATATAAGCAAGCATTCGGAGCAACAGATTGTCAAAAGTACGTTCATCAGTGGGGAGCTGAACTTTCCCCCAATCAATTTCATCCTCTGTGCTAGGTTCCTTAACGAAAAACTTGTCATTAGGGGATCGTCCGGTTCGTTTCCCTGTTTTAAGTACTAGAGCTCCGTTGGATGATAATAATGCTTCATCCGCTTTAATCACATGTTCTACAAGTGAGGGTACCGATAAGTTTCGATATAACTCTTTCACATTGATTAAACCATATTCGTCTAAGCCGTATAATTGTATTTCCATAACTATTCTTCCTTCTGTATTCAAAATATGTTGGGATCGGAGCATTCATGAAGCGTCGTACCTCAAATCCACTAAAAAATTGCCTACAACCTTTTCGTGGATCAATAGATTATTATATGAGAACCATTGGATAGATAGCACTTCAGCTAACAGATTGTTTCCCCAACGCAGTCTGCGCTGGATAGTACTTGTTTGATCCTGTTATCTTTGTACGTATACGCAACGGATTATACTATTCGTGTATTCGATTGTTCCGGAATACATGATTAGATACATGATTCAGTTACGTAAGCCAACTCATATCGCCGCCGAAAGGAACAAGAATCCCATCCGGTTATGTTCCGATGGTTTCCCGTTCTGTTCTGGTATTAAAAGATAGAAAAAATGAAAGTAAAAGGATAGTGGGTTGGGTTTCGTGGTTTCCATTTGTATGTGTGGGTCGATTCCGGTCAAGTGATTTCTGGGGTATATTGCTATTCTAAATCATTCAAAGAACACCACATGAATTATTCAATTTTTAATAAAACAACGATTCAATGGAATACAGTTGGTGTTTAACACACTACACGTGATTGCATCGTTAGATATGCGTTCGATCGATGAAATCCTGTCAGCAAACTAACCGGGAGGATGAGTAAACTGCAAAAATTTTTATAGCTGATATAAGTAATTGTACTTGTTGCCTTATTTCTTTGTCATTAGTATTTTTAGTTCAGAGATAATGGAGGGAAGCGATTTCATGCTACGATACAAGCTGTTCTGCAAATTATATTTTATTCTTACATGTGTTGTTTCCCTTTTAATTTGCATTTCAGTTGTTGCAGAACCGGATGAAAATTCAAAAGCGGAAAAGAAAATACCAATTCAACCTTTTTTATTTGATGTGGGTATTCAAGCAGGTCTATTTAATACAACCGGTTTTTTTCCCACTACAGATGCTTGTTTTCAATTGGTGTTCCCTCGATCGCGTTGGAGTATGCGAATTGTTACCGGTGCGGGTTTTGCGCACTATAGAGGGAATAAAACAATCCTTGTGGACTTCGAAGAGCAAGAGTCATTAATCCGTTTGAATGAGATACAGATTCCCATTCAATGGGGAATAACCTTCCCTATTCTAAATGAAGGGGAACGTTTCGAGCTCGGGATAGAAGGGAGAATTGGAGTAACATGTAATATTATGTTCGCGGGTGATTTTACCATTAAAGAGGGAGAGATAACAACAGCGTATTTGTTCCCTTCATTCGATTCACAGGAAGAGTCCAGCGATTTGCGGTTTTATCTGGGTGCCAGAACGGATGTGGGGATTTATTGGACTGTCGGGCCAGGTATCCTTCATGGATTATTACAGCTAAATATTCCGCTTATGCCGCAGCATCCAGCCTATTTTAACGATCCAATTTATGGAGGCTATTATTTACAATCCTTTAATATCCCAACACTTCGGTTCATCAATGTTCGAGTAGTAGCAGGATATTCCTATGCTTTTCAACTACCCTTTCCTAAACAAGAGAATTGATTTGAGGAGGTATATGATGCAACCGGATTTTTTAAACCTGGGAATGATATTTGTATTCGGTATATTTTGTATCAGTCTTAGCTTTATGGGATGTGCTCCAAATTTTGCAGTACCTCCAGTGAAGGAAGCACAAATATATATTCAGGTATATGATGAAGAAACATATTTCCCTTCCATTTACAGTGTGAATCCCACGACGTTTGCTACAGAAAAGATAATCCAACTCCCATTAATTTACGAACATGAGCCAAACCGGTTGGAAGCTTCATTCGAGCATGGAAATCTGATGGCAATCCTACCAGATCAGTCGCTATTAATGAATCTACCACGGGTTGAATATGAGATTGGCAAGGATACGGAAGCGAGTGGGTATGATTATTTAAAAATTAATCCCGACGGCACTGTGTATAATTTGTTTCCTACTGCGAGTTCCAATATCTATTTCTATCAGATGAGTTCTAATGCTCGAGCGGCAATCGGTATTGATATGGATACTTACGAGTACGGAGAAGCAGTACAATTCTATACCTATAACCTTTCCCCTTCTGGATTTGAACTGGTAAGTGCGATACCCTATGGATGCGAGCCAGAGTACCAATCCACTTCAGCCCTACATCCCCAAGGGGATCTGTATGCATGTGAAATTGAAGACGATGATAAAATTAAAGTCTATTCGCTGACGGGGGAACAACGCTATTCCTTATCATTGGGGGATATCTGGCTGTTTGAATTGAAATGGGCTAGTGAGGGGCAGGTATTGGTTTTTGAGGGGTTTGGAAATGAGGGGAGGGAATTCCATCGGTATGATTTTGATTCCGGAGCGGAATCCATATTTAGCTGGCGTGTGACTGATTGGGTTATTTCTTGTGACGGATGGACATTGTATGCATTCGATTCAAATACACACGACCTTCTAACTTATAAGATCAAAGAAAATCAACACTTCCGGAATGCTATTTCTCTGAAACAAGGTATGATAACCAAGGCTATGTTTGGACCATGCCCAAATTAGAAATCAACTAAGGGTTCGTTTCATTCGAAATAGAATGTTCTGTGTAGCGGAGGATTGATAATGAAATCATTAATAGTAGGTGGATTTGTTTTCCTAAGTCTTCTGCTAATCGTAAGCGCTTGTATCCAGTCTGCCGAGCTGGAACCTTTTTCATCTCAACAAGTTCAAGCGATCATGGAATATTTTGATATAAGTGAGTTGGAAATGCGTGATATTCCGGTTCGTGCAGATGATACCCGTGGAGCTATGCAAACCTTAATGGTGGATATACCCTGTGTAAAGATAGGGGAAACACAGTATGGAGAATTCTGGTTGGATGCGATTAATCCGCTAGCAGGATATTATACCCGTATTATGCACGTGATGAGCCAATTTGATGAAGAAGTGTATGGATTTGTTACCGAAACGTTTGGAGCGGTATCTGATTTGGATAATAACGGAAAGATTATGGTTGTGTTATTGGAATTCAAAGCGGTCTCGACTGAAGCAAGTCAAACCGGGGGGTTTCAAGATTCCCTTCAATTCTATAATATAGAGGGAGAGCATACCATTCGTGGAGAAATGGTTGTGATTCGGATGAATCAGAAACAATTGAGCGCAGCGGCGTTAGCGCATGAAATCGTACATCTGATTTTTCACAACCAAAAATTTTTAGCAAATGGACGGATGGATCCAACCAAGCTTTTTACAGCAGAAGGATTTAGTGCTCAAATCGGAGATATCCACAACTGGATGAATGAAGGCATGGCGGTCATGGCACAATATTTGTACGAGGGTGGATTGGATAATAGCTACGCTTTTTTACTCTATGAAAACATCTTACAAAACAATCAAGACGTGTATTTCTTTGGGAAATATATGCCCGTAGCAGATGGGTACCCCATATTTGTTTGGAATTCAAACTCCTATTCTTATGCGTGGGCTTCGTTTTTCATGAGCTATTTGTATCTTCATTGTAATTCTGAAACCTTCTTAATGGACGTAATGAAGCATCCAGAACCGACTACTGTTGCCGTTGTTGACATATGCAGGAATTATGGGTTTATCGAAGAAACTGAAGGGATGCGGGAAATCATGCGGGATTTTCTTCTTGCACTGTATTTCAAAGATCTCGATTCCCGATATGGGTTCAAAGGTATCATACGGCGTTCCGGGAATTTAGAAGAAGGAACCGATACTTATCCTTTCTTTTCCTCCTTACGGGATAAAGCGTATCTTTATCCAGGTGGCTTCCTTTGCTTTCCTGTTAATCCAGACACCCCTTTTGAAGCATCCCCTGCTACTAATATTGCTTATTTAGGTGTTAATAGCGAGACCCAGGAAATCGATATGGACGAGACTGATGGATATGCCGGGGATATTTTGTTCGCGTACCACTATGGAGTTACAATTTCGGGTTTTTCAACATACGTTCAAATTCCCTCGGAGGCGGATATCCGAGATGTGAATTAAATTGGCTAACATCCCATAAAACTTAGCTATTAATTGGACAGCAGATGCTAAAGCATATAATTACCCAAAAATGAGACTTTTATGAAAATTAGTAAGGATAACTTAGTAATAGGATTTGGAGTTGTATCCTTTTATTTTATTATACTCACATTTTCATATTGTGCAAGTCAGACTACTTCTCAGGATATGTACCAATCCGCCGACGATTCGTTCACCTTAATACAAAAAACAAATAGTGAAGATCCGTTTGTCACAACAACAGATGCGCAAGATGAATCGAATCAACTCGATATCTATGCACCCTCTAGACACCGAATGTTAACCCAAGATCTATTGGGGCGTGATATTACCAACCGGGATGTACTTCACGCTATGGAAAAAGTCCCTCGTCATCTGTTTGTACCAGAAAACCATCGCTCTCGTGCCTACGCGGATCAAGCATTACCAATTGGATTCAATCAAACCATTTCCCAACCTTATATTGTTGCGTTTATGACTCAAGCGTGTGAACCCAATCGAGATGATATCGCACTGGAAATAGGTACGGGATCGGGATACCAGGCAGCAGTGCTTGCAGAGATTGTTGCAGAAGTGTATACCATTGAAATTGTCGAAGGGCTTTATAATCGAACGACAACCTTGCTTCGGGATCTAGGATATGATACGATTCATGCGATTCTAGGGGATGGATACCAAGGTTGGATCGCTCATGCTCCGTATGATATCATATTGGTTACCGCAGCACCCGAATCCGTACCTCCTCGCTTGATCGAACAGCTAGCAGAGGGAGGGCGTATGATTATTCCTGTGGGAGGAGTGAATCAATTTCAAGGATTGTATCGTATTATTCGGCACAAGACGGCGATTCCAGAGGATCAGCAGAACAATCAACAGATTCATGCCCAGCTGTTTAATGGAAGCATTGATCCCACCATACAGGTGGATTTTTTACTTCCTGTTGCCTTTGTCCCCATGGTCCATTAACGCAATCCGTATCAATTTTCCAAAATGCGAATCTGCCGAATGGTATTCAATGACAAAAATGAAATCGAATCGAACATATAAAAAAGGTCTCACGCATCATTAAATACGTGAGACCCCTTTATTTAAGTTCTATTCCTATTCGGAACGTTAGTTACAGGGAGTTTATTACCAATCACTCCTCTGTTCGTAGGAATTAAACACAATTAGAATGCGATAAAAAACCCAAATGCAGCCATGGGTTTTACATTGAATGGTGCATCAATTTCAATGGATTCATTCAATTCAGAGTTACTTCCACTTGAGTCTGTTGCTTCATGGACGGTTTCATTTCTCATTGACATGCGTTCAAATACGGTTAAACCGAGACCAAGCTCGGCATATGCACCAAATTTTTCATGAAATGCCCATTCCATTCCTACCAATCCATTCAAATCAATAAACAGATTTTTTGTCTTGTTCATTACTTTGGTAACTTGTACGGTACTACTAATATCATCTTCGTATTTAAACGAATAAAAACCCAATCCCAGGGTTGCACCAGCAGCAACATAGGGTTTGAATTGATCACCACCAAAGTAGATAACAGCGGCGGGAGCAATATTGATACCAAAGTTTGACCCACCAGCTGGTTGAAACTGTTCGTCCTGAAAGACCAGCTCATCTCCTACGTACTCGGAATGCAATACCACATACGGATTACTGGAGTACCGGACAAAATCCAACCCAGCACGAATACCGAGTTTGGATGAAAGGTTGTATTGAACCAGTGCGGCAACTCCTGCTTCATCTGCGCCACCCATACCAAATGTTTTATTGATTCCGAAACCAATAGATAACCCACCCCCTTCTTCCTGAGCGAAACTGGTGGTGAGCGCAACACTGAAACACAGTGCTACTACGATAGTCCAAAAGAGTAGTGCTTGTTTAATTCTCATATTACCATCCTTTATAAAATATTCTTTTCTGATATACTATTGATCTCATTATGGATAAACAGTATGAGTTGGATCGAGGACTGTATCCGTTCCATCAATCTGAACAGTATCCAGATTTACACACGCTCCCCAGTCACCCTGAATTCCGTCGTAAGCTTGCACCTGTATACCTGTGTACTCTATACTGATACTTGTATCATCATTTGTCGGAGGTCCAGGAGCAGCATCTTCACCATCATAATCACTATAATTAGGACTCAAATCTATTCCATCATGCCAAAACCAATCATTTGTCCACCCTAAATTGAATTTGGATCCTGCATTTAGCGTCGTAAGAGTCCCATTTCCACCACCAGGTTCTACTGCAGTAACCGTGGCATCATGATCACCTGCGTCAGAACAGACCTCAACTTGTGCCCGAAAGTGAATTTCAATGGAATCATTGCTATTGTCACCACCACCACCAGGAACAATTTCAACTCCAAGTCTGCTTACAGGTACCGCTTCATCTTGGGATAACTCGACCGGTAGATAACGAAGCAATCCATATTTTGAATCGTTGTTGGTATTATCTCTTAAAATAACATTCCCTAGCTGATAACAAGGATAATAATCGGGACCTTGGACTCGAACGCCAATATTGTCAAACCGAACAATTAAATTGTCATCCGCATCTTTCGAGTCACCATCTGCTTCTAACCCGAAAACGGGAGTTAAGGTTAATTGGTATCCATCAGTAGATACAGAAGTGGTGACCTTTTCATCGTCCGTGGTAGCTGCCGCTTCAATATCATCACCATCGGTATTGTCAAATTGAAAGGTGGAAAACGTATCACCGACATGCCATCCCAATCCAACCTCATACCAATCGAATTGCACATCATTGGTTCGATTGGACCAGGTATGGTTGTCTTCATTAGAACAAATCTCAATGGGATCCTGAAAAGTAATTATCAAACTATCATTGGTTTCAACATCGGTGAAATCAGGAGGATTTCCTTGCATTTCAGCGTCCCAAATTTCCCAAATAAACTCTTCATTGTTTGCTTTTATAGCAAGCGGAGCAATTCCAGGATTATCCAGTTCAATATAAATGTCTTGTGCCTCAGGAGAACCTGCAACGAATGTATCTGTTTCCAGATCCAATTCCACACCTTCTGCATTAACAGCACCTGTTACATATACTTCATAGGTAGCTCCATCTATCAAGCTTGCTCCTGTAATGGTCACAACACCATTAGCGTCGGTTGTGAGCTCCTGCATGGCATATTTGGTTACCCCTTCTGAATTTTGTAGCAAGATGTCATCTCCATTCGCTGTAGGATAATCATCCAGTAACGCTGGAACATTTCCTGCATTGGAAAGTAAGATTCGTACACTTGCATCTGCTAGTGGACGCCCTAAATCATCAACAACCGTAAGAGTAAGATCCGCTACATTTCCTTCAGGAAACATAAAGATATTTTGATAGGTGGTTGTTTCCCAAATTGAAATAACATCTTCAATGGTAAAGAATCCGGTTGCACTGGCTGTAACGATCACATTGCCAGCAGGTGCACCCGTGGTTTGATACGTGCCTGTGGCATCTGATGTAACGCTTATAGATTCAGTCCCGTTACTAAACGTAATGGTAACATCAGCTACTGCTTCACCGGTAATACCATTATAAACCATACCTTGAATGGTTATATCGTTAATAAAAACCTGGCTGGATTTTTCTAAACTACAGCCAAAACTTGCTAGTACGAGAAGTACCATCAAGCTTATTATCATAAGAATGTTTGTTGATTTCATAATGTTCCTCTCAACTTAAGTGTTTAGATTCCCGTTCATGGAAACTCCATGAGATGGTTGATATGTTATCTAAACGTAGTGTTTTGTATTACTCCTGTTTTAATAAGAATACCTCGTAGGACGTTTACAAATCCGCTACGAAACCGTATCCAACGAATTATTCCTCTTTAGTCAATTCAAGTGCTAAAACGGGTACAACGTCACTCATTGTTTCTCGTATTTCCACGTCATCAAGATCGGTACATGGATAATAATCCGCGCCGGTTACTTTGACTTGAATTCCAGTGAAATATATAATGAGATTATCACCCGTGTCTCGATCATTCGGATCAGCATCATATGCCGGAGTCACCGTAAGGGTTTTATTATTATTGCTCAATGTAGCGGTAAATGGATCGGTCGCAGGTGCCGATGCCGTCTCCCCATTCCCATTTGTATCATTCGTTGTCATACTTGGAAAACTTCCAGCTGTTGTGTTTATCCAATCATGATCGGTTGAGTCAGAGCATACTTCGATAGGATCTTTAAAATTGACAACCAAGGTTGTATTATGGAATTTGGCATCCTCATATCCATAATTGATCAATTCTTCATTGTTTACGCTGATTGCATTGGGTACTAACACTGGATTATAAGCAAACACCGTTTTGTTAATCATATTGATACTACCGGCGGTAAATTCATCTTCGATATCATCAAGTGCTACAGTTTCGGCATTCACCATATCTTTTACAATAATTCGATAATCAGCACCTTTAATCAGTGTGGCTCCGGTAACAGTTACAACACCATTAGCATCGGTTGTCACTGTCTGAAGCGCATATTTCGTACTGCCTTCTTGAATGGGAAGTGTATTTTGATAGGAAGGTAAATCGGTATCAACATCAATTTGAGGCGAATTCATATCTGCGACAACATAAACCGTAGCACCCGCTATTGGGCGTCCGAAATTGTCTACTACTGTAATTGTGAAATCATCCACATTACCTTCAGGATACATAAAGATATTTTGGTAATTCAATCCACCATTGGTTTCAATAACTGATTCCGATGTAAAATAGCCCGTTAATGCAGAAGATATGAGATAATCGCCGTTTGTGGGCGCACCAGTTAAACTATAACCACCGTTTGCATCGGATGTAACACTGATGGTTTGACTCCGCACTGTAATTGTTATGACAGCATCCGCAAGAGATGTGCCCGTCACCGCATCAAATACTGTTCCTTGCAACACGGCTGTTCCAAAGAATGGATCTGAGGATTTTTCAAGCTCGCATGTGCTACTCACTACTAGTAGCATTGTGAGTACACCAACTACAAAGATTAAATGTTTTAGTTTCATCGTTTCTCCTCGCTTTGTTTGGTATCGGATATTCTTCCGTTTGAGTAGGAAAATAATAAAAAAGAAATCAAATGCAAAGAATCCGAAAAGCTAAATTCAGTACACCTTTTCTTTGAATTTATGGGATAAGCAAAAACATTTACCA
>CAYPZJ010000037.1:0-20815 GCA_964414635.1 uncultured Spirochaetia bacterium
ACGCTGTTTGTTCATGATTTTTTCTGCAAAACGGAGTTTTTCACTACCCCTCTAGGGTGTATCCATGAAGGGTGGTTTAATATAAGAATCGTGAAATAATGAGAGTTTTTCCAAATCATTGAAAACCTGTGCGTCATTGCGAATGGACGTGAAGCAATCTCTTTTCGGAACGATGATTACTTCGTCGCTTCGCTTATCGTAATGACGAATACAACGATTAGGAAAAAATCTCGAAATAATTCGGATTACCATCCACCACACCTGTCAAAACTGAAACGTTCAAGTATACAAGGGACATAGGAATTCTACATTCAAAAATACAGATAGGATGCTTATGATTTACGAACCGCGTTCATACGTCTGCCAATTTCCAGATAGATATCATCCAAGAATTCCATATCATGTCGCTCATACAAGTTTTTAACCTCTTTTTGGAGTTCTTTGATGGAGGTACGCACAGGATTTTCCTTGAGTACTTCTGGTTTATCGACGTCATCTTTGGTTTGTTCGGTGATTGCTTTTGATAAATCGGTGATTTTTTGGATAGAAGAAATAACACGCCGGGTTAAGGTTAAAGAGATATTCCTTAGAAAATCCGGTTGTGCTTTGATAACGGATGGCATATCTTGTTTTTTTATAACGGATAATGTAGTTGGTTGTATGGCTTTTACGGTAGCCCCGCGCGGTTGGCCTAATAACAAGGCAAGCTCCCCGATTACAGCACCGGAATCTCCAACGGTTGCGACCTGTACTCCATTCATTTCAATGGAAAGTTTTCCAGAATTTAAGATAAACATTTCATCCCCTCCAGCACCTTGTTCGCATACAATAGATCCGGGTGGGAATTGTTTAGAAAACTCATCCAGCGTTTTCGTTTCTATTTCTAAATTATGGGTTTCGTCTTGTTTTAAGTAAGCCATTCCCATGGTAAAGTAAAGCGAACTCTCTACCATCGAGGCTAGCTTTTCTAACCATGGATAGCGTTTTTGTTTGAATTCATTCGTTAGAATTTTTCCCGCCCACGCATATATCTTGGTATATTCCCGTTTCTGACGCTCCTGCTCCCCTAATTTTGCGTTTTTATCTTGTTGGAGGTTTCCCAACCAGTGTTGAAGATCTGCTAAATCTCGTGCGATTTGATAACCTGCGTTTTCATTCCGGATTAAGGTTTTGAGTTTTTCAAATGATACCTCAATAAGCTGTGGATTGTTTCCTTTTTTAACCGTAATAATACGTCCAATAGGAACTTGATCCGCTTCTTTGATCAAAAATTCTTTTACTCCAAAAACCCGATTGGTTCCTTCCACCTCATACTCATCCCCCGATGGTAGTACGTAGCGAATACTCCCAGATCGTAGTATGAATGCACTTTTAGGTTCCTGATTTACCGAGTAAATGTTATCACCTTCGGACATGTATTTCACCTCTAAAGAAAACCGGGTATTTTTATTGTCGAAGGATACCCCAAAAAATCAATTCATTTTCAATTCACTGTGCAATGGAGCAATAACTACTGGATTCGATACATCCCCCCGATTATCTATTTTATAAAAATAGCAGATTTTCTACTATTGGCAACCACTGATTTCAAACACAGCCACCTACCTGGAACTATACATTGTCGACGTGTTCCGATTTAAGTATACTGATTTGATGACCTGATTCAACCTATTTTAAGGAAATTACGATGTATTCCACTCTAACTGGGTTATTTGTCCTGCTCTCTGCCATTTTCTTAACCAATGATATAGGCGATTCTAAGGAATATCATACTCCACAGATTTTAATTGCTGCACCAGGAACATACCATCAAGGGGAAACAACCGTTGCCGATGACGAAATTTGGATGGGCTTATATACCACTCAAATGGGACCGGTATTTCATCCCGTTCGGATTCATGTTGATTTGGTATATGACCCGCTTGTGGATGCACCAGACGAGAAAACGGGTGTGCAGTTATCTTGTACCCTCATACAACCGCATCCAGCTGTGAAAGAATCCCCCCTTCTTTTTATCAAAGATGAAACAGGAATTATTCAGTGGGAGTCTGTTATCCATGCGCGTCCGGTTGCTTCGGTTCCTCTTGATACAAATCCTATTCCAATCATGTATACTCATCCTGCTGGGATATTTCTTCCACCGGGAGCATGGATCACTTATTCCCTATCGGATTCAACCACTTCCAATCCGGCATATATGTTATTTGCTTGGGGATCCTATCAGCGGGATCAGGCACACCCGGAGCAGATCATTGGTGTTGCACCGTATGGACTTATATTAGCAGGTGAATCTCCAGGGTTATTGGGGATACCAACGATGCAAGAGTTGTATCATGGGGGTATATACAATGGTGAAGGACACATTCAGGTGTTATGGGCAGGGGATTTAAATGGGGATTCCCGTTTGGATCTCATTTTGGATATCGCCGATCATTACAATGTTATTCTAAACTATGTTTTGTATCTTTCCACCGAACCAGGTTCGGTGAATCTTGTGGAGTTGGTGGCATTCTTTGGAGCCGTTGGATGTTAGAACGGAATAGGTTTGTTTGTATAAAACGAATCAATAAGTATAAGAAGGGGTCGGTTTTAGGGACATTGTTCTACTGTAATGGTTTTATCCCCTGTACCTTGTTCCCAAAAACTTTGTGGCTCCCATTCATCCACGGTTGCAAACAACGATGTTCCTGCATATCCTGAAACATCGGCGATATATAGCTCTGAGGAATACAATCCAACAGGACAACTCCCACCATCCCCATCACATCCCACATCATCCAATCCTAAACTCGTTCCAACCCAAATCGAAGAATCCACCGGATTGGCATCCCCACAACTGGTTATACGCAAGGAACCACTAGCCGCAGGTGGAATTGGAATTTCCAACGTTAGATCTGCCCCACCGGATCCCATATCACCACAACCGCTGGTATCAGGATAGATAAAAAAATCATTCTGTGGGAAAATCGGATCCCCACTCGAAACCCGAATTGTGTATTGGGTACATCCAACACTCGGTACATCTGCTACGGTTGTTGTGTAAATCGTATCGGAATTAATAAGTATATCGGGTGTGGGGGTTTTCTCTTGTATGGTTATATTCATTGGGAGATTTGGAGGAGGCCATTTATTTGCAGCGCAGGTGGAGGAATACGAAGACATCATCAGATAATATGTACCGGGGATCAAACCATGTGCCAACAATGAAAAATGAGATTCGCCTGCTCCCCCACAGGCACCATAGCCGATCGCACAGGCAACGACGGAAGCAGATCCCGAACAGGAATCTAGTAAAACCGCAACCATATCATCCAAAGGATCTTTCTGGATGGTAAGGTGTAAATGGGTTCCTGATCCAGAATAGGGCACTGCGAAGAAAGAATCCCGGTACCCATTAAACTGTCCTGCACCATCGCACGGAACTCCCACGGTTGTGATTAAATCAGCATCATATCCCGCAAGCTGGTTGATCGTATTTAAACCTGGTACCAACGGATACACATCGGAACAATGCTCGCCGGGGGGTGTTTGTATAACATATACAAGAATCATCCGAGTACTTGGGTTTAAGCGATCTGAACAAGGTAGGGATTGAATATCACTCGTCAGGTGAATTTCATACCGATCCCCTGGAACGACATCGGCTAGCTGAATTTCATACGTGGTATGGTTAAATGGAAACACTTCCTGGATAGTGTTAATACTCCCCGTTCCAATAAGTGATGTTATGCCGATCGTCGTATTATCAACGGGATCAACGGGTTGATCAAATTCTAAACGATATACACTGTAATTGTCCATGATATCGGTTACCAAGTCAGATATCACCATAGGTGAAGAAGTTGATGTACAATCCACCATTTGAATATCAATATTTACAGCGGCTGGGAGGGCATTCCCACAAACATCTTGCGCAGACGTGAGTAATTGTATTGTTCCAAAATACGGAGGGGTTCCTCCACTGGTATCAAGTAGTAGTCTATAGGTATGAGAATCTATTGCTAAGATCCCGGTGACTGTGTTTGGTGATTGGGGAAAGCCGGAATCCTGAAAATCGGATAAACTAAGATTCATGGGTTTATTGAATGATAAAATCACGGATGAATTGGAGCTATCCATGAATTGGGTATCAATAGGACTGATTAACGTAGGAATTCCACTATCAGGAGGTACATATAGATTTATAGAAGTAGGGGTGAGCATCCCTCCGCAAGGATCTCCGATTCCCGCACCCAAATCCACGGATACCATCCCTCCTGTGCAATAGTCCAACCCACTGATATCCACTTGGTATGCTGCTCCACTACCCGAAACCGAATCGATGCTTGCAGTAGGGCTGGAGACGGCACCCGGAATCCCCATGGTGATCTCCTGACTAAAAAGCATATCAAACGAATATGTAGCCTGATAAGCAGGAATTTCTACGGTGGTATTGGGCTCTAGTAATGTGGGATCCGTTGTTACAGATGAGACCTGAATTGTCAGATCAATAGGTATAAACGAATTCCCACAACTATCGTGTATGGAACTTCCCATTTGCAGGGTATAACTCCCTCCACCACAAAAATCAAATCCGGACATGGAAATCTGATAGGAATCATCCGAACCGACTATACTAGTGATACTTGCATCGGGACTTGTTATGGCAGTAGGAACTCCCACCACCGTTTCGCTAAATCGAATGTCAAAAGTTGTGTTTGAAGCACCAAAAGGAACTGTGAGCGTAGTGTCTGCTGGAAGGGTAAGGAAAGGGGGGCTGGAATCAGCGGATATATGAAACGTGATTGTTGTTGGTTCTAAGCTATGCCCACACATATCTGTAACAGTGTTTTCAATGGTTAGCTGGATTGTTCCATCGACACATTGATTAAAACCGACAAGCGTGATAGCATATGAATCACTACTTCCCAACACAGATTCTATTGAGCCAGTAGAAATGGTTAGTGCTTCAGAAACCCCATATACCGGTTTATTAAAGGTTAATGGAATGGTGAACGATGTCCTTCCCATGGGAATTAAAATTGGATCTTCGATCTCGCTTGTCACCGAAGGTACTGTTGAATCCAAAAAGCAAGGATCTACATAAATGGTCGAAAAACGAAAATGGTATGGAGGATTAAGGATATTACCCATTTGATCCTCGAACTCAATCAATTGTACAAAAATTGTGGAATCGCTGGGAAGGTGTTCGTCAGGTGTAATTGTACATTCGGTATGATCCGTATTCCATGATAGTTCTTCATTTGAGAGAATGTGTCCTCCCATTCGAACAAACCCCTGTTGGATATTCATGGACTCATCAAAGGTGATTGTCAAGGTTACATCGAGAGGGACATCGGTTTCTCCATCGCTGGGGTTATGGTGTTTAATTTGTGGGGGAGTCCTATCAATTATATCATCCGGTGTAGTTGTGTTGCATCCTGTATTTACTGTAAACCAAACTAGTATAAACACGCCTAAAAGAATAAATACTCTCCAAGAGTTTGGTTTCATAAGGTTCCTCCAAATAATACGATACAATCGGGGTGGAATACGAAAGGAATTATGCCATTCCTATTCAGAAAACGTATCATGATGAGCTCAATTTATCAAGCATGTGGTTTAAATACTTGTTCCATGAGAGGATTTAGCATATCTATAACTAGAAGATATGTCGGTTTATAGAAAAGGCAAGGAGAAAATATAAATTATTCTTTGGGTGCGAATTTTGTACAGTTTTTTGTTTTTCCTAATAAAGCAAGTTATAGACTCAAACAAGTGTAAGCATAAGTAATTAGACAACGTACCCGTACGAATTCATCCAGAAAATTGTTGGAAAGGGTTGTCGTTTAATGTAGGCTCCCACATATTTTTGCGCAATAATCCACCCAGGTTCAAGAATAATAAACCCGAAACAAAATTCACCACCCTCCCACCCGAAAGCGTGTTGCCAATCGGCTTTCTTTTAAGTATATATGGAAAGACAAGGAGGCGCGTGTGCAGTTAGATCAGATACGTATATATATAACCAGCTTAATTATAGTAGGTTTCCTGTTCTTGATAGCAGGAGGGTGTGGAACTTCGGCTGAATCATCTTCAGTTGAGGATGTACCACCTAAAAAGGAAGATACTACACAAATACCAATAGAAGATAAAATAGAAAAGGCTCTTGCCCAATTAATAGAAGGTATGAATACCCATGATTTTCAGCGGGTAGCACCCCTATTGAATGATGCGTTCTTTTTGGGTAGTATTACCGGTGATACAGCAAAAACCTATCTGGAACAAGTGGTTACAGTTTATCCTGCTACCATCGAACGGTTTACCATCCAGGAAATCAAAGAAATGGAAGGCTTATATCATGTACAAGCAGAATTAATGATTCAGGGGAATCCCAGATCGTATAGTTATGTATTAGCAGACGATGGTACCTTTATCAATATTAACATGTTCCGTCTTCAAACACAAGTGGATACTGTTTCGGATGATCATATGGAAATTCCTCAAAAAATAGAAGCACCGTGTACCGTCGTACAAAATTTGTTGATTACAGAAATAGAAGTGAATGGGCATCGCTGTCCCTTCTTAATCGATAGTGGAGCTCCCAAACTAATTATAAATAAAGCCCACCTGGATCATATTCCCCACATCCGAGAAGATTCCAACCAAACGGGCGTGGCTGGCGGAGTAAGTGGGGGAGTCGGAATTAGTATGGTTCACCTGGCAAGTTTTGATTGGCGTGGTTTAATCATAAACGAATTTGAAGCAATTGCGATGGATTTAGCCCATCTGGAAGAAAAGATGAATACGCCCATCTATGGGTTAATTAGTCAGCAGGAGCTAATTCATTTCCAATTTACGGTGGATTATGAAATACCCCAAATCACCCTATACAAATTGGATAATCAAGGAAAACTTCTTGAACCCCTTACCCTTGCTCAATCTGCCGTTCGGATTCCATTTACCATGCAGGCTCATATCCCCATAATGGTTTTCACTATTGGGAATGTTAAAGTAAGTATGGGATTGGATACAGGAGCGCAAACCAACTTGCTTTCACTTGATTTGCGGGATGCAATAGACTCGCATTTTACGGTTGTATCACAGGATGAACTCATCGGCGCAGATGGAAACATCATTACGGTAGATGTAGGTACCATTGACCAGATGGTGGTATCCGGATTAGTGTATCCTGGAATGAAAACGACTTTTTCTGATATTTCCCATTTAACACAGGGATATGGTATTGAATTAGATGGGTTAGTGGGATATGAGTTTCTTTCGCAAAATACTACCTATGTGAATTATAAAACACAGGAACTTGTCGTCATTCCCGAGTAAGCAAGTAGTTTGGTACGAATCAAATATGGATGAAACTTCTCCTCCTTCACGGAAACTAACCCCTAAAAAAATTGGAACGACGGCACTAAAAATAGTTATATCGGGTGGCTTATTCTTTATTGTACTGTATAATTTGGATCTCAAACAAATTTTTGGTCAATTGCATTCTATCTCCGCGGGATTTGTTTTAAAGGTTGCGCTAATCAATGTTGTGATTCTAATTCTTAAAACCATCCGTTGGTATTTACTGATTAATGTATCCCAACGGGTTATTTCTTATCCCCTGGTTTTCTCCATTTTTGTGCGCGCTTTTTTTCTAGGATTGATTACGCCTGGAAGATTGGGAGAGTTTATTAAGGTGAAATACTTATCGGATTCCGTACCATCCTATAGTATGTCCCGGAGCCTTACAACGGTGTTGGTAGATCGGTTTATGGATTTGTTGGTTCTGTTGGGATTAAGTGTGGGTGGGTTCTTTCTGTTTTTTTCAAGTCTAACATTACAAGTTGGAGTATCCTACTTGCATTTTATTATCCTCGGAGGTGTGCTGCTCGGAGGTATGTTGATTATCCTATTTCGTAAACCATTGGATCAGTTCTTGTTACGCGTTCCCTTTTATTACAAAGCCAAAACAATGATTAAGGATTTTATTGAAGGGATGAAATACTATTCCCCACGCATCCTTTTACTTCCCATCCTTCTTACTTTGTTGGATACGGTACTAATTGGGTTTCAATTACATTTTATCATTATAGAGTTCCAATTGGATAGCGTGTTTTCCTATTTTCAATCGTTGGTATCCATCAGTTTTGCGAATGTTGTATCCTTGGTTCCCGTTACAATTTCTGGGTTTGGTGCACGAGAGGGAATCTATACTATTTTGTTGGGTTCGGTTGGTGTAGCAGGGGAAACCGCAATTTTAGTATCCCTACTGACCTATTTTACCCAATATTTATTGTTCTTTCCTATCTTGCTGGTTCTTTTCCCGCTTCATTGGATTATCAAACGGCGTGCGAGCAAGCATTCAAATTAGTGTACAACGAAATGTGTTAATCAAAATATTCCTTTAGAATTGCTTCCACTTGTTTTTGGTTTTGAATGCTGGTCGTCGCTTTTACAACCTTCCCCTGTTTAAAATACACCGTAAACGGAAGTCCCATAAACCCGTTGCATTCTGGAAGGGTCTTAATACGGGTAGCAACTGGCGTATCAAAATCCATATCAGCAAACCTAACGGTAGGATAATCCTGACGGATTTCTTCCATCACCCCATAGACTGGGATACACATGGGTCCCATTCGTCCACAACAAAGCATCACTTGATTATGGTTAGCAAGCAGCTCATCGAATTGGTCTTCGGTTTGAATATGATCTAATTTAGTTTGTAGCATAGTTAGCCTCCTAAACATGCGGATAGATGAATGGAAGATTTTCATCTGAATACGTCGTTCGTTCAAGTAAAACGGAGCACGATCACGAACGGAAGAAACGATGCACCCATTCCAATATAATGAATCTTACTATATAAGTCGATTCGAATATAGGAATGTATTGCGTTTATAAAATCCTTTTTATACCATCTGTTTCCGTTGTCTTTTCTATGGGTTTTATTAATTTTGAGTAGGGTCAACGTATACACCGCTGTTTGCTTACCCGTATTCTTGGGTGTTTGTGGCTTTTTGGTTTTCAAATCTGTGCAACTAAACATGAAACCAACAGGGACTGGCCCCACAAACCCAATGACGAGTACAGTATGGATGTAGATCCATTTTACCAACAGACCCGGATTTAAGTTTTATCCGAGGGTGTACATCTGCCCCGTAAACACTTGGTAGAACCACAATGGTTTAAGGAGATTATTATGACGCGATTTTTAAGCTGCCTCGTTTTTTTAACTTTTGTTGTATTTAGTACTGGTTTATTTTTCTGTACACCGACAGGATCACCAGAACAGGGAATCAGTATTGAAAAACTGGTACCCGAAAATGCAATTGCGTACATTCAAATAAAAGATTTAGATGCCTTATTCACTAATGTTGAAAATTTTACAGAACCCATGGCAGGATTGAAAAATTTTATCCCCCCTGGTATGAGTTTGAAAGATATGGCTTCCTCAAGCATTGCAATGATGGGGAAAATAAGCAACCTATATTGGATTGATTATTCTAGTACAGCAGGTGCAGCAATAGTGGGTCCGGAAGGGGATAATCAGGAACCAATTGTATATCTTATGATTCCTGCCTTGGATGATGAAGAATATAAGGAAATACTGAAAACAAAAAAGGACGTATTGAGTCTGGATGATGCTGCTATTGAGGAACAGGGGAAAATAGAATATGTATTGAATCAACTTCGTGCATTACCATCTGTAGAGGGTACAACACAGGAGTTTAAACAGGTTAAGAATTATATTGTTGCTTCAAACCATCCGGAAGGTTTGACCAAATATCCACCTACGAAAACATTGGATATCTCTAGTTTAGATCAATATGAAAAAGGCTCCCTTACGTTTTACTACAACAATGGTGCTGTGCTGAATCAATATGGATCAACCTTGGATAGTTTAAGTTCCTTAGCGCGTATGGGGATGCAATCTCAAGATGAAATAACCAAACAACAAACCGAGTTGGGAGTTCAGGTTATTGACAAGATTGTAGATATGGTCAAGCAATTGTTGGAAACCAATGTGGGTATCACATTAAATGAAGCAGGTGTGAAAATCGCCAGTGAAACCCAATTTGAAGCAGGTAAAAGCGTTTCTCAATTCTGTTCTAAGTTCGAACCTGCGATAGGAACGAAAGAATTTTTGAAATATCTTCCCGCTGATTATCTGGTAAATATGGTATGCAATGCAAATCCCTCTGCATTTGAAGAGCTTATCGGCTGGTATGGGGATGTATTGCATTTGTTTGTTCAAGATGAAGCAGTAGTCAATGAATTGAAATCTATCTTTAATGAATCTCTGAAGTTGTTTGGCAAACGGTTTGCTATGGGAATGGATATCTCTATGGATATCGCCAGCATCCAGGCGATGGATGACCTCCAATCAAAAGATAATCCTCCTTCACCTGAAATGATGGAGCAGTTTATGAATTATTTCAAAGTTGGAGTTGTTGGAGCTATCGAAATTACCGACTACGCAAAATATATGGAATTTGCTGAATCTATGCTAACAAATGAAGCATTGAAAAAACTGATTGCCACCACTTACCATCCTATGGGGATGGATCTATCTTTTAGTTTGGAAGAACAAACCGAAGGGGATTTCACCTACCACCAAATGCTATTCAATATTGAAATCATCGAACCAACCGAGGATCAACCAGATATGATGAATATAGATCCCGAAGACATTCCAGCGGTTCAGGAATTATTGGGAGCGCTACTTCAGAAGTTTGGGGTATATTTTCATCATAAAGACGGGATTATGTACATGATCATGGATACGCAAGGCGATCCCATCGCTATCCTTAAAGAAATGGTTGAAACCAATCAATATCCTGGTTTGACCCTTGCCAATTCTCCCTATATGGAAAGCCACCTGAGGAATCTACCAGACGATTGCCATATGATTGGTAATCTATCCATTAATCGTGTCTTCTCCATTCTTTCCCAAATTCCAGACTTAGGTGTACCACATCTTAATCTGGAAGGAGCACCCGGTCTTATCGGGAGTCTTACTGTAGGAGATAATACGCTAAATACTGCTTGTTACATTAGCCTAAAGGAAATCAAAGATATTTTCAAGGCTTTCGGATTAGGTTAAAGTATCCTTGCTATAGTTTGAATGGAGGATTCGGGGTTCATTATCCTGAATCCTCCCCTTTAAAGGGAGTCCGTGTGGCGTAACAATAAACACAACCATGCTTACATGTATCATACTGCCCGATATCTTTTGAGGGAATACAGGAACAGGCTTTGCGTTGACCCGGATCGGTCCGCCCTGCTATGGTATCAAGATACTCCTGCAATGGTACGTGAGTAGGGAAAACTTGTTGGAACAAGTGATCATCAATGCACTTATGATGTGTTGCCTCTGGAAGCCTAATCCCCATTTCGTCAGCACAAATTCCTAATTCCATACCCCAATCACGACACCAAGGTACGAGTAAATCTACAACTTCCTGGAATTCCTCCTTCTTCCATTCCACCGCTTGAATCCCATTCTGCGCTAGATTTCGTTGGACTTTCTTATAACGATGGATAAGACAAGGGCTAATAACGAGTTTCGTGGTATATCCAGTAAGCTGATTCCCTATATATTTAATTCGATTCAATAGGTGCTCTTTCGCATATCCCTCCATCTTAATCAACGGGTCAAACCGCCATATGACACGGTTTCTTCCCCATCGCTTTGTATATGATTTAAATGTGTGTATCCGTTGTTCAAGTGGTGGAAGAAATGGTTCCAATCCTTCGCATTCGTAATCATTGAGCGTAAATAAGATATACGAGGCATATCCCATGGTATCCAATTGTTGCAAATAGGGGAGTAACGGGGCTGGATTCTTCGACCAAAAAACAATCGCCAAACAACTACGCAAATCAAGCCATTGGTTGGTACCATTGAAGGGATTCCGCCAGCAGGTAAATCCCTGATGGAGTTGTTCCATAAACCAGGATGCATAAAAAGCCGGAATGTCAGTAGCCCGAGATGCGGATATTATCAGAGGAGCACTTGCCTGTACCTGTACGCCAGAAGGTAAGATTAGCGTTGTCTTTTTCCAGGTCGCCATCTCAAAAAAATAAGCTAAAATTTCGTAAAAATTCGATACAGACAGGTAAATTTTTGATTTTTCCGGGTATTATAGGATGAAAGCATAAAGGGTATCGTCGCATACCGGGGCGGATGTTCCTCCCCTCCCCATCTTCCCCGGTACCGATTGCCTACCTGGAAGGAAAGGAGGTACAACCATGACGGCACAATTAGTCCAACAAATGATAAACGAAATTCTCCAAAAAACCGGATCATCGGTATTCCCGTCATCTAATGAATCACTGGATGAGCAAATTGCAAAAATGAAAGCACTAATTGAATTGGGTGAACGATTGGGATTAGGAACAACAACCGATCGTAACGTATGGTATCGTCAGTTGTATTCGTTAATTGCTAAAAAACGGTATTACAGACCCACATCATCTGCTTCCCGAAGTTACCCTCCCAATACGGTGGTAATCCATTCCCACCAAATAGCATAAGTATTTCAAATGCAACGTTTATTCATCCTGAATACAAGCATCGCGTTTGCAGCCGTTTAGTTATCCCCGGTTGAAAAATACCGTTCATAATGCCGCCGTCCTGGTGGTGATGACGAATAGGTTTTACAACAATCTTTACACATGTCAAATAACCCATCATCCGTTATACGACTTTGGTAAAATTCATAAATCGGTTTGGTATCACCACAACACGTACAGGTTTTTACTTGTTTCAATCCCTGACGGTATAATTTTTGACAGGCTTTACAGTAATATTGAAGCCCGTCTTTCGTGCTCGAGCATTTTCCAAAATCCGAAATCGGCAATTTCCGTTTACATAAGGAACAGACTTTAGTGTGTTCCTTTTTAGTTGTTTTATTTGTTGATGTTGAAGGAGCTGTTTTTTTTGATTGGGTAGCTTTCATAGGTTACCATCCCTGCCTTTGGTAAAACCATCCAATCAACGAGGGAGCATCCCTGTTGATTACAGATGACATCATGCGTTCCCGTACTTAAGAATATATCCAAAAACCCTCCGTTCGTCAAGGATGACTCTCATCAAAGGGTGATTCAGCCTAAAACAACACAAAATCAGATACAATAGGCTGAATCAATGCTTTCATTTCATCCACCAGTGTAGGTGGTATGGATATATCCATACGAATCCATTGCGTATTCTCCAACTGAATCTGAATATGGGGCACCAGCTTAAGTGCAAACGACCATGTTTCAGCCAGTTGAAGGGTTTCGATCAGATCGGTTTGTGAGGCTAAAGCTAATAATGCTCGCAGCTGTTCCACCAGGGATTGAGCAATACTTTCATCGTTAAACTCTACCATGAGTGTGGCATCAATTCCAACATCCCAGGTAGCCATGCCACCAATAAATGTTAGGGCTTCGTTGTAGGCAAGAATCCGCTCGTCGAAGTTTGCCATCACCTGAATCATTTGTTTTATTTGTCCATCTACCTGCGTGATCAGCCAGAAATCGCTTTTTGAGGCTTCGATTAGAAATCTGCGCTGATCATCAGAAAGCAAATTCCCATACGAAGTATCTCGTTTTAAATACTGATCAATAACAGGTTCGATCTGGTCTCGATCCGCGAGCACGACCTGATCTTGATTGAGAAAAATTGGACATAGGGTGTGTTCATCACTGGTAAGCATATCAAGGGTGTTATCAAATTGATTGGTTGATGGAGTTGGAGTGCCATAGGAATAGTCGGAGGAGCGCCCAGAATCGGGTGTGTAATCATTTACATCCTCTAACAATGCTTCCCCTTGAGGCAATGCCAAATCCACGTAGGAAATCCCTCGATAGTTTAATAAATGGAATGCCGCACCCATGAGCTCTTCCAACCCCCCAGTCATCGTATCTTGGTTATACGATCCGTATAAGTTAAAGACCAACCCACTACTTAAAAAATCACCTGAAATGATGATTTGCTGCAATTGATCTCCCAGTCTCATTCCCATGGTTTGTAAATCCTTTTGGAGCCGGTATATTTCGTATGTCTCATCATTGAGGCGAATATGCTCTTCTAAAGATTTTACATGTAATCCCATCAAAAAAGAATGATGAACTGGAATGCTTTTCAGCCAGCCCGGCACTTCTAATTCCTGTGCCGCTTCATTAACGAGTTGGGCACTTGTAATCGAAGGTAATCCTAATACGATAAGACTTCCCAGCCATACGTATAGTATCACACTCATATTCAACGTGTTCCAACCCCAGCTCATGTTCATAGTTTCAATCCTTCTCATCATTAAGTATAACACAGAGACGCAACCAAAAAAGCGAAAAAAAAACAACCAACCCTCTATTTTTCCCGGGTTATTCAAATCTTTATACACCTTTAATTCTGCTTTAAAAAAGGAATGCTATGTTTCGTACAAGAGTGGCAGACTTATTTGCCTAAAAACCAGATACATAGAGAATCAGAATGGCGATTCACATTTACTTATCGACCTTTGATACTAATTTCTCCATAACCTTGCGTATATGCACTTTGAGTACTTAGTATCCCACCTACGCTCTAAGCCTAAAAATTACACCCGTAACTAGCCCATTAATGGATCGCCATTCCCCTTATATTGCCGCGTAAAACTTTTCTAAACCACTATAAAGACGTTCCACAGCCTGTGTTAAGGTATGCTCCTCTTCTGCAATACCAATTTGCATACAATTTTGGTAGGTACGATTGCCTGCTAGTTGAGTAGGATAGAAAAAATGCCCGTCTGGAAGCCACACACCTTTATTCACCAATACATTCGAAACAACCCGTGAATTTACTGGGATACCTGCCAGATGAATCCATACTGATGATCCTCCGTAGTGACTATGATAGGTTATGGGATAATTGACTCCCAATTCCATAAGGGATACCAGAACTTGTTGGTATCGATTGTTTAAAAGCAAGGGATGCACATCCTCACAGATACGCAAGGCTTCATTTGTTTGTAAAAGCGCTTCTAAAAAATGAGCAAACAAACTATCAACAGATTCGGGCACCGCAATTTTTGTTTGGATCGCACGTAAAATATCTGGTTCGGCAATCAGAAAAAGAGGAGCATCAGTACCAAACCCCCACCAAGCCATCTGATGGAGAGAGATCATCCCCGGTTGATAGAAAGGTGGGCAAGATTGGGTTATTAAATTGGGGATTGGACGTTGAATACTTTGATCCAACACCAGTAATCCTCCCGAGCGTCGCATTAGATCCGTTAATTGTTCCAACCATTGATGAATGATAATGCCACCCGTAACTACATTTGGAACGCTTAGAAATAATGCTTGGGGGTGTGTTCCTTGTTCAAAGGAATAGGAGTAGGAAAACGTATTAGCGGGATTGTCCTGAGGATTTGATTCTGGAACAAGCCATTTTAAAGGAACGGTGGTGTACATCCATTGCGAGGGCATAGCAGGCAGTGCTAACACATTCTCCAAACCTAAATGTTCAAACGCTTGGAAAAGCAAATGCCATCCAGCCGGTGCGGGGGGTAAAAAATAGATATGTTCCGTACTGAACGAATGATTCCAGGCTTTACTCATATATTGGGCAAGGCTCGATTTGCATCGATGAAGGATATCCAAGGGAGGACGCGCTGCTAGGATTGATGGGAACTCATCTTGTTGCATTAACTGAAGATATGTACGTTGATACAACGAAAATAAAGGCGAATCCGGAACCAGTTGGTTGAAAAATAAAGGAAGCACATCTGGATTTTTATGACGGATTCCATTATATTCGTTATGCAGGACAATCATACGAGATCTCGTTTCTGTTCTTCCAACGCTGTATCGCAAAGTATACTGAAATAAATGCCGTTCGGAAAGTGCTTGAAATCGAATTCAATTATATGGATAGGGCGTATGCATATTTATGATGAGCGTGCGCAGCGCATGATTCGCATTCAGCTGCAAAAGCGCGGGATACACAATCAACAAGTATTGAATGCCATGCGGGAAGTACCCCGACACGAATTTATACCCCAATCCTATATCGATCGTGCCTATAACGATGGACCCCTCCCTATCGGTCGACAGCAAACCATTTCCCAACCTTATATGGTTGCGCTCATGACAGAACAATTAGAACTAACAGGGACGGAGCGTGTGTTGGAAATTGGTTCTGGAAGTGGATACCAAACAGCTATTCTTGCAAACCTCGTAAAACACGTTTATTCAATGGAACGCATTGCTGAGTTGGCAAACCAGGCGAGAGAAAACCTTACTAGATTGGGTTATACCAATGTTACAGTTACTAACGGAGATGGATACCTAGGATGGGAAGAACATGCCCCATTTGATCGGGTGATAGTAACGGCAGGAGCACCCTATATTCCCAAACCACTGATTAAACAGCTGGTTATTGGAGGAATTGCGGTCATCCCGGTTGGAGAATCAGGACTGCAACGCCTTCTGAAAATTACTCGAATAGCACAAGAACCAATCACAGAAGAAATATTATCCTGTGTGTTTGTTCCTTTACTTAAAGGAACCGAATAACCTGTTTACCTCGTATATTTAATCCCTAGTGAAGGAGCAAATCATGCCTATACCCGTTCGTCTCATTCTACTAGGTACCGTCTGTTTGATTATATGGACAGCAACCTGTTCGGATGAAACCCCTTCTACGAAATACCTTGGTACGATTACATCCCTAAACCAGGTTGATTGGTCTCTACCAATTAATGTGACTCGAGCACCCTATAGCGGTCTGTTTCGGATGGCAGGAACCAGTTGGGAAAACCTAGATGATCCATCACTAAATAACATGCTAAATTGTTATGGAATCACTTATACCTGGCGTCATTTTCACACGGCACCTCAAACATTTGATTTCTCCGAATTGCTTGCTAAACTCGATGAAGCAGCGGATGAAGGAAAGATGGTAGTGATGCGGTTGAAATGTCATGTGATTGATCGGCAATCGCCTTGGGGTAATGGAGGTACTCCATATGTTCCCAATTGGATTTTGGATTCGTGTGCACCAGAAACATTTTATACTCTATATGAAAATAGCACCGAATATATTGAAGTGCTTGCACCGTGGGATACATGCGTTACCAATCATTATTTGGAATTTATAGATGCATTTGGGAAAGCAGGGATCTTAACCCATCCCGGCTTGGCAGGGGTTTATATCCATGGAATTTCATCTTCGTTTGGTGAAGAATTTTGGTTGGATCCAGGGGTCATTGGCGATGCCGAGGCAGCGGGGATGACAGCTGAAACGCTAAAACAAGCCTATGAAAGTAGATTGAATGGCTGGAAGAATGCTGCAGGGAAGCATGTTGGAAAACTAGTGTGGGTGGGAGCAGGATGGATCGATGGATATACATCCACCCAGAATGAGTTAGATCAATTAGTAGAAAATCTGGGCATGGGGAGACGATCCGGTGGGTTCGAGGATTATAAAAGTGCATTTGAACGCGCTGTTCGAGGACAGAAAGGGGATTGGGGGGTTGTTTTTAATGAAACCAGTCGCAAACTAAAATTGGATCCCGCCTTTCCTTTTCGTTCAATGGATCGTTATTTGGGTGGCGAAGATGAAAACTTTGGTACCGGTCAAACCTATGCGGAATGGTTCGCCACAACCATGTTTGTGGAATCGTTTCTTCAAACGAAATTTGTATGGATCCCATACGAAGAAGAAATCTTATCCGAACATGAAGCCATGTTGACTTGGTTTTCCAAAACCGCAGGAAAATCTCTTATCCAACGTCCAGACGCCTGCGCATGGTTGCGAGAAGATAATTATCTGCTTCCTGAAACAGGCAACTGTGTTGCCAGTCACAATATTGAAATTGGGTTGTATCAAACCAATGTAACAGATACACCCGCAACCTATTACATGGATCGTGGAGCGTTATCGTGGGGGCAATTTTTCAGGGATTGTGACAATCAGCATGGTGATTACATAGCCCGGAAAACAGATATCGCAAATAATAAACGTGAGTTTCAGTTTGAGATAGATTCTCGTTTTATCACAAATGAAGTGGAAGAAGTTCAAATTTCGGTAATCTATCTGGATGATTCCGATGCTACCTGGGATATTGTCGGACCCAATGACACACTCGGATCCCACACCAATCCCCACTTAGATGGCTGGCGATCTATTTCTTTACGTCTTTCGCTATCCTATTTGAAAACTGATGATGGTACCTACCAATTTTCCCTGCGTGTAACCAATGATACGGATTTGACGGTGCGGATGGTTCGGGTGGTAAAGTTTTAAGGTACTTGATCACAAATGGAAATTAAACTCAAATTCAAAGGTTTTTTCGCCGAGTGTTAAAACACACGGCTATCATTCCAAAGTCGACATTCGTCGACTGACACTCTAATAGCCGATGATTTCAATCATCGGAAAGAAGATTTCTATTTGTGACCAATTACGTTTTAAGTTGATGTATTAAAAATGGATCGAACTTTTAGGAAACACCTTCACTATATCGCTCGACGTAGCATCTCAATAAATGATTAGCAAATGTACAGTTATATAGGGATCTAAAGTATGGCATCCCTTGGTTTAAGTGGGAATCAACTTACACTCAACGTTTTTTATAAGATCGAAAAAAAAGTGCTAAAGCAATTATGCAGGTTGCCGATATAAGAAGCGTTTTTGGAAGTACAAGATTAGGACTAACAGACGTTTCTCTTCGGGAGGGGAAACTACACTATGGAACTGAACGACTAAATACACAGTATCCGTAGAAAGGACTTACCATGAAAGCAAATCATGGTTGGAAGATACGGGGGTATAACGATTCACACCGTCGTGTGGATACCTCCGTATCTTTGTCTCCACCCATCTATTTTATTTTGCAGCGCAATCCAATTCTACAGGCTCGCGGTTTTTATTTAGATGCTCGGTTGGTTACCTCCTCGTTAAATCTTTTGGAGCGCGAGAAATGGTATTCCCGTAACAAAACACCTCGGTTCTCATCCTAATTTACTTAAACATAAACCGCTTTGATTTGGTACCTAATACAATTAGATTTTTTTTGGAAAGTGAATTGTAAATTGGGTTCCTTGATCTTGATCCATTTCAAGAATACCCCCCAATTGTTGGGTTAGTCTGTTTACTAATTTCAACCCAAGGGATTGAGCATGCTCGAGTTGAAAACCTGCTGGGAGTCCCACCCCGTTATCTCGTACACTCAAATGATAGTATGCTTCGATTTCTGCTTGATGTAGCTGTACATGGATGTTTCCTGATTCTCCAGATGGGAACGCATATTTAAGGCTGTTGGTAACCAACTTCGTTAAAATCAAACCACAGGGGATCGCCTGATTGATATTTAGATAGACTTCAGAAACATTCACATCAAGCTGTATACCGCCCCTACTGAAGGATTTAAACAAATTCGCTAGTAAATTGTGAACATACTTTTTAAAATCTACATGGCTAAAATCATTGGACTGATATAGGCTTTCGTGAACAAATGCCATTGATTTCACACGATTTTGTGTTTCCTTAAAATGTTGGATGGTTTCGGGATGATTGATCTGTTGCGCTTGTAAATTAATCAGACTGGAAATCACTTGCATATTATTTTTAACGCGATGGTGAATTTCTTTTAGTAAAAGATTTTTTTCCTCGAGGGAATCTTGTAGCTGTTGTTCCATCTTCTTTTGTTCTGTGATGTTCCGGTTTGTTTCCACAGCACCTACAACATTTCCTTCCCAATCGTATAAGGGTCCAGCAATCCCCCATAGATGAGCTTCATGGGGTTTAATATAATCGGTTTTCATTTCTGCGATGAGATTGTGTTTGACTCGTTTGATATATAAATATTCTGATTCGTATTCGTCCCGCCACTGAAGTACAAAATCAATAAGTAGAGGACGCCGGTATCCGTAGAAGGGAATGGCGTACTCAAAATCCCCCTTCCCAAAAATGTGTCGGGAACTCACACCCGATAATTCTTCCATCGCATGATTCCAAGCGATCACCTGTCCTTCCAAATCAATGGCAAACATGGGATCGGGAAGGAAATTAATAATATCAGCGGTACGTTGTTGGGATTCTTTAAACGCTTGTGATAATTCTCGTAATGAGGATATAAGTTTATGTCGGTCAATAGAATGTTGAATGGTTCGTAAAAGAAGATGAGCATCCAATTCACCCTTTTCAATATAATCTTGAATCCCCATGGATAAAAAATCACTGGCAAACGCTTCATCTTTAATACCTGTCAGAATAATCATAGGGGTTTGAATGATTTCTTCCTGCAGCTCGATGATTGTTTCTACACCCATCGTATCCGGTAGGTTTAAATCTAATAAGATGACGTGAAAGGGTTGTACTTTTAAGTGAGTTTTTGCATCTTTTAAGGTCTGTGCGATTACGATATCAAAAAGAATATACTGGGATGCCAGTTGTGTAGCTTCTTGTAGATAAGCTTGTATGATAAGAATATCATCAGGGTTATCCTCAATAAGCAACACGTGATATTGAATAGCTTCCATACTAGTTTGACCTAGGAGGGTATGTGACAACCGTAAACCAAAATGTGTTGATATTTTTTACGACTTCCACAAACTTGTTTAAATCAACCGGTTTTGTAATATAGCAATTTGCATGAAGCTGATAAGATCGAATAATATCCTCTTCAGCTTTGGATGTAGTAAGAATAACAACGGGGATATTTTTTAGCTTATCATTACTTTTTATTGATTCAAGTACTTCCTGACCGGATTGTCGGGGTAAATTAAGATCCAACAGGATTAAATCCGGGCGACACGCTTGTTCATAAGGGGGCTCGTTATGCAGATACGCGAGGGCGGC
>CAYPZJ010000038.1:0-20716 GCA_964414635.1 uncultured Spirochaetia bacterium
TGGGGTATCAAGGGGGAAGCTTAGCCATTTTAGCTACAGCAATCCGCACATCCACTCCCCATGAAGCGTGTATTATGGGAGATCAAGGACGAATTAAGATACATAGTCCATTTTGGCAAATGCACACGTTCACCCTGGTTCAAGATGGAAAACCGGAGACGGTTATTCAAAAACCATACCAAGGAAATGGATATAAATACGAAGCAGAGGAAGTGATGCGGTGTTTACGTGAAGGGAAAACCGAAAGTCCAATCATGCCCCATCATGAAACCTTATCTATCCTTGCAACCATGGATGAAATACGAAGTCAATGGGGGTTAACCTATCCCAATGAAAACAATATAGATGTATAAACACATCGAAGAGGTATTATGGAATTGATTGTTGATATTGTATTACTTGTGATCCTTCTGATAGGAGCGGTTCATGGGTACCAACTAGGAGCATCCCGCACCCTCGCTTCACTCGTGATTTTTTTACTAGCTATTGTTGTTGCTGTTATTGCGCTTTATGTATTACCGGATCTCATCGCAACATTGGGAGTGGATTCAAGCGTGTTATGGATTCAATTGATACTTTTTCTTGGTGTTTTACTTCTGGTGTTTATCCTAGTAAGTGCGCTAGGTGAAGGAATCCATAAAGCATTCCGTAAATTGAAACTTGGTGCTTTGGATCGAATTTTGGGGATTTTCGTGGGAATTGTGTATTATGGTGCTATACTAGCTTTGGTGCTTAATATTGCCTTGACATTTGGAATATTAGCGAATCTGATACTAAAATCCCGTATCGGATATTATCTGAGCGGCATTGGTGTGCCATTTTGAGACTGTTTTATCGAGCTCAACACTACGATTAATAATTGAATAGCTTGTTCTAAACAAGGAATGAATATTGCGATCGATTCGTCTGAACCCCATTTCTCTATTTATCATTTTCACACTAATGGTGGGCATGACACATACCCAGTGTATTTTTTTGTTAGGAGAAGCGAATCCAACCACGGGTTCCACGACAACCGCTTCAGAACAACAAACAAATACTTCTTTTTTTCAACCCGAAGAAGAGGTACGCCTATTTACAGTATTCAGTAATGATTTTGATTCATGGAGTATTCAATGGGCTGAAACGGATGGCCAACTTCATACGCAATGGAATGATGATTGGGATCGCTGGAATGTGTATGGATTAGGACTTGATGGTACTATGAATACACTATGGAGTAATGATTTTGACAGCTGGTCGTATCGGTCGATCCGTATGGAAACGCTCTTTAGTGAAGATTATGATAATTGGTGGATTTGGGATACTAATCAACGGTTGGATGCATATACCTATTTCAGTATGGATTGGGATTCCTGGGTGATAGACGGATTAGAGGGCACTATGAAAGTTCAAACATACTTCTCCGAAGATTGGGATTCCTGGGTTGTTTTAGACAATATGGAGCAAACCCCTTTGGATATAAAACTGGCTGCTGTATTCGTTTGTATCTTCACAGGATTGTACCAAGCAAACCTGCTCGAGGGGATTGAACCATAACATATACACTGTTGACCCCCGTCCTTCATTTTGATATACTCCCTTTGATAAGGGTTTACCACATCGAATGAAATGGGGTGAATGACCCTATGTTGCGTAAATTTCTACGTAATTTTTCCTCTTTTTCTTCCATACAACTAAGATATCAAGGAATTCACTATGCCCATTTTCAAACCGCTACTTTTCAAATTAATGATCCTAATGCTGTTCTCCTTACTGATTGCACTGACAAGTTGTGGGGGTAAGGAAGAAAATCATATCCCCGCTGATGATTCACCTATTCCAATAGAACAAACTGATACGGATGTAAAAAATCAGTGGAGTGATCCAACCCAACTACTCGAACCGTATTTCAAAGAGGGAACACCTGAATATGAATCCATTCCAAATCTTCGAACACAGGCAGATAATTGGGTGGAGTGGACATTTTCCGGCCCCATTAAAGGGGGTGCTATAACCGTTTCAAAAGAATGGGATTGGGTAACAAATCCAGTAGAAGATCCTGAATTTATCCATTGGATGCATCGTCTTCCATGGTTCTATCGCCTGGCACTGGCTTATCGCGTGACGGGAGAGGAGAAATATAAGCATGCCTTTCGTGAGCATTTTTCAGCTTATTACTCCCATGTCATGACACAACCAATTCCTGAGCCAACAAATATCGGATTCGAGATTCCATCCTTATATATGATAAATGTTGGAATTCGAACAAAAGGTATGGTTCGAACAGAAATCCTAACGCGAGGGAGTGATATTCTAACCGAAGAGCAACATCAACATTATTTAGAATTACTTTTATTGCAAGGCAAGCGCTTACGGGATTTATTAACCGCCAAAGCATCCGAAGATTGGTTTTATTTCAGTAATCATACAGCCATCGCATCGGAAGGGGCATTATACTTTGGGATTGTATTCCCTCAGTTTGAAGAATCGGACTCCATCGTAAAGATTGCACGAACCACTTTAGAAAAGTGTATGGCGAATCAGGTACACGAAGATGGAATGCAGATTGAAGCATCGAATCACTATCATAATGTTGCAATGGGTGTTTTGGCACGTCCTTATTTACTCGCTAAAGCATTTGATGTTTCCTTTGATCCTTCCTATGAAACGACGCTTCTAAAGATGCTTAAGGTGGCAGAATATTTCATTCACCCAAATAAAATAAGCCCCGCTTTCTCTGATTCGGATCGTAAAAACGAAACAGCTTCACTGCAGTATTATTATTTATTTGATGAACGCCCGATTTTTGATACACCCGAGAATCAAACGTTAGGTATTCCTGCAATGAAAGCGGATCCCGAACGAGTACTTCCTCGGTTAATCAATTTACCAGATTCGGGTTATATTTTCTTTCGTACGGGTATGGATCCCACATCGCACCATCTCATCCTAGATTATGGTCCTACAGGAGGCTGGCACGGTCATTTTGATTTATTGAGTTTTGAATGGTATGCAAACAACGAAGTTCTCATCGCTGACCCAGGACGTTGGTTATACAATGATAGTCCGGAACGGGAATGGATCATCTCTACGGCAGCCCATAATGGCATTTGTATTAATGAAACAAATCATAAACGTATATTAATCTCTGAATTTACACCAGACGTCATTTCTTTAGACACACTGGAAGAAAATCCAGATGGAAGTATGCGGATTACGGTTTCTCATAAAGCATACAATGAAATTCCAGGAGAACCAGTGGTATCTCGAACCGTTGCATTTGATGGGCATGCTACATACGTACTTACCGATACGGTTTCATCCTCAGAACCTGTTGATGCGGTGGTACGACATTCTATTCCTTTTATGGATACGACAGTAGATGGAGATACGGTACAAGTAAAGCATACAGATGGGAAATCGTTATTCTCGCTAGTGCTGGATCGAGAAGCATCCTCTGTTGGGGTTAGCTTATCAGTAGACAAAAAATGGTATTCTCCCATGTATGGTGTAAAAAAGGATTGTAAACGGATTGTATTGGCGGAACACGGTATGAATATATCATGGGTATACCGCCTGATTCTTGCAGATTAAGTACTCCACAATATTACAAAGGAATATACGCTAATGAAACTATACCAAGGGAACTATATCACATTGTATAAAGAGAACGGTTGGGAATATGTCCGTCGAGATAGCTGCACTGGTATTGTGGTAATGATTGGTTTGACCTCTGATAACAAAGTAATCTTGGTGGAACAGTATCGAATCCCACTCAATGCAATGGTATTGGAATTCCCAGCTGGACTCGTGAATGATCCTGGTACAATAGGCATCGAATCATTAGAACAAGCCGCCCGGCGAGAGATGATTGAAGAAACGGGGTATGAAGCAGGATCGGTTGAATTGGTGACAGAAGGTCCCCCCTCCCCAGGACTATCCAGTGAAGTCATTTCTGTGTTTCGAATGAGTCAGCTGAAAAAGATAGAAGCGGGAGGAGGAGTTGATGGGGAACATATTACAGTACATGAAATTTTGCTGGATGAAGTAGATACGTGGTTGGATCTCCAACGTAAAAAGGGTATTTTAATCGATCCTAAAATATATATGGGGTTATATTTCTTAAACCGGTAAGGAATAAATCAAACCTGGTTTCATGTTTTTGCAAAACGCATTAGCACGAGTCCTGTGAAGAAAAAAATAGCATTCCCTAGATGTACCATGAATTCAGGAGCGATGGTATTCTGGGTTTTACCTAAAGAGGTCCCTAGCTGGTGTAATACAAAGTACATAAAAAAGAAGATTAGTGAAATCGCCAGGGATCGAATCATAACCGCTTTTCGCCCATGAAAACTTGCTGTACCCATTAGACCCAAACCCAAAAAAACCACAAAAAACGTTGCAAACTGCCAAGCCACCTTGGTTCCATACATTTCCGATTCAATATCTTTGTAGGGTTTATGGGCACGTTTTAGCTTATTAATCAATTGTTCGCAATCTTCCCACGTTAATCGAAAAATCGTTCGTGTATTTCGGCGAAATCGTTCAAAATAGGCGGGATACTCTTCCAATTCAGGGAGTACTACATTATCCAGACTTAATTGTTTCACAATTTTCCCATCATTTCCCCAAATCCACTTCGTTCCTCCATATGCTACCCAGCGTCGTTTCTGAGGATGCCATTTCAATCGATTGGCAGTAATTCGCCATTCATAAAAGGATTCTTGTTCCGTTTCAAACATTTCTTCATTGATATTAAACAGGGTAATGTCCACTTCACGTCCTGCTGTTTGTGCGGAATTGGGCATCGGGAGAACTTCTGGAGGAACCGATCTCCCTTGATTGTCATCTCGGCTCCCAAAACCTAATGCGGGTCGATCCGATCCTTCAGCCTCGGGTTCAATATGTTCCATCTGTTCTTTTTCCACAATTTCTTCTGAGGGTTCGGATTCAAACGCAATGCGCGTTGATCCACGGGAACCAATACGGGAACGCAATTCACTCAAATCAGCATCTTGTCCCTGATTGACATAATTCCAAATACGCTCGCCTTCGGTTTCCACAGGCGGTTTAGGGATGCGAGATTCGGATTCGCTATTACCAGATTCTTCTACGATAGTAACCTGATCATAGGTATCCTCCATCAATGTTTCTTCTGCTTCCCGTAATGTAGTGTCTTCTTCTTCTTCCGAAGGGGAATCCAATGCATAAGATCGATCCTGAAATATAGAAAATGGATTCGCTGTTTTCGTACGTGCTTCTGGAGAGGGTGGAGCTAATTCCTGCTCCTCCTCCTCCAAAGATTGCTCCAAACTTTCTAATTCCGATTGCACTTCATCCGCTGCATCTTCACGAGGCGTTTCCACTGGTTCTTCCAATGAGGATAATTCATCTTGGGTAGCTTGTCGACCCTCCCTGGTAGTACCAGTGATACCCGAATCTTCCTCGGGAATGGATGGAGCTGTTTCATCAGGATTCCAACCCAATTCCCGTGCCTGTCCACTTAACTGTTCTTCCCAAAAAGGATCCTCCAATGGGTGTCGATTCGGATCCCATTTAGGGGCAGATGTAACGGGTTCTTCAGTTGGGGTATTGGATGCTGTTACATCGGGGGATGATTCCGGTGAAGGTGTAGCATGTGAAGCGGAAGAAGGTTTTGGAGAAAAAACATTGCCTAAATTAAAACCGGGAGTATTATTGGGGTTGGCTTGGGGATTTGGTGCTGGATAGCGTGATGGATCATCCGTTTGTTCTTCCATAACTTCTTCATAATAAAAATCTTCTTCCACACCATAAAGCCACCCTTGTGTGGAATGATAAACTGGTTCTGGTTTTTCATGCCTGGTATCAGGCGCTGCTGAACAGGATTCACTGTTTATGGTATCAGGTAAGCTTATTTCAGATACAGCAATGGGTTTACGTGCTGAATCCACAGAAGTTGATGAGGGGTCGGTTTGCGCTTCCTGCCACTCCCTCATTAAACGATCATAAAACGCTTCTCCTTGCAATGGTCGGTCTGAAGGCATCGGTGTTGTTGCACCAGCAATGTCTTTCTCACGAACTACGGTTTCAGGTGTGCGATCATACACGGTTACATCGGACTGACTTGTCGGCTGTACCTCGGTTTCGGTTTCAGGTTGCATTTCTTCGGATGGGTTTTCTGTTGTCTGACCTGCACTTTCCGATTCGGGGGGGGAAGGTTGTTCTGACGTGTCTGGTATTTCCTCCACTTCTTCACCTGTTCTATCCATTTGATCATCAGCCCTAGTATCTGATTCTTCAGGAACGGATTCCACATCGCTATTTGATTCGGTATGCTCAATCAATCCTGCTTCATCTAGCGATTCAATATCATCTGGATTTCCTTCATCGATAAAACCTCGTTCATAATCATCAAGCGAATCATATTGTTTTATCTCCGTGGCTAGATCTTCCGGCCGTACATACTGATCTATAGATTCTGCATCCACCCGTTCCCATTCTGGCAAATTGGCACGAAATCGTTCTTTTGCAATGGTTACCGTAAAAAATTCCTGTGCTGCTGAATCATACCGATCCACAATGTAGATGATATTATTTTCTCCAGGAATAATATCCCGCTCTACGTTTTTGCTTACATCCTCATTTCGATTGTGTATAAGGGAATCCAGTCGTTCCGATTCATCGTATAATGGTACCACAACGGTATCTGATAGTATAAATAACACAATACAATACATGATCGTTGCTATCATTACGGATAGTGTATAGCGATATAAATGAACCCCCGAACCAATGACAGCAACTACTTCGTGATTTTTGTAAAGGTTGCCAATTACAAAAATCACAGCAAATGGAAATGCAATAGGGGAAAGCAACGTTAAGATGTAGGGAATTTGGTACAGATAGTGGAGTGTAATATTTATCGGAGTGGCATGGGGCTTATCCTCCGCCATCAAAAGGCGGGGTACTTCGACCACCATCGTAAAAAACAAATACAGTAAAACAAAAAAGGTCAGAGCACCAAAACCTACTTTTAGATATTCACGAAGCAAATACCAGTCGACAATAACAAAGCGTAATGGCTTGAGAAAGCGAGATAGAAATCCCCGAATCCCAATATTTGCTGCGCCCATACTGGGACGTCCGGGCGGTTGAAATACCTTAGGGGATTCATACGGTTGGGTATCTGCCATGGGTAGCCTGTATTCAAATAGTCTATCCTTATTAACACTTCATTCTCTGAAATTCTGTAATGGGAAAAAAATCTGTAGGATTTCACGTTCGGTGGTTGCATGGTTTGCCATCTATCAGCTATGTATTCTCAACCATCATTCATATTAACAGTTTGATTCCATTCGTATTATCAAAACCGAAAAGATAGACACCATCAGGGTATACTTATCGTTTCCGACTGTTTTTTTATTATCTTACTGCCTATGAGATGTGGTATTCTATATGGTTTATTAATTCTTTGTTTGTCAGGGGCATGCTCCCAAAATGCTCTGACCTCCTATCATACCATTCGATCTAATCTAGAGGTGGATTATCACAGCCCAATCGATCTTCCCCATGCACTCATGCAAGCGCAATACCTTGCTGGACGACATTTTAATCCTGGGGAACCGGGCACCCAAGGGGAACGAAAGCGCCTTCTTCATTTACAAACTGTATTGAAAAATTTGGGTGTAGCTTCCGTTAATCCTTCTCAATCCATGATGATTCCTTTATCATCCCAACCGATTCGCATCCCCTACCATTCAACCCAAGTAGGTATTTCTTGGGATGAAGGGCATACGTTTTGGAATCTCGAATCTGGAAATGATTATTTGATTCAATATCCATACAATCCTGTATGGGTCGAATTAGCAAATTTGGTCTATATAGGATATGGTATTAAAGATGAATCAGAGGAATGCAATGATTACCTTGATAAGGATGGAGAGTCTTTACCTTTAGAAAACGCTGCTGTAGTTCTATATACCGGCCCTCCTAAATCAGCTGAGTTACGCAAACGGGGTTGGAGTGATGTAAATAAACGCATTCGTCTTGCAGCAGAACAAGGTGCGCAACTTGTGTGTATCTATGACTTTCATTCCGCGTTACGATATACTACCTATAAGTTGGATTCTACACATTCCATCCCGATAATTCGGATCAGTTCGGAAGTAGTTCATCGCTTGTTAAGTGCTGAAGGTTTGGATTCTCGAAGTGCACATAACATATCACCCTTTCACAGTATGCTTCTCCAATCCAAGCTTCATGTTACACTGCCAACAACACCCATTTTTAAATCAAAACGTTGGATGCTTGTAGGTTCCATCCCTGCAGCTACCTATTTATCAGAGCCTCCAAAAAGCATCCTGCTTACCGCAAGTATCAATGGGACAGCGTTATCTCCAAACGAAATTCCAATCCAATCTTTCAACCAGCAAATTGCTTCTACTGCTACATTATTGGAATTACTAAGAAGTCTACAGGTTCGTATACACCATGCAAACCTAGTACCAAATCGTAGCATACTTGTTGCATTAGTTGACGACACCTACCAAGTAGTTGATAGTATGAATCCTTTACTTAGCTATCTGGAATCATTTCCCAATGATTCCCCATACCATCCATCAAACCTGGCTTTGCATATACATTTAGATGCGATTGGAAGTGGATCAGATACTATAATCATTCAGGGAGCAATAGATTTTCAACCGTTGTTTCAGAAGATTCAACCTTTGATTCCCAAGGACGTAACATGGAAAGCGCAATTACTATCCAACGCAGCCATCCATTCTGATTTTATAACAGGTATACCAGTATTGCAGATTGAGACACAAGGAAATGGATCAAATACGAATACGCCCTTGGAACAATTTCAAACTCTCAACCCGCTTGGGTTAAATGCGGTTCTTACTATGCTCCACCCTATCCTTTATGAGCTTATGCTACAATCGGAGATTCAATTCCCATCACAAAAATCGATTAATGAAATCATCGCACAAAGCGCATGGATTCCCCAACTGGATACCGATCCTCCTCCAAAAGCTTCCCCTGCTACCATACGAATGCAATTGGTTTATCGTACTTTTCCAGATCTATTAGATGAAATGGAAAACCTCGCTCAAAAGCAGTCCTACCAGTGGCTAACGAATACAAAGGGGAAAACGGCGGCGGATTTTCAATCCAAACCAGGTATGTTAAGCATTTTCCCTGTCAGCCACTATGGCTTAACCGACGGTTCTGACACAAGAAGTCATGTGTATCGGATTGTCAGTCAATATGGAGCAGTTCATCTATTCTTTGATGGGGGCGCCGCTGTTTATTTTCATCCCAATGGTACGGTGCGAATGCAAACCAAACAAACCATCGATTTTGTAAATCAGCTTAATGGGCGATGCGTTTTCCAAGATTTGAATACCGAACAAATTCAAGGCTTACTCGATGGAAATGAACAACCATGGATTCAATTGGTTTCAGACACATTTCCAACGGAAGAACAATGGCAGAAACTTCATGAGCGTGGCTGTTTAACTTTGTTAAACTTAGAATCCGTCCCGGTAGAAATTCGTACAGAATTCATTCAATCGTTTGTAAAACTCGCTGGATCCACTGATTATAGCAATGCTGGTTTTATCAATGCACACCAAACAGATTCACAGGTTCCTTTGCAAATCGTTCGCATACTAGATCAGCAATACAGCCCAGCAAATGATTCTTCCTACGAGAGCAACCCGGAACTGGCACGAATACGCATCTTGCGAAAGCGTTATTATCAACTTACATTTGGTAATTTTCTAGCATATCTACCCTAATACTTATGCGCAAATCTATTACAGAACATAGAAAACAACGTTTAACCCAAGTTCTTTCCCATAAACAACCCCAATTAACAGTGGTTTGCGAAAATATCCATGATTCCCATAATGTAAGTGCGATCGTGCGTACCTGCGATGCTGTAGGAGTGGATACCTTACATTTGGTATATACAAATGAATGTTTTCCAGATATTGGAAAAAAAAGCAGTGGTGGATTAAAAAAATGGATGCGATTTATTCATCATGAATCCCCTGAACGCTGTGTCAACTTGTTGCATCAACAAGGTTTTACTATCCTGGCTACGACACTCGAACAAGATCCCACCGATTTATATGCCATGGATTACTGCATACCGACTGCAATCGTTGTGGGAAACGAACATCGAGGAGTATCGAAACCTTGGTTGTCCCTTGCTGATTCCCTCATTAAAATCCCCATGATGGGATTAGCCCAAAGTCTAAATGTATCGGTAGCAACTGCGGTAATCTTATATGAAGCTTTACGCCAACGGCGGAACAACGGATTGTATGATCAAATACAGTATCCACCAAACACCTTGAAGGAATTGAAGCACCAATGGTTCCAGAAATAGCACAGCGCATATTGGAATATATTACAAACCCATCTCATGGGGATTTTAATACCCTTGCGCTGGAAGTATTTGCATATCAATACACCAACAATCTTCCCTACCAGCGGTATTGTAATCAATTACGAAAAACACCTAATACAGTAGCAACCTGGGAAGCTATCCCACCTGTATCGGTTTCAGCATTTAAAGAGACGGAATTAACCTGCGTTCCTTCCACTCGCTATTTCTTGACCACCGGAACAACTCAAGGTGCGTTTCATCGGGGAAAACATTTTTTACCTTATCCTGAAATATATGAAACAGCCCTACGTACTTCATTCAAACATTATGTACTCCCCGATCGTTCACATATTGCCATGCTCATGCTTGCACCTGATCCCATCGCATTTCCGCATTCCTCACTCTCTTATATGTTAGCGGATGTCCACAAAGCTTTTGGAGAAGGAGAAACGCTATGGATGTTACAACAAGATAGAATAGATATTGATGGTATGCTTGAAAAAATAGCCGAGTTGGGAAAACGAGGTATTCCTGTTTTACTTTGTGGGATTTTATCTGCTTTTATGGAAATTATATCCGTTTGTGTAGAAAAAAAGTATAGATTTCAACTTGCTTCAGGAAGTCGAATCATGGATACTGGGGGATTTAAAGGTAAAACACTTCCTTATTCTGAAGTGGAACTGCGACAGTACTATCAGGACATTTTTCATATCCCTCACAGTCATCACGTGCGAGAGTTTGGTATGACTGAGATGTACTCCCAATTTTATACCACAGCACTAGTATCCCATTATGAAAATACTGCATTACAAGAAGGATACCAGACTCCACCTTGGGTTAGGACTCGTGCCCTAAACCCCGTAACAATGGAGCCCTGTTCTCAAGGGGAATCAGGATTACTTTTCCATTTTGATTTAGCCAATATTCCAACCATCTCAGCACTTGTAACAGAGGATTGGGGATACACAGTTCCTGGAGGTTTTCGGTATGAAAAACGCTTATTGGGTGCACCAAAACGGGGTTGTTCATTGAGTATGGAGTTATATGCCTCATGAGTTTGAATTCTCATCCGATGTTGCATCCCTTCCCTCAATTTAGTAAGGAACTAAAACCAGATCGCTATCACTCCATACTAAATTATATAAACGCTGTTTCCAAGAATGAAAATCCTTCCTCGCATCTTGATCAACCAGAGCCTGAAAACATTCTGGAAGCCTTCGCATTGACTATTCATGAACCAATTTCCGATATCTTACTAACTCAAATAGCGGAGGAAACAGGCTTTAGTAAACCTATGATTCGGGAACGATTTATATGGTTGAAGGAACTATCTGTTCCGGATCAGCGAAACGCTTGGCTTCAACAATATTATGAAGTAGTCCCCAAAATGGAAGGGGAAAACCCTAGGTATTATCCTAGATGGTTGGGAATCATTGGAGCAGGAACCATCCCAGGAACAGCCTTTGTGAGTATTATTAATGGATTGCTCCATGGATTTCGAGTGATAATCAAGCCTTCTTCTAAGGATACTCTTTTTTTATATCATCTATTAAAGCGTCTTATTAGTCAACTTCCCATATTAGCTTCCCGCATTGTATACATGCCTTTTTCTAGTACGCAGCTAGATATTACGGCTGCTTTTCTTGAGTGTTGCGAGCGGTTGATAGTATATGGATCGGATGAAACGATACAATGGTACACTTCACAATATGATGGAAACATATTGCCATACGGTCATAAGATAAGTGCTGGAATTTGTGGGGTAGATGCATTCAATTCAGCGGCTATACTACAAGGAATGGCGTGGGATATCTGCTTATTTGATCGATCGGGATGTTTATCTCCCCAAGTTTACTGGTGCTCAACACAGGATCTAACACAATTACAAACGTGGGCAACCCAATTAGCAACATATTTATTTCAATTTCGTGATGCGTTACCGCCCGGCGATTTCACACCGGAGCAATACGGATTGATCCGAACCTACTTGGGAGGGTTACAGTTGCGGGATGATATTCATATTATCGCTCCAGATAATCTTGTTAAGGAAGCGATTATCATCTCTGAAAATACCTTTCGTCCACTACCCGAAGGTCGGTTGGTTATGTTTCGTCCCTTTACCGATATAGAAGATGTGATTCTGGAAATGAAAAACTGGGGTCCTGTGTGGCAGGGATTATCAGTAGCAGGATGCACCATTCAGGAAATTGCTCGGATTCAACAGGCAACAGGGATATCTTATATATGTGAACCCGGTAGAATGCAATATCCACCAGCAACCTGGGAGAATTGTGGGTTATCTGAACATCGCTTTCTACATCATGATTTGACGAATTCTCATCTATAAAATTAGAATCATGTTAAGTGCAATTAACACCTGGATAAAAAGGAACTATCTACAATTCCTCTAAATAGATGGTACCCAAAACAAAGGTTGACACAAATTTTGACTATAACGATTCGAAAACTTGACAACTTGCTAGGAATGTGCTATGTTTTTATTCAACATTTAGGCTACAAGCACGAAAATAAGAATATGAAAAAATGGTCTTCGGATGAATTACTGAAATATAACCAAGCCCAAATTGAAGAGATCCTGCGGTATAAATGGATTGAAAGCGAAAAGCAAAAAAGAGATATCGGATTGGATGTTGCTTGCCGGGAATGGATCGCCAAGTATGCCCATCGGTTCAGAGAATATTGGGAAAAACATCGTCGTGCTCGTATGTTTTAAAAAGGGTGTATATCTTCATAGAAGGGTTAGCCAAAACCTGTCCACGAATCATTAAGCAACGTGGATAAGCAAGGTGGTACGCTTTCTCCTAACTGTAATTCAGAATTCGTTGGTTTGTATTTTTTTGAAACCTATTAATATAGGCATAATGCTTTTCTATATAGCTGCTGCTAGTTTCCCACCATATACAAACTCCAGCTCGATTGTTGGAGGCGCTTACTCCGAAACTTTTTTCGATAAAGGGATTTAAAGATAACGATTTATGTGTCGTTCTCTAATTATCTTGTTATATTACACTCAATGACGCGTTTTTAGGAGAAGGAAAAAAGCACGTATGCCTGATCAGAAATATATTCGTAATTTTTCGATAATCGCCCATATTGACCATGGTAAAAGTACCCTGGCTGACCGACTGTTGGAATATACTGATACCGTTCCACTTCGGGAACGTCGGGAACAAATGCTGGATAGCATGGATCTTGAAAGAGAACGGGGTATTACAATCAAATCCCAAGTGGCAACACTCAAATATCAAGGGGGTGACAAACAAACCTACTTTCTCAATTTAATCGATACTCCAGGACATGTTGATTTTTCTTATGAAGTATCCCGGGCGTTAGCTGCTTGTGAAGGGGTTCTCCTTGTTGTGGATGCCAGTCAGGGTGTTGAAGCACAGACGGTTGCAAATATGTATCAAGCGATGGAACATGATTTGGTAATAATCCCTGTAATTAACAAGATTGATTTACCTGCTGCAGATATTGAAAACACCAAAGCAGAAATTGAGAATGAGTTAGGGTTGGATCCGAGTACAGCCGTATGTATCAGTGCCAAAGAAGGCATTAATATTGACGAAGTGTTTCAAGCCATTATTAAGCATATTCCTCCACCCAATGGAGACCAACATGCCCCATTTCAAGGTTTGATTTTTGATGCTCAGTATGATCAATACCGGGGTGTTGTGGTTAGCATTTGTATTAAACAGGGAGCCATTCGTAAGGATCAAGATATTAAATTTTTTCAATCAGGTGCAATTTACCGGGTTGATGAGGTGGGTATCTATCAAATTAAATTTGTCAAGAAAACAGAACTCCAAGCAGGGGATGTGGGATATCTGATTGCAAATATTCGGGATTTGCAGGATGCTAAAATCGGTGATACCATTACCACGGTGGAACATCCTGCTGCCAAACCCCTGCCAGGATATAAAGATGTTAAACCCATGGTTTTTTCGGGTTTCTATCCTGTAGATGGGGAAGACTATGGATTGTTACAAGATGCTTTGGGTAAATTAAAACTAAATGATGCTTCCTTAGTTTATGAACCTGAGAAATCTGCTGCATTGGGATTTGGGTTTCGATGCGGATTTTTAGGCTTATTGCATCTTGAAATAATAAGTGAGCGGTTGGAACGGGAATACGATTTATCCATTATTTCCACGGCACCCAGTGTTGAATACCATTTTATACTAACCAAAGGGGAGGAAGTAATCATTGATAATCCTGCCAATTTCCCCGAACCCAACCACATTGAGTATGCTCGGGAACCGTTTGTTCGGGTAGGGATCATAACCCCTGCTGAATTTCTCGGGAATGTAATGAATCTAGCGATGGATAAACGAGGGGAACAGGTTCATATGAATTATTTAGATGAGAAGCGGATCCAGATTGACTATGATATGCCCTTAGCAGAGATAATTTATGATTTTCATGATCGCTTAAAATCCATCTCTCGCGGATATGCTTCATATGATTATTATGTTCTGGAATATCGGGATTCGGATTTGGTCAAAGTAGACGTGATGGTGAATGAACGCAAAGTAGATGCCTTTTCTCAGATTGTTCATCGTGATAAAGCCGTATCCCGGGGACGTTTTATTATTGAACGACTCAAAGAAATTATTCCTCGCCATATGTTTCGTATTCCGCTTCAAGCAGCCATTGGAGGATCGATTATTGCTCGTGAGAATATCAGCGCATTACGAAAGAATGTGACGGCGAAGTGTTACGGAGGGGATATTACACGAAAACGGAAGCTGTTAGAAAAGCAAAAAGAGGGGAAGAAGCGAATGCGCCAATTCGGAAATGTGGATATTCCCCGCGAAGCCTTTGTAGAAGTCTTGAAAAATGAATAGGACAGACCATTGAAAATCGAAGACTATATTGCTCAACTCGCATCCAATGTGAATAGTTACATCCATTATAATCTTCCGGATGAAGATGGTGAATTAAAAAATTTAGCCTCTTCTATGCGATACAGTATGCTCAATGGTGGCAAACGCATCCGTCCTGTCTTAGTTCTCATGTTTAACGAGTTAGCAGGAGCACCCACCAAAAATGCCTTACCTGCTGCGTTGGCTATTGAACTTATCCACACATACTCGCTTATTCATGACGATCTTCCTTCCATGGATGATGGGCAGGAACGACGAGGCAAACCGACAAACCATCGTGTGTTTGGTGAGGATTTGGCATTATTAGCCGGAGATGGATTGTTAACCCTTGCATTCGAGATTCTTGCACGGAATTATTCTACTGTAAAGAATGCTTCCGCCCTTGTTTTAGAATTAGCCACTTCAGCTGGATATGATGGTATGGTAGGTGGGCAGGTTACTGATATTGGTAAAGGGCATGCGCTGGAAACCATAGAGGATCTGAAAAAGCTGCATCGACGGAAAACAGGGAAATTGATTCGATGTGCGTGTCGGATGGGTATTCTTACGGGAGAAGGCAATCAAGCCTTAATGGATTTTGCGACGTTTTATGGGGAAGGCATTGGCTTGTTATTTCAGATAATTGATGATATTCTGGATGTAGAAGGAGATCCTATCATTTTAGGGAAAACGACTGGGCGTGATCATGCACTTAATAAACTGACCTTTGTATCGTTATTGGGAAAGGAAGGGGCTCGACGAGAAGCCCAGCAGCTTTCAGAAGAAATGCAACAAGCGTGTGAAGCCATTCCAAACGCACAACGGTTGGCTGATTTGGTGAGCTATTTGCTCAATCGGAAAAAGTAGGAGGATACTACCATGGAGTGGCAATGCATTCTATTTGATATGGACGGAACATTAATTGAATCCGAAGCCATCCATCATCAAGCAGATATGGACACCTTTGCTACATTTGGACTGCCACGCGATCTCAAGGGACCAGATGAATTCATGGGGTTTCCAGATACGGAAATGTTTGCGCAACTCATTGAACGATATGGACTTCAAACGGACGTCGCAACCATGCAACAAACCAAACTAAAGTTTATAAAACAGCGTGTTCATGAAATCCAGATGGTAGCCGGTGCACGTGATATTTTAGATCAAGCACATCAAACAGGACTCCCTTTAGGATTGGTCACGGCATCCATGCCCGAGTTAATTACTTTTTTTCTAACAGAATTGGAATTGACCCCCTATTTTAAACAAGTAAAAAGTGGGAATGATCCGGATGTGGAGCATAATAAACCAGCCCCCGATGTATATCTCAGGTGTGCAGCATTACTGGGAGTTAACCCTAATCGGTGTTTAGTGTTCGAGGATTCCGCTAGTGGTGTCTCCGCTGCATGTCAAGCGGGTATGGGTGTCTATGCGTTACGAGGATCCCATAACCTGGATGTTGATTTCACCACCTTACCCATTATAGGTGTTTTGGAGCGGGGGTTTACTGGGATCTTATTATCGGAGTTGATGACTCGGTCAAACACCCCTACTCCAATTATCTAGTATGCACAAATCGAGCATTCATAAATCATAGTAATCTAAAATAACAGAAACCATGATACATATGAGGAACGGTTTACTATTTGCTTTACAAAACCGATACTATAAGCATGCACGGTTGATGCTGTGCTGTACTGCGTTGTTTAAAATGATAAAAAATGCTTTTTCTAGCAAATGTGTTATAATAAAAGATGATATAGGATGCTGTCCTTGCGGATGGAATAGTAACCCCCTTGTTTTGTTATTGAAAAAGAAGGGATGAAGGAAAAGGTGATCGCTATGAAACTACTCGCACCGATGGTTCTGGTTTGTTTGTCTTTAATCCTGGTTCTTCCTCTTAGCGCTCAGGAAAGTGGGATGGTAGATACAGAGGATGTGGAACTGGTTGGAACAGAAGATTCCGAGACAAAAGAAGGTGCAGAAGCACAAGAAGCAAAAGAGGGTCCCAAACAAGGGTCACTTGGGTTTGAATTTTGGTTTGGACGCTTTGAAGATGATCTTTACTTAAAAGCATCCATCTTTTTCTCTTTATATTTTGAAGAAGTGGGTGTGTTAATGGGTTTGCAAGGACCTTTTAATATTCGTTTGATGGATCTGGATCCAAAAGATGGAGAGAATGGGGTTAAGTTTCGTCAAAAAGATTGGGATGAACCATCCGATTTTGGAAAAGTGATCCGATTCTTTGACTTTCATCGCAAGGTGGAAGATATTTCTATTAATGCACGCTATGGTGTTTTGGATGGAATTACATTTGGTCATCGTACGATTATGTCCAATTATGATAATGTAATGGATATGGATCACTATCAAGGTGGTTTAACGTTTGATTTTGCTAGTAATTTTTTTGGCATTAGCCTGATGTTAGACAATTTCTTAAAACCGGAAATTGCTGGCGGACGCTTGCATATCAATCCTGGTTATATTGCGGAAAGTGAAAAAAAGGTCGCACAATCGTTTCAGCTGGGATTCACCTATGTAAGTGATTTCAGAGCCCCCTTATCTCTTAAAACCAATACTGACGGAAGTTTTGATCTGGATAGCCTTGATTTTTTCCAAGCAGAGGAGATGTCGGTTGCTAATGTATTTGGAATGGACTGGGAAGTGACACTTGCAGATACCGAAAAGTTCTTTTTTAAACCCTATATGGATTTTAATACCTTATTAAAAGTAGATTATGGAAATGGGTTGCATACGGGTGCGGAAATAAAGATTCTGATGTCCAGTGAGATGGGGATTTGGTTGTTGCTCACAGCAGAATACCGGCTTATTAATCGGGGATACTTACCCTCCTATTTTGATCCGTTTTATGAAATTCAACGCTATCAATATTTTACTGCAGATTCTGTTATAAACGATGAAAAACCCCTTCCCAAGTTAGGATGGCTGAATGATTCATCTAACATCACCCGTGATTCCTGGTCCCATGGAGCCTATGGTCAATTTGGGCTGGATTTTTCCAATAAGTTTCGTATCATTGCAGAAATAGATGACATAAAAGGGAGAAATAATAGTAACCTTACGATAAAACTGGTCACTCCAGACCCCGATTCACCATTCCGCATGCTCGCGTATTACTCGAAGCGAAATATGGAGAAAGCCGATGACTTTTTCTTCCGGGATGATGATGGTGAGTTGTCATTTGAAAACGCAGCAATTTGGAAAAACGCGCTGATGGGTTTCCAACTTCGGATTAACCTCGGAAAAGCATTTTACCTACATGGGCATTACGATCGAATTTGGCAAGCAACGGAAAATGGCTACGAAGAAATTGACAACTTCGGTGGCGGATTTGGACTGAATTTTGAATTTTAAGGATTGGAGGGATTGATGAAAACCACCATTCTTGTTGGAATAATAATTATAATACTGGGTTTCTTTCTCAGTTATCCTCTACTGGCGCAGGAAACACCGCCTGCAACGACAGCCCCCACAACGTCGGCAGCGCCACCTGCTACGACAGTGGATCAACCCGCACCAGCAGCAACGACCCAACCAACTGCTGTAGCAGGTGAATCAACAGCTGTCGCAACTACAAGTACTTCCGTTGATACGGAGGCGAATAGTGCTACAGGTGAAAGCGAGGAGGGTGAAGAAGGTGAGGATGAAGAGGAACAACTGGATATTTCTTCGTTGGATCCCCTTTACTTGACTTCTTTTGCTCTCATTGGAGGACCAAATATTCTATTGGGTGATAAATTGAATACCACAGGAAAACGAGTACAATTCGGTGCTTCGTTGGTATATAATATTAATATAGTAAAAGCAAAATTCTTTATGCTTCGTATGGAAGGTTTGTATAATCAAACCATGATTACGGGAACCGATCCAACAACCGGAGGCTATTACTCGTTTACCACATATGTGGGTGTTGGAATTCTTCCTACATTACATTTTACCATCCACCCTCAGTTTACCATGTATCTCTCCGCAGGACCTGGCTTGTATTATTCCATGTATAATGTAGAGAATAATGCAGCGTATTATACATTGAATCCATTTCTACGGGGTGTGTTTGGAATTACATTCCCATTTAAGAGTCAAAAAGCTGCGTTTATGCTTGAGGGAAGTTTTTCATATGTATTTCGTGATAACATAAAGCATGAGATTACCACCCCCATCGTACAACTTGGTATTTATGCAGGTTTTAATTTTCAAAATGTAACCAAGGGTGTTTTGGAACAGGTTCGCGATAGTTTAGAAGTGGTCGAATTTACTCTTAAAGATATTTATAGCGCGATCTATACGGTTCAGATGCAAGAACCACTGGGTCATATGGTATTAAAAAACAACGCTGATATTGTTCTTGAAAACATCTTAGTAGAAATTGAAGCAGAAGGATATCTGACAAGTCCCGTCAGCATTCCTGTTGAAACTCCAATCGGCCCAGGTGCAACACACGAGCTAGATATTGTATTCCCATTGAGTCCTGAATTATTAAAATTTACTCGCGATGGAGAATTGGATTTTAAAGTGCGCATACAATATACAGACAAGGGAAGAGAAAAGAAAACTCGATACCGTGAACAAGCGCAAGTATATAGTATCCATGCAGTACAATGGAATGATCCAAACAAAGTAGGTTCATTTATCACTAAAGATGATCCTGCCATGAGTAAGATGGTGGAATTCACCATCAACCAATTCAATAATGCAACCACCGAGTTTAATGATTCGGTGGAGATGGCAACCCAATTATATATGCTGATGCATGAAAAGGGATATCACAAAGTTGAAGAGCCGGATACACCATATAGTGAGTACAGTCGGAAACCCGATGAAATTGATCGTGTACAATTCCCACGTGAAACCATGCAGCAGCTGGCAGGTGATGTGGATGATTTAGCTTATTTTTATTGTTCGTTGCTTGAATCAGCAGGAATTTCTACTGCATTAATGATGATTCCAGGAAAAATTTTGGTCCTTTTTGATACGGGCTTATCGGCAACACAACAGGAAGAAATCACACTGGACGAGAACCGTATCACTATTATTAACGATACTATTTGGATACCTGTAGATGTGGCAAACATAAAGGGAAATGTATTTAGCAAAGCATGGGATCAAGGAGCAGCAGATTTCAATCGGTGGAATGGGAATGCTCAAACCAAGTTGGTATTTCCAACGGAAGCTCAAGAAACGTATCCTCCTGTTGATCTGGGTGATTTTAATGGAACCTTTACACCCCCTCCAGCAGCTTCTTTTGCTGAAAAAGCAACATCTGATTTAGATTTACTCGTTCGACGCCTTAATCCAGAGCAAGAACAAGAACCTCTACCCGAACCAGAACCGGAACCAGAACCCGAACCAGAACCAGAACCAGAACCCGAACCAGAACCAGAACCGGAACCGGAACCGGAACCAGAACCGGAACCAGAACCAGAACCAGAACCGGAACCAGAACCGG
>CAYPZJ010000039.1:0-20569 GCA_964414635.1 uncultured Spirochaetia bacterium
AGATGGTCGGGGGCATATGACGGATTTTGCTGCCACATACATGCGTATTGGCAACAGTCCACCTATTTATCAGTTACTAATATTTGGTGGTCGGACCGATGCAGCCAACATAGATGGCAGCGATTTTAACGATATCATCTATTATATCAGACAAGGTGCGCCAGATACATTCCTGGAATGGCAAGCCAAAATTGGTCTGATTCAAGCAAACAATGCTCATCCTGGACGGAGAGCAGGTATGGGATTTATTGATATGTTCCGAATTGGAAACCGTTGGAATGCGCATTATACTTTAACCGTTCATGGCGGCGAATGCAGACCTGGTTCGGAAACCTTACGATTTGATTGTGGTTGTCAGGCAAATGGGTATACCAACGATACCTGGACCATGTATCCCCTAGATATAGATCTATAGAAAGGAAGGTGGTTATGAAAGTATATAATCCAAATTGTTTATCCTTACCAAAAGGAATCTCAAAAAGAGCAGAACACAGCACCATGACCCCTCTTCATTCTACTACGAATGCCAGGGATACAAGAAAAAGAATAGCTTCATTTGGTCTTACCTGTTTGATCTTTATGATGGCTGTACTCATGATGTGGATCGCTTGTAAGCCTACTATGGTACCTGATGATGGACCTGAAGAGTCCTGTTTCCCACCCTTGCTTGGCAATGCTGGTTTGGTCCAGGTTTTCCCTGCTGGTGAAGGCTATGCGAATATAAAAATGCAGTTTTCCGTACCTGTATCTGGTCTGGTTGCTGACGAAACCGTGACATTAGATCCCCCTGGAGCAGGTACCATCGATCTTATCACCTCAGAGAACGATGTGGATACCACCTATTACATTGCTATAACCGACATTCCTGAGGATCAGGCTGGGTTTTTATTGGTACTGAATGCTACCAATAGTGATGGCAGCATCCAAATAGTGGATGAGGAAGATTGTGTTTTAATGGGTTCCAATAGTATCCCCGTTTCATTTAAACGAACCTCCGTATGTAATGTGGAGCCTGCGCCTCAGGCTATATCAGACGATATGGTTTCCTTGCCAAAATCCACTACGGAATATACCTATGAGTTAAGCTTTGATCAGGTTGTCCTGGGTGTAGAAACAGGTACTACTTTGGTTTTAGCGAACGCTCCATTGGGTGTTGAAATCACGTCGGTCACACCGGATTCAGCTACTCCTACGGAATCCTACCAGGTTACCATGACTGGTTTGTTACCGGGAATGACCTTTAATTTATTATTGCGTCCTTCCATCTCAGGTCAGGCAATTCGGGAAGCCGACTGTTATAAACGTTTAGGTGCATCAGAGACCGTAACGTTCAATATTCTTTTAGAGGAAGATTGTGCTACAGCCGGTGCACCTCAAGTGATTAGCACTGCACCTTATCCCTATGCTCCAGGTACGAACAGTGTAGATTACATATTAGCCTTTGACAAACCGGTATTGGGCTTAATACCTGATAAAAACTTAGTAGTAACAGGCGGTTCCGAAGTAGAAATCACTGAAGTCAGCCCAGATGAGGAAACCCCGACTACGCTTTATTCCATTACGATTTCAGGTATGGGGAGCAGCGGTGAATATATATTGACTTTCTTACCCCAGATTCAGGAAGCTGTAGTTTTATCTGAAGCCTGTGGAATACCTGTATTAGAGGCATTTACTACGACGATTATTGTTAAGCCGGATGCCCAACCGGATAATACCTGGAAAAATGTAACTCCCACTGTTCCCAAAGGTGCTGCAGCCATGGCTGGTGCTGATGGTAATCTTTTTCTACATGGGGGATATCTGATCCGACCGGATGATACTGGTGATCATGGCTATACCTCCTTTTCCAATCCCCTCTATACAGCCTATCCAGAAGGCGATAAGACTGAATTCTCTTTAGTTTATGATTGGCAAACCTGGATACTGGAAAATCCTGATGATCCCAGCTCATTTTGGAAAGTAATGGATACCAGCACATTTGATTCTCCACCAGGTCGAGCAGGACATACCATGGTAGCTAGTTCGGATGGTAGTGCCATTTATTTATTTGGAGGGATTTCGGATTCCATGAGTACGGTAGGAGGCTCTGATTGTGCAGCTCCATATAATACTACTCGGTATCGAAACGATTTATGGAGGTTGGATGCGGCTGCTCAAAGTTGGACGTTGATTCAACCATGTAAAACAGATCTTCATCCTATCAATGATGGGCGTCCTCCGGGTAGAGCGGATCATCGTGCTGTATGGGGTACGTATAATGGAAACGAGGGTATGTTTATTTTTGGAGGCGACAGTGATACGACGCAGATCGTTAGTTATGGTGACATGCCCCACTGGAATCAGCGTGCACATTATGATTGGTTGAATGACTTATGGTTTTTTAATCCAAGTGATACCAGCTGGACGCGTTTGGCTTCTTCCATGGATGCATTGCCCCCCGAAGATATCATCCCCGGGGCTCGCTATTTTTCCATGGCTTATTTAGATGGTAAGATTTATGTTTATGGTGGGGATCGGTATTGTAATCCTGCGGGTGACTGCATCTATTCCGGTGGAAATACCGAATATTATATGCATTTATGGGAATACGATACCACCACGGATAGTTGGTCTGATTTAGGTACAGTAAATGGAGATATTTCAGGAACTGGTGTGGGCGATGTGCCTGATACCTGGCCTGATAACCGTGACAATGCCATCATGGTATCGGATGGAGATAAACTCTATTATTGGGCAGGATATCATGATGAAAATTCCAATTCAACCGTAAATTCGCCACCGGTTACAGCTAATTCATGGCGTGCTACAGCCGGTTATGAATATCCAAACTGGGTGATGGAATATGATCCAGGTGCCAACACTTGGTCGAAAACCAATGCACCTTCTCTTTTTGCTCCGCCACGAATGCTGCCAGCATATACAGTTATGAATAGCAAATTGTACATATTTGGAGGAATCCAGGATAATGGAGGAGATACGAGTTATCTAGAGACATATCTTCCTTTTAATGAATTACTTGCACAAGATACCTGGAGTTATGATCTTACTGGGAATACCTGGACCATTCTTGCGGATACTAGTGTTATGTCACCTAGGCAATATGCTAGTTCAGCTTTTGGTAATGGTAGCTACTGGGTTTTTGGTGGACATGGAGGCGCTCCTGGGCTTTACAATTATGGGTCCCGCTTAATTAATCATCAGTACGATGATTTATGGAAGTATGATTTCACGAAAAATACGGGGGGGTGGCAGCATTATTCACCTAATCCAGCTCCATCACCTAGGTATGGTGCGAGTATGGAATGGACGGGTCGTTCTCTGATGCTATTTGGGGGACGCTACCGAAGTGAACCCTCTAAAACCAAAGTATTTAACGACCTGTGGATCTATAGCCCGGATAGTTCTGGTTTAAGCGATGGCAATTGGGTACGACGAATTCCTAATGGAACGCCACCAGAACCACGAGTTTTTGCTGCTTCTGTTTGGACTGGAGAGAAATTTATGATTTTTGGTGGAGGAGAACCCACTACCAGTGATAGTTATTCCAATAAAGTTTACAACGACGTTTGGGAATATGATCCCGAAAATGGTTCCGATGGGGCTTGGCAAAAACTGGTACCGCCTACGGATCCGACTTTATACGGTGATGATGAGCCGTGTCCCCGAGTGGGTGCTGCAGCTGCCTGGTACGATGGTAAATTGTATGTATTAGGCGGATTTAATTATTACGCGAATGGAGATTGTCATGTAGATGATGAAGAAAACGAAGTCAATTCCAATTTATGGATATTCGATCCCACTGGGAACGCAGGCTTGGGAGAATGGACTCGCAGAGCCATGCAGAATGGTGGTGGAATGGCGAATCGGGTCAACCATTCCATGTATATTGATCCTCAAGGGTATCTGTATATAGTCGGTGGTACTACCTATGAGTACACCGTAACTGGTATGTATAATTCTGTATATGATGCGAATGAAGTATATAATGGAGATTCACCCAGAGCCGTTACCTTGATTATGAAAACGGATTTGAATAGTGAAACACCGGCGTGGAACAATATCTTCACTGGAGATGAAATCCAACCACAAAATCGCGGAGCCGCTACGATGACCTGGTCTGCTGGGCGGCTGTATCTAGCTGGAGGGGAAAATGGCACTACCGGTGGTATGGGAGATTTATGGACTTATGAACCATAAATACGGTTTTGACTATGGAAAATTACGGAGGCTAGTGTATGCTACAACAAAATAAATGCCTGAATGATTCATTCGTTTTTACCCAACCAATCAAGGCGGTGTTCCTCCTGGTAGGATTGTGTTTAGTTGCGTGTGTTTTTCTTGTCCAGTGTTTTGGAGGGGATCCCTTACCTTGTGAGGAATTCCATAACTGTTTTGGAACAAGTTCTAGTACAAAGTTACCTAGTACGACGACATCCACCACAGGGACAGCGCCATCGGATTCGTCAACCAGTTTACCATCCGGTCTGCCATCCGCACCACCGGTTACAGTGATTGTATTTCCGGATGAAGTAGAAGACGATGGGGTTGTTGAGTTTGCATGGGAAAATCCTGAGGATATGAACTCCTATACAGAAATTCTTATCATTCGTAGCAAAACGGAACCACCCAGTGAAGCGCCCCAGGATGGATTTGTGAAGTATTATGTAGGTGATACAATTGGTAATTCCTATGTGGTAGCCACCTCTACAAAAAAGGATTTCACGTTGCTGACCGATAATGGCAACACTACGGAAGCATCCAAAGACAGTGTATTGGAATCGGGTGATTACTTTTATATAATCTATACGAAAGGACCAGATTATACCTGGACCCCGATAGAAAACCCTTTGGAAACAACGATTCCTTATATTCCAGGAAGTGGTTCGTGTTCTGAACAAGCACCAGCACCACAAACGGTATCAGCCACTTATAATCCAGATGATAATACGATTCTTTTAGTATGGACTGAGCTGGAACTATCGGAGCTACCGTGTGGTACCATAGGTAGGTATGATCTATATGCCAGTACCATTGAGAATTTTACGGTTAGTGAATTAAATAAGATTGGTGAAAGTACAACCGATGAGTTTGTTTTTACTGATTTTGAAAGCAACACCATGTATTATTTTAAAATCAGAGCGGTAAATACCATCGAACTTATCTATTCCGAAGTAGGGGACTTTCCAGCTGTTCAGACGGGTTATGGAGCGGATGGGACCATTTATTTCAATACTCGATATCAAATCGGGCGGATCAATAACGATGGGTCCACCAGTATGTATCCACCGGATATGGGCACAAATATTACCGATGTAGTTGAGGCACCGGATGGCACGATCTATGTTGCTGCAGGACAGCCTAAACATACAGTTTATCACCTTTCTGCTGAAGGTGGTAAAGTTATTCGGGAGTTTAGGGGATTCCCTTTTGTGACGGATCCCGTTGCGATAGAAATCAGCCCGGATGGGAATTATTTGTATGTGGGGAATGGAAATTCATGCGGATTAAATCATGATGTACCCTGCCCGCCTCCGGGATTAACGTTCACCGTTTCTATAATTGATACCCGAAGTGGGGAAAAGGTTGGACAGATCGGTTATCCAGGTGCCAGACCCACTGGGGATTACGAACCCGGACTCTTTTTCGGGATTCGAGATATGTATCTATCTGACGATGGTAGTACGCTGTATATAGCGGATTACAATTCTGAAACCCAAAGTCAGGTTGTGAAAGTATCGGTAGATGGTACCAATTGGCAACGTTGGGGGGATGAATTAACCTTTAATGATCAATCGGCTCCCAATGATTATGATGATGAAGATTTATATTATCCCATTGGAGTAGGGCTATCACCGGATGAAGATTATTTCTATGTGGTGGATTACTACCGGGATCGTATCCTAAAGATCGATAACCTGGATGACTGGAGTGATATTGATGATTGGTCTACTTATGTGACTTCGATCACAAACGGTGCTGGTACCTTTTGTGGAACAGATATTGATAATAAATTATACCGCATGGATGTATTTGCTGATGGTACTTTAGTGGTTGCCCATTATGGTAGTCATAAACTCTTTAAGATTGATGGAGATCTGACGTATGGTTCTCTAGAATGCTATGGTGATACAAGCAGTTGGGATCCGGGTAAATTTTCCTATCCATTCAATGTGCGTTTATCTGCAGATGAAAGCATGTTATATGTGGTGAATGGGAACTCCAATAATCGATTGGTCCGGTTTTCCTCCACATTTCCTGCTTCTCCCACCCAAGAAGAATGGGAGAATATTGGAGTGTTTGTCAATGGATTGGCTAAATACCAGTTGGACTTAGGAACCTGTGGTTACACTACGATCTGTGGTAAATTCGATTTTGATGCCGCTCGTGAATTTATTTATATTGCCGATGCAAATCATCATCGGGTGATAAAAATGGCAAGCAAGTTGGACGGAAGCCAGTATAGCTATGTAGGCAGGATAGATGGGGCTGCCGGTTCTGGCGTGGGCGAGTTTAATAATCCGTCTTCAGTCCATGTAGATGGCTCTAATGTCTACATTACCGATGCTGGGAATGACCGCATTGTACGAACCAATACGGATTTGGATGCAGCTTCGGTTTGGGAAACCGTATTAAGTTCTGGTGATGATCCTCAGCAAATGAATTATCCGCTTGATCTGATGGTGGTTAATAATGAGATGTGGGTAATGGATCAGTATTACAATACCACCTTGCAATCCAGTGTGAGCGGGTTGAATGCCATTGTGGCGTTTGGTAATAATGGAGGTAGTTTTAGTTTTGATCCCATGGTGAATTGGAAGGATTATACCAATTATGATGGAGTTCGAGCGGGCTATCAACAAGGCTTTGATGTGTATGGAAGCTATATTTATGTCACGGATGCCCAAAATCATCTGATATGGCGGTTGAATGCAGCCGACATGAATACAGACACGAATACCAATAACAAAGTAGTAACCAAGTACAACGGTAGCTGTTGTAATACGGGAACCGGGGAATGGGAATTCGACAGACCCTTCGGCTTGGATGTGTTTAATGGATTGATATATATAGCGGATAATACTAACAAGCGTATTGTATCCTTCCCTATATCTGTTTTTGACACAGCCACTTCTGCAACCGATTCAATCCCGACTGAAATTCCAGTGGGTTGGGAAGGTTGGGTGGAATATCCTATTGGGAACCTCAACCCAGGTCATGTTATGATTGTGGGTCAATAAGGCTTGTTTGGAAGGGTTTGTACAGGGAGGCTGCTCTTGGCGCATCTGCCAGAGCGGGAAGCCAGAGGATAGGATGGATGTTGGTAGCTTACGAGGGTGAATTAAGATTCTACTTCATCGCACGAAGCCATCCATGTATTTCCAGAACAGCACCCCTACAAATGTACAAATGGGTAATCCTTCGCAGAAAAACAAGGTCCCCCTTCATAATTTTCGTAGTTATGCCGGTCGTGCTGCTCTTATTAGAGGAAGCTCAAAATCGCTTCGATTGGCTAACCGCAGTTCAACCTGACCCTCGAAAAACAAAACGCTTTCTCTTCAAATTCTATCCGCAAACCGCTAATTATCCCAAAACCCTATGCGAAAACTGTGTTTTAAGTCAAAATGAATTGCCGAATCGGTGGAATTTACATATTGTTTAAGATCATAAATAGGGTTTACATGATGAATGGATTCGTTGCAAGGTTGAATATTAAAAGTAGATTCACCTGCATAGGTACTAAAACAGATCGGTAAGGTGAATCAACAGGGAGATATACATGGCAAATAAGCCGGGGGAATCAATACGATTGGGCGTCGTTGGAGTATGGAGAGGCCGTTCCTTTGTTGAAATGGCAAAAGCGAATGGTATGGAAATTGTTGCGTTATGCGATACCTGGGAAGAGAAACTGCGTGCGGTCGGGCAAGAAATGGGTGTTAAAACATACACTCAATATGATCAATTTCTAGAACACCCTATGGACGGGGTGGTTCTGGCGAATTATTTTCATGAGCATGCTCCATTCGCCATAAAAGCGCTGGATGCAGGCAAACATGTGTTAAGTGAAACGTCAGCGTGTAAAACCTTGGGTGAGGGTGTAGCGTTGGTTGAAGCCGTTGAGAGGAATAACCAGGTATATATGTTGGCAGAAAACTATCCTTTTTTCCTTTGTAATCAGGAAATGAAAGCCTTGTATAATCGAGGGGAAATCGGTGAAATGCAATTTGGTGAAGGAGAATATATTCATCCAATGAGTGCCGATGGTTTGAATGGGCTCGCACCACGTATGGATCATTGGCGGAATCAGATCCCAGCGTCTTATTACTGTACGCATGCATTGGCACCGTTAATGCATATAACTGGAACCCGTCCTACCTCGGTGAATTCATTATATATTCCCTGGTTTCAATCGGACAAAGAGCGTTTACATGTTCGAAGAAATGATCCAGCGAGTGTGATCATGTGTCGGATGGATAATGAGGCTGTGATAACGTTAAATGGGGTGATTCTCCGAGGGGAAAGTTGCTGGTGGCGATTGCACGGAGTACGCGGGTATATGGAAAATATGCGTACTGGAGATACGCAAATGGTGCGAATCCTACATGATTCATGGGATCGAAAAGAACATGAAAAATCAGAAATGATTTATAAACCCCAGTTTTCAATACATAAGGAACTGGCGGAAAAAGCTGGGCATGGTGGGGGTGATTTTTTTACAAGCTATCATTTTGCGCGTGCTATACGGGGCGAAAGTCCCCCTATGTTTGATGTGTATGCTGCATTGGATATGACGTTGGTTGGAATTCAAGCGTATCGTTCTGCATTGGAAGAAGGAGCACCTAAACCAGTTCCCGACTTTCGTGATCCCACTGTAAGAAACAAATATAAAGATGATGATTGGTCACCTTATGATCAGGATAGAAAACCGGGGCAACCCTTCCCAAGCTATAAGGGCGAAGTTATTCCTACAAAAGAACAGATCGCCTCTGCTGAGAAAGTATGGGACAAGTTGCTGGGATAACGGTCTTAGTATTAGATGATTAGCAACTATCCTAATAATAATTTGTGCTTGTGTCATTGCGACGAACAGAATGATCTATTTTCTATGTTTGGATCAGTTTGGCACGATGCTTTCCGTAATGACGATTATTGTGTATAGCTCTAGTTGGAACATCCCCTATCGGAGGTCCGTTATGAAACAAGCAAACATTCTATTACTAGTCGGCTTGATATGCATAAGTGTTTCTTGCCAACAAACTCCTGTGGAATATATTTTAGATGGGGGTTTTATTCCACCACCACCACCGATACGCTATTATACAATTCCAGACGAAGGTGGGGTTCTTGGTGGAACAACACCCATTCAGATTGTATTCTGGGAACCAATGGAAATTGAGTCTATCGTTCTTGATGGGGATCTGGGTGCACTTGCCGGTAATTCGTTCCTTTCGATCGATAAAACCATACTTACAATTCAACCCAAAAATACCTGGCAGGAAGGGGATGCCCAGGAATTAATAACATGTATAATATTTGCAAATGGATCGGTATTAGATCACACGCTCACGTTCACAGTTGACCGAACCTCTCCTAGCTTTTCCTCGATTAATCCGCCATCCGGCAGTAGTATTTCCGTAAATCAAGCTATTGAGGTGATTTTTGAGGAGTCCATGGATCCAGAGTCGTTTGTATTAGAGGGAACGTTGGTGGATAGTGACATGACTCCGATTTGGTCAACCACGTATGTAGCAAATGATACGTTGCGGTTAGATCCTTTGCTTGCAGGAGTAGAATGGAACAGAGGAACTGCTTCAGCACGTATCCGATGCAATGATACGGTTGGAAATCCCACATTCATAAATAATTTGATTTATGGTGTGCAAACATTATATGTCAAAGTAAATGGTAATGGTAATGGCACAATAAATGCACCAATGGGTGATATTAATCAGGCTATCCGCTATGCGGATCATACCTGGGAAGATTCCTCCTGGATATATATTGCAGAAGGCGAATATTTCGTAAATAGTCGAGAAAACAAAGATTACATCCAGCTAATTCAGGATGTCTCTTTATTTGGTGGCTTTAGTAAGGATGATTGGTTGAAGTATGATCCATCCACTTATCCCACAAGCATTACAGACATCGCGACAACCGGCGGAACGGTTTTAGATCCTAATTGTGTAATCTATGGAAGTGATATTCCAATTACAACTATTGTTGATGGATTTATCTTAAAGGGAAGTATGGGAAATCAATCCACGGTATTTTATTTAACCGATAAAAGTACGGTTTCTATTCAGGCTACAAAGATACAGAATGGGGATGCGACTATCTCCTATGGAATATATAACTATTATGCCTCTCCCCGAGTTCGTGGAAATGAATTTTCTGGGGGGGTGCAAAGTGATACAAGTACTGGTATATATAACTACCGTAGTTCCGCAACAATCCAGCAAAATAGTTTTTTTCTAGGTTCTGCAAGTTGCATACAGTCGTATGGTGTTTACAATGAATTTTCATTTCCTGCTATCAGTTCTAATGAATTCAGAACGTCAAATGATAGTCAGGACAACTGGTTCATTTATAATATGACCAGTTCGCCTACGATACGGGACAACGAGCTTATCTGTACTGAATCGTCTCGATCTACATCCTGCAACGGGATTATGCTTATGGATATGTCATTTGGTTTGGTTCAGGATAATCGGATACAGGCAGGTACTGGAAATGGGACGAATGATTTTATTGGGATACAAATAGAAAATCAATCGGAGTGTATGATAACTGATAACGAAATTCATGCAGGTGTGAATTACAAAAATAGCACAGCCATTTTAATTTCCCATTCTTCGCCGTTGATAGATGGGAACATCATTTCCGGGTTTAATAATATCCAAGCAAATGCTTTGGGGATTATGTTTAATTATACGGGGAAACCCGAGGTTCGCAACAATAGTATCACCATGGAAGCGGGTAGCGGAATACGTGTTTATTCAAATACTAATCCAGGGGAAGGAACCGGTGCACCTTGGATCCATGGTAATACTATTACAGGTTGTTCTCGATGCATCGATTATCATATTGAGCACGGTTCACCGGAAGCGTTCCTTTCCAAAATTCATGACAACCAGCTCTATGCTCAAACAAAGGGGATTGAGATTGAATTATATATGGATAATCAAGTGGATTACGGATATGATTTTGAAATCTTCGATAATATAATTGATGTAATTGGGCAGGGTATTACTACTAAGGGGATCGATTATGAGTATTCCAATGATCAGGATTCCGAAGATGCGGATGGGGATTTGTATATTTATGATAATACGATTTCGGTTGATGGGATTCAGCGGGGTATCGGAATTGATTTAGATTATAATCACGATGGGGATGATTGTGATAATGATGTTTCCATCGAACGAAATGTGATCGTGGTTGGGGATAGTAGCGAATATACTCGCGGGATTAATTTTTTTGTTGAGATGGAATGTAATACCATAACGAATCCTTACAACGATCTTGAAGGATTAATTGGACAAAATATTATTGTTGCGGGACAGGCACCTATCGCCTATGGAATTAATTTTTATCTTGATGAGGTTGATGGAAAAAACACGAATGCTATCATTGTGGAAGTGTTTTCTAACACTATATATGCCGACGGAACGTTTTCCAGCCCTATCTATATAGAATACATAGATCAGGAAGATGTTGGAAATGATCATGAGTTGGAAATCGAAGATAATATCTTAATCAGCAGCGATTCTGCACAATCATATGGCGTGTATGAAGAATATATGGATGGAACTGAAGATCTGTATGATAATTGCTTTTTTCAATGCCAGCAAGCGTTATACCGGCATGACACCCTTGGGAATTATACTGATATAAGTGATATAAACAATTGGAGTTGGTCTTCTGGAAATGTGGATCTTATCCCCGTTTTTGTAGATTTAGCAGGATACGATTTTCATCTTACTGCTACTTGTCCAGAAGAGATTAAAACCGGAGCCACTTCTCAGTTCAGTGTGGATTTGGATAAAAATCCTAGAACCATTGTGAATGGGAATTCCATGGGGGCATACGAGTGTGATTTATAGTTTGGAGCAAACCGATACGCTAATGAAGCACCCTCAGAAATGAAATGAGTGCGAATTTCGTACAGATTATATTGTTTTTCCTAATAGGGCACGTTATAGACTCAATCAAACATAAGCATAGATAATTAGACAACTTGCCCTTACGAATTCATCTAACAAAATTGTACGGGTGGGTTGTGGTTTAATGTAGGCTCCCACTTAGTTTTGTGCAATAACCCATCGAACTTCAAGAATAATAAACCCGAAATAAAAATCGCAATCATGACTCTGTACCCTTACAAGAGTTAATGTAGCGGTTGGTTTCTCGCCTGTCCCATAAGGACCCCTAAAAAAGATGTAGCTACGATGTTATCAAATCGGAAACCTTATCCTTATATAGCAAGGTGTGATACAGCATTGTAGCGCATAATCGTTGAAGCTAAAACCATACTGTTTAAGTTACAATTTGAGAGCCAAAATGAGATGCTTGTTTTTATTCCAAATAAAAGGTGTCCTGAAGTAAGTGATGAAACCGGTTGACATGGTTGTGTTAATTTTTTTTGTATTCCACACAGGGCAAGAGCCGATTATACGTTGATAGGTATCTCAGGAAACTCTACAAGGTGGAAGTATTAGAAGCGTTTCCTTTGGGGATGAGAAAAAGAAGGGTCCAATCTCACAAAACATGCTATCGCTTATTTTCAGATGAAACGAACCAATAGCTTTTTCAAAACCTTCTGTGGAACTCCCTAAGCGGGGAGAAATGCGGAAGGGACGGGATTCGAACCCGCACGGGCATACACCCAACGGTTTTCGAGACCGCCTCCTTACCGTTCGGACACCCTTCCGCCCATAGTATAATCGTTTTATGTAAGGTTGTCAAGGTAACAAAGATTTTCGATGAATTTCAAACTGATGTAAAGTACAATCACCCTAATTAGTTTACGCCGTAATTAAAGTCACTTGTTGGGAGTACAGGCATTTACACAACTTTGAGATACATCCAAGATTTTCAGTCATTCAAGGTTTGTGCAAATGCATCAAAAGCAGCAGTCGGTTCAGCCCCTCGATATTTGAATGCTGCAACGACTTTCCCCTGTCGAGATTCCACTATTCGAGTCATCTTGCGCAGCATGGGACCCGTTGCAAGCTTATAGGTGGTAAAAACAGCACAGGATTTCCCCTCCAAGCTCGGAATAGACTGGATATAGGCTTTCCAATCTTTGGTGGGATGCTGTCCAATTATGAATAATCCATGGGTCCAGCACCCTAGAAAAAGAAAATCATATCGGGTTAATTCCGTTGATTGGATTTCATAAGTGCCCAATACATCACACGTATGTCCCAACCCAATAAGCCGCTCGCCCATGTGCTTGGCAGCTTGCTTGGTTGTTCCACTATAGCTTTCGTGTATTATTCCAATATGCATACGATATCTCCTAAAACCGATTCCCTACTTAAAAAAAGGATGGTCATAGGCATCAAGGGGCAATCGAATAGAACGCCCCCCCTGTACCGTCGAATGATACATCCCTAATACAATCGAATTGGCAAACGATGCAGAGTGAATAGATATGGCAGGATCCCGATTTTGCTCAATTGCTTCTAAAAAATCTTTCAGAACTAAATCATGGGAAAAGCCATAACACACTTTGCCCGGTCGCTCTTCTGGTTTATGGATTTCACCTGACTCCGCATCCAGCAGCCGTAAACGGATTACTTCATCCTCATGTTCCAATTCCAAAAAGCGATGATCACCACCAGAACTCATTACAAATCGACCTCGTTCGCCTTCCAGTTCAATTCGGTTATCCCATTCAATGCTTCCCGTATTTTCTGCGTGGACCGACACCTGAACACCACTCTCAAATAAAATATTCCCCTCTGCATAATCCTCTACTTCAATTCCTTTGATCCTTCGTTGCTCAACGATTCCTTCAACTTGAATAGGAATGCCCAAAAAGTAAACCAATAAATCGATAGAATGTATTCCCTGATTAATAAGCAATCCCCCACCTTCTTGATCCCACGTCCCACGCCAGGGATCAGAATTATAATATTCCAAGGTACGATTACAAAAAAAAGTCAGATTCCCTTTTCTAATCGCACCAAATTCATGATCGACCAATGAGTTTTTTAAAGCCGTTACTACATGCGAAAATCGATGTTGAAACACGCATTCCGTCTTTATTTGTGTTGTCTGGGCAAGGTCTACCATCTTCTGTAGCAGATGGGGATGAATCGTCAAGGGTTTCTCACATAGCACATGTTTTCCCATCGTACAAGCATGTATATAAACCGGGAAATGCAAATGATGTGGCAGGGCAATAATAACCGCATCTACCTCAGGATGCTGAATAGTAGCTTTCCAAGAAGATTCGAATATGCACCCATGGGTTTCACTAATGGCTTTCCCCCGTTCGGGAATGGTGTCACAAGCAACCATAAGTTTCGCATTAGAAAGCTGACCCACCGCCCAGGCATGGAGTTTTCCGATCACACCACACCCGATCAATCCAATCTGTATCATATCAATTCCGACCTCTTATTGCAGATTAAAACTGAGGCAACCAAGGGGCTAATTGCTCAAACATTTCCTCAACCAGGTTGTGAATTTCATCCGTACCCAACACCGCCGCTGTCAAGGGATCCAACAATACAGCTTGATGGATATATTCTTTATTCCCCGTTATGGCTCCATCGCTTGCGAGATCCTGTACTGCAACGTTCGAGGCACATAGTGCTGCGCAGGGTTTGGGTAATTCCCCAATATAGGTAGGCTGTATCCCGTTTCGATCAACATAACACGGGATTTCAATAGAACATCCCGTTTGGAGATTCGGAATCAACCCCGTATTTTCCACAATAAAATGTCCTCGATAGGGACGTCCAGTAACAAGCCCTTCGATGATGTATGAAGCATGTTCTCGAGAGCGTTCTCCTGCTGCAACCGGTTCTTCCCCATTGATCCATTTTGGATATTTTTCCTGATACTCATGCTGGCTTTCGCGGCAGACTGCTAGATATTTTCCTGTCTCCCACCATTCTTTTGGAGAAGCATATTTCGCTTTTAAATCCTCGCGTTTTCGGTACCAAGGAAGGTATTCTGATAAATGCCCATTGGATTCGGTGGACCAATACCCAAAGTGACGGAGAACATCCATCCGCGCTTTTTCATTCGCAGCAATTTCAGGATCCTGTTCCATAGCGGGTAGAATGTCTTTTAAGACACTTTTCCCTTTATGCTCCGCTTTTATAAACCATGTCATATGATTTAATCCTGCTGCTGTAAAATCAAGGTCCCGCCAATCTACTTTTAGCGCTCTAGCAATCAATTCATGAGAACCTTGAACACCATGACACAAACCCAAAATATTGGTAAACCCAGTCTTTCTAAGCGCCCATGTATTCATTGACATTGGATTTGCATAATTGAGCACCCAGCAACCAGGGGCACCAACCTCGGTAACCGCTTCCGCTATTTTTTTTAATTCAGGATAATTACGTAAATGGTAAAAAACCCCACCTGGACCCATCGTATCGCCTACACATTGATCCACCCCATACTTCAATGGGATTTCTATATCAAGAGCAAACGCATCCAATCCACCAATACGAAAAACAACAATTACAAACTGAGCATCGGCGATCGCTTCTTTCAACTGCGTTGTTCCATCGATTTGAGCACGGTATTCATGATCTGCAACAAATTTCCTGGTTAGATTCACCGCCATAGTTAGATTTTCATCCGAAATATCCATCAGATGAAAATAGCAATCCTGAAGTTCGCTTATACAAAGGATATCGCGGACAAACGTACGGGTAAATCCTACGGAACCAGCACCAATTATAGCAATTTTTGTTCTCATCGGGGGATCTCCTTTTCTATACCTAATTCTCTTCAAAAATAGTTGTGGATTGGGGGATGTTGATTGGCATTTCTCCCCCTACTCATCACGTACCAATGGTTTAGAACATGCATTCTATTTCTATTTTCCAGCACGTGTTGCCTTCAAATAGAATTCGAAAATATTAAAAATTTCTTTGGATTTTGCGAGGTCTTCGAACGATTTTTTTTCAAATAGGAGGGCTAAATCCTGTTCAATTACTTCTCGAAAACCATGGTATCCTTCTACTGCCCTATTCCCAAGCGGAGTTAGATCCAACAAGATTTCTTTATCATTTTTCACATGCCGTTGCTTAATAATCAAACCTTTTGCTTCAAGCCGATGAATCATTTGCGTGACAGCCCCCCGGGTGATTCCCAGTGTTCGCGCCAATGCGACTAGCGTTAAATTTTCCACTTGATGGATTCGGACCAATGTCTGAATTTCTCCCATATGAAGTGGAATACCACAGCCATAATCACGGGGTGCCTTTTCCCAAAGTAAATATCGCTGAATAAGCCGCTGCATTTGCTGAAGCATGTCTGAAACAAGTAAATCTTTTGGTTCCATAGCCCCTCCCGACCAAAAGTAAATAAAGCTAGCGGATTCCTTTATCCATCACATTCTACTCATCATCCGCTCTACCTTTGAACACAGGTCTTCCAGAACGTTGAAGAATGGCTCGAGCATTCTTTCCTAATATCCGCTCCTTGCTTTCCATTGGAAGATGAGAAAATACAACCCATCCAAGCTGTTGGCGAGGATCTCGCATAGGCGCATCACTTCCGTATACTATACGGTCATCCCCAATCTGGTCAACATAATATTCTATAATACCAAAGGTTACCGGCGTGTAGGTGAGTTCAGCCATTACATTAGCATGTTCTTTCATACATGCAATTGCCTGATCTGCAATTTCATAACTTTCTCCACAATGTGCGACCACCCATGTTATTTGGGGATATTTCGGAGCAAGATTCATCAATTCACTAAAATCACTCGTTGTTCGATGAATCAATGCATAGAGCTGATACTGGTTCCCATGCTGCCAAACTGGATCATACAACGGATTATCGTACCGCAAGCCAAACACGGGATACGGTTTAATTCCAATAAAGCGGGTATTGGAAAATACGTATTCCAATTGCTCTTTCAATTCGTCCTGTGTATAATGCGATGGATCAAACGATGCCAAACCCCAATAATTAGACCCCATCTTTTCAAGTATTCCAGCTACGGTAGCATTTCCTCCCACAGCATCCGCATTTACAATCCAACTCATAATACCTGCTCCATCTACACCAAGCCGCTTATGCAGTTCCATGATACCCGCCATATCACCTTTATGCATAACATACCCACCACCTGCCCCTTGTAATCCATCATCTAACACATGGGAATGCATATCAATCACCTCAGAGGTAATGGGTTGTCCTGCCTTAACCGCCTTTACTATAGGATCATCATTCGGGGTTGGTTCTGCTGGTTCAGGCTGTACTCCATGGAGAAGTCGTATCAGATTTCCCGAGGCAATTTTTGCCTTCGTTTCCTCTGATAACTGTGCATAGTCAATATAAGTACGATGCGCTCCCATAGCCATTTGTGGGGCATTGGATGCAAACACCAGCTGGTTCTCAAAACCCTTTTCTACATAATATTCCAAACCATGATGTATTTGATAGTACGTAAACGTAAGATGCAGATTAGGATAATTCTGTAACAATGGCACGAGAAAACGCTGATCGGACCAATGGGCATGGGATAACAAAAGGGGCAGTCGAGGATACATCTGAAGCAGCTGATCTAACTGATGAAAGGAATCCAATTGATCCTTGGTGAGAATGGTCAGAATTTTTTTTCGTTCCAATAGTTTGAAAATATCCCGGTTCTTTTTGCAAAGAGGATCCCACGCATTTAATTTCGGATATATGCTTACCGCTGGAACCTTGTTTTCTACCAGTAATGGATATAGCTCACCAGGAGTTGGAAATTCATCATTATCATGGGGGATGATATTCCACACGGGGAACATACGGGAATCATCTTTGATCTCATCTAAAAGTAATCGATTACCCCACATGGGATCATAGTGCTTACTCAGCGTATGTGATACCAATGCTCCCGCTATCGAACAAGATTTCATTTCCTTTTGAATAACATCTAAACGCCAGGGATGAGCAGGATGCTTATGGGGGCGAGGGCCGATCACAACAAACGCGTCAAAATATTCAACTCCCATGCTTAACTCCCTTTCTTCAACGGAATGCATATGGGTCCTTTGCTTGTGGCTTTAAGTACGGGCTTCTTTTATAATTCAATCACCTTAACATGCAACATTGCCACCTAGTGGTATTCCTAGACCCTCCCTCACTACCAATCTAAAAAAAAGAATGGTTCGACCCAACCTTATTAAAAAAACCATGCTAAAAAACCCATGATTCCCTTTTCAACTTGATTTGTTTTCCATAGCAACGTATAAAACAATTTCATACAACATAACATCGGCACAGAAAACAAATCGATTAACCAACAACTCATCTTAGATATACGCATGAGGTTAATTGATAATGTGTATCAACAGTTAGATTATTGTAGATATTTAAGACGTTCTTGGGGATCAATGATTTCCACAACCCGAACACAATAATCATCATCATAGATGACTACTTCACCTTTTCCGATAATTCGGTCGTTGACCAAAATATCCACTGGTTCCCCAACTAATTTGTCTAATTCAACAATATACCCATCCGTAAAACTAAGCACTTCCTGGATTTCCTTTTTTGTACGCCCCAACTCGACCGTTAAGGTCATAGGAACATCCATTAATAGTGCGATGTTTTTCGTTTCTTCGCCACTATCGGCACGTGTTGATTTGGATTTGGGTTTTGTTTTGACTGGTTCAGCTGGGGTCTCTGCCGCAACATCGGCAAGCCCGTCCTCTTCTTCGGTTTTACCCCCGCTGACTTCGAAATCGGAATAATCTGCTTCACCCGAAAGTAAAGCATCAATTTCCTGCTGGGTTAATGCACCATCACCCATAGCGTCCCTCCTGGTAGGTTTTGTATTCTGAGTCCCCTCCCTAACCTCAAAATACGTTGTACGGTGTTACGTTACACGCATTTAATCATTTTTGAGGGATAGGGTTCTATTTTCTCGCTCTTTGGCACCGATTCTACTGAGTTGTCGACTAAACGATTGGGCTACCTTTTTATTCATCTTGCGAATCACGTTCCCATACTGATTCACGGGTAGCGGGTGCTCAAAGTTCTCTAAGAAAATCGTATTCATTACATTGTTAAAATATTTCTTTTTGTCTTCCGTAATTTCATAATTTTTCCCACCATACTGAAATGTACGGGGAAAATTCTTGATTAAGCAACCAGCGTATTTGCGGGGTATCTTTTTTTTCTTTCCTGCTGTTTCCATTATATCCCTCTGCTTCATTCCCTACTTTAGAGTATATCACATAACCTTGAAAACGCCAGGTTTGATGCATCACAAACCCAACGGGATTTCTAATATCGTTATTCTAATACTTTTTGATTGCTTCGTCAAGCCCATTCCTCCCTTTCCTATCTTTTTTTATCATTCTTAGCAGCCCAATCGTAATATCGCAATCGAATATAAGCAATCATAGAGGATTGCCCCCTACAATATTATTCAGTATGGCTTAACCTCTGGGAGTGTTGAAAAACGCAAATGCAGGGGCAGGTCTTGCGCCTACCCTTTCCAATATCCTGTTCCAAAAGGCGACCGCAAGAGTCGCCCCTACAAAGATCGAATGATTTTTGATTTTTTCAACACTCCCCTCTGTATCACCCTTGCTGTATTGAGATTTTAAATTTAATCCATAAAAAGGGAAATAGCAAGTAAGTCAAATCAAGAAGAGTACTTCTTTTTTTGATCAGCAGCCATGTGTAACAACATTCCCTCGAGATGTGTACTCTAATCATAGCCTTTTTTATACACGAATGTGCACACTTTGGTGACTGCATGCGAATTATGTACAGATTTTATTGTTTTTCCTAATAGGCCAAATTATAGACTCAATCAAACATAAGCATATATAATTAGACAACTTACCCTTACGAATTCATCCAAAAAATTGTAAGGATGGATTGTCGTTTAATGCAGGCTCCCACTTATTTTTGAGCGATAACCCACGCAACTTCTAGAATTATAAACCCGAAAGAAAAATCGCACCCTCGGTACCCTTTGCCCTTCCTCTCTTCATTAGCTATATTATATATGCAGTGGAAGCGGAAAGGACCTTGCTTTCCTGATTGGAATACAACTACTCGTACGGAAGGACAAATTTAAATGTAAATCAGGCTGTGCTGTCATTCCAAACTTGATTTAGATTCTATATTAGCGAACTGGAAATACTGAAACAAGTAGGGTATGATTTACTCAAAATGATAGTAGTCCGATGGTTTAAGGAAGCAACGCGATGGAATCATTCTCCAAACCAACCAAACCAAAAAATCCCCATGATCCTTCCCTTCCAAAACGTCATGGTACCTCCAACCAATTAAAGAAAAAAGCGGATCAACTGTTCCCTGGAGGAACGAATACTCCAAGCCGATGGTATGGACAGAT
>CAYPZJ010000040.1:0-20315 GCA_964414635.1 uncultured Spirochaetia bacterium
GTCACTACCCCAAGTATCTTAAAAAACATAAAAATTGCCCAAAATTCGCACCCACCCATCTTCGAGAAAAGGATGAATCTCAAAGTGATGTGAAAATAATTAAGACAACCTCTGAAGAATTAAGCATCGTTGCGAGAAACGAAGCGCCAAAGCAATCTTTATTAAAAAAGGGATTGCTTCACTTCGTTCGCCATGACCTTGTTTTTGATTCATCACTATGAGATTTACCTTTGAGAAAAATATGGTTCAACTAAGCGCATACAACGCACATTCTATTTCGGAAAAAAATCCTATACCAAATGAATCAAATGGGATTATCTTATATACTAGGCGGTATCGTTTTGATATCGGTGTTTGTTTTAACACCACACTAAAACGACATGCGTTTTACACCGACTCGGTTTTAGATATCTTTAATGTATAGGTTTGAAAGGGATGTTCGATATGCGATGTGTAGCGAACGTCTTTAACAATGTAAAACCAGGTTCAAGCGAGGATATCACAATGGTTGAGTTTAGGTTTGATGTAGTATGACTATGAACTGTATTTCCAAACAACGATATTTTTGCCTACCAGCTTTGTTCCGTATTTTGTCGCTGGGAATGGTAGGATTGTTGGGAATGGGATGTGTTAATTTACTTCCCACGAATAAAGATATCTACCAAGAATCAAGTAACACCATCTCCACCTATGTACCAGAGGAATGGGACCCTCCAACGTTAGCAAGTCCACAAAATGGGAATACAGTATGTGTAGCGCGTCCACTGTTAGATTGGAAAGGGAACCCAGAAGAAATCTATAGTTATGTGACCATCAGCTACTATGATTCGTTGAAGGATCCCCTAATTTCTACGCAATGGTCTTACCCACCTTATCAAGTCTCATTTGAATTACCGAATGGAACATACTATTGGGTTGTAAATTCATTTAAAGAAACGGGAACGAGTAGTCGATCGGAAATGTGGATGTTTGAAGTGGATCTTATTGAGGAACCATTTAGTTTGGGCATTAAAGAAGGAAATGAAACGTGTAGTACGCAACCCACTTTTACATGGAAACAAGGATCTAATAACCGTGTTTCGACCTATGACTTACATGTATTTCGAGACGAGGAATATAAAATACACGCATTCGACACCCAGGTTTCTAAAGAAAGCCAACAATACATCCCCCAAGATGAATTATCGATAGGATATTATTACTGGCGAATGCGTGGTATATCGGATCAGAATTGTAACGGTGCATGGATTCATGGACCTCGATTACAGGTAAAACCAGCCGGTAGCTGCTATTAATACTTTGGCTTATCACTATTCTTCATTATCTTTCACCCTACTAGCTGCGATTCTATTGGAAGGAAGGAATGAATAGTGCGTGCATTCAACTCATCCAATAGTTCCCAAATCCTGATATTGCAAGCATGAGGAGCCTCGAGTGGAGCAAAATTTTCAAAAAGCCCTTGAGATAATCAACACAAAAGATTATCGCAATCGTTTTCATTCCTATTATGACTTAATGCAAAGGAAAGTGGGCGAGGTATTGTTGGTATCATCGTTATATGATAATTTTACGTTGGAGGAAGATGGACATCTAAGCGACCAAATATTTGCAAAGTATCAGGATTTAGGGTTAAGTACTCCACCTCGGATAACACGGGTTTCGAATAGTGCAGAAGCGTTGGAAGCCGTTGAGAAGTTTCATTTTGATGTAGTGATTACCATGCGTCGGATTGGGGATATGGATCCGTTTTCCTTTGGCAGAAATCTGAAAGAAATTAGACCTGATCTTCCAACCATTTTATTATTAACAAATTTTGCAGAAATTGCGTACCTCCCAACAAATGAGGAACGGGAGGGGATTGATCAAATTTTTGTTTGGAATGGGGATTCCGAGATTTTCTTAGCGATTATTAAATTGATTGAAGATTTCTGGAATGTAAAAGCTGATACAGAACATGGTTTGGTACGGGTTATCATTATTGTGGAAGATTCCATCCATTATTATTCCATGTTTTTGCCTATTATTTATCGAGAAATTGTTAAGCATACCCAAATGCTGATGGCGGACGGGGTTAACCATCACCATCGATTATTAATGATGCGAGGCAGACCAAAGATCTTATTAGCGCAATCGTATGAAACTGCGATTCAATTATATGATGAGTATAAAGAATTTATTATTGGGGTGATGTCGGATGTGCATTATCCGCGTAATGGAATCAAAGACCCGGATGCCGGTATCCACCTAATCAATTATGTAAAACAACATGATCCGTATGTACCTACGTTGCTAATGTCCACGGATAAAAAAAACAAGTCTAAAGCACTGAAGTTGGAATCGGAATTCCTCCATAAGACGTCACCCAATTTACTTTATCGCTTACGCAACTTTATGAAGAAAAACATGGGATTCGGTGATTTTATTTTTCGGTTGCCCGATGGAACAGAAGTTGGGAGAGCCGAGAACATCTTTCGTTTTGAGGAAGCAGTCAAAGATATCCCCATCGAATCCCTTCGTTTTCATGGCATGAATAATCACTTTTCGGGTTGGTTACTTGCGCGTGGGGAATATGAACTTGCTCAAAAGCTGCGTTCTGTTAGGGTTTCCGAACAATCGGATGGTCAAACCATCCGTCAATTTTTAACTGACTTTTTTTCAAACATGCATACCGTGCACCAATACGGACTTATTGCGGATTTTGATGCAGACGATTTTGATCCTTCCATTCCCTTTGTAAGGTTGGGAAAAGGATCCCTTGGGGGAAAAGGTCGCGGGCTTGCCTTTTTCTCGAATTTACTAGCTACGGAACGAATCAGTGAACGTTTTCCAGATGTTGATATTGATATCCCGAATACGATTGTCTTAAGCACGGATTGTTTTGATAGTTATATGGATGAACATGATTTATTTGCACAAGTTACAGAGGATTTGGATGATGAAGAAATACAACACTTATTTCTTTCTAATCCCTTACCGGAATGGGTGGAATCCGCCTTACGATCAATGATTGTAAAAGTGGATTATCCAATTGCCGTTCGATCCTCCAGTTTATTGGAAGACAGCCAGTTTCAACCGTTTGCGGGAATTTATGCTACGTATATGCTTCCGAACATGGATGAAAACCTTGAGACACGGTTAGCACAATTGAGTGATGCCATCCGCTTGGTCTATGCTTCGACGTATTCGCGCTCGGCAAAACGCTATACTGAAACAATCGGTCAGAAGATCGAGATTGAGAAGATGGCGGTATTAATTCAAAAACTAATTGGACAACCCTATGAAGACCGCTTTTATCCTGACTTATCCGGAGTTGTTCAATCCTATAATTACTATCCCATTGCACGGATGAAACCGGAAGAAGGAATCGCCCATATAGCCTTAGGATTGGGTGCTACCATTACCGATGGAGGGAAAGCCCTTTCTTTTTCACCACATCATCCCCGTATCCTACCCCAGATGTCAAATCCAGCGGACGCGTTGAAAAATAGTCAGAGTGAATTTATCGCACTAAAACTTCATCCCACTAGTGAAACCCATTTCAAAAAGGAAAATGCGAATTTACAGTCATATCCATTGAAACAGGCGGAAGAAGATGGTCCATTGAAATGGGCTGCGAGCACCTATGATTATCGAAACGATCGGATTACGGACACCATCGCTATGGAAGGACCCCGGGTCATTACTTTTGCAAGCATTTTAAAATTCAACCAATTCCCATTGTCTGAGATTCTAACCACGTTATTAGATATTGGTGAAGATTCATTTGGATGTCCTGTCGATGTGGAATTTGCAGTGACACATATCTCTAATGACAAACCCGAATTCCGTTTATTGCAGATGCGTCCGTTAATATCGGATAATGATCGGATTGAAGTGGATGTGGATTCTTTTATCGATCAGGCGGTTATTCTTTCACGGAAGGCGCTTGGGAATGGCGTGATCCCAGATGTAACCGATATTGTTTATGTAACGCCGGAACAGTTTGACAATACTCAAACCATGACCATCAAGGACGAGATTTCACAACTCAATAATAAATTATCCGAAGAACTGCGTCATTATGTGTTGATTGGACCTGGACGGTGGGGGACCCGAGATCGTTTTTTGGGGATTCCTGTGGATTGGAATGATATACATTTTGCTCGGGTGATTGTGGAAACGGGATTAGAGGATTTCCGGATTGATCCTTCCCAAGGGATGCATTTCTTTGTGAATGTAACAACTACTGGAATGGGATATTTGACCGTTCCTTATAACTCCAAAGATGATTACATAAATTGGGATTGGATTTATAAACAACCCGTTCATGAGGAGTATACATACATACGCCGGATTAAGTTGGATAATCCATTGAATGTACGCATCAACGGAAAAACAAGCGAGGGGATTATTGTTCCTGATCGATTTCCCGCTTCACCCAGTAGCGAGGTGAGCATGAGAAAGGATATGTAACCAGCGATGAATACCCAATCAAGCCACTCCCATCTTATCATACTCCTAATTCATTCATTCTTAAAAGAACTTAGCTTGATTCTTTTACATTTTTATTACCTTATTCGTGGTGGTATAGAGGAATCCCACCGCTAGGAACTATCAATGACGCTCAAGGGTTGCTCGAAGGACAGGAAAAAAAGCGCTCCTTTGGCAGGCTTATTACATAATCTCAAAGGCGTCTTAGATTAATAATATAAAAGGAAAACAAGATGGATGTTAGTAAATCAATTGGTACCAATTATAAAGATTATAATCGAAAAATGGAAAGTCGAGATTTAATCCGATATATAAACTTAAAACTTGCTGCTATGGGTTTCCCATTTTATGAAGGTCCGGCTGGTACCCGTACCGAAAACGCTTCTGTACAGAATAAACCAAATGGGATGAGTGATCCTCAAAACGGTCGTTCCATGGAAGATCGTACCATCGGACAATATTTATCCGATTGGGAATTTATTAATCTCACCGAAAATATTATTCTGGATTATCAGGAAAAATCCCGTTTGCTTACTGGATATGCGTGTCCTGCTGATCAGCGAATCAATACCTTTCTAAACCGCTACCTAAAAGGATGTGGGTATGAAGGGGAATTAAACGTACCGAACAAAACGCTAATTTTGGATCAGTATGGCTTAGCTCGAGAAATCAGTCTTCCACCGGATTGTAACGAGTTTAAAAATAAATATATCAGCTCCTATCGAATACAACAAGGGATTTTGCACAACCCATTACATGATCGGCGTACTACAAAAGGTACGTTTCACATTGTAGCCGATGGCTTACCCACACCGGTGGATAAAAAGGAAGTGCCTCGGATAACCTTTGCACATTTGTTCCATGCAGCAGTAAATCCACCCGATGAACTGAAAATCCTTCCTTTTACTTCCACCCAACGAGAGCAAGCCAAATTATTTGCCTCCCTTTTATTGCGTCCCATTGTTTCACCGGAAGTCCCCGGTGTGATGCATGAGAAAACCATGGAAATCCGATTTTTCACACCGGGGAGTTTGGTTTGCCTGTTAGACTTTGTTGAATCCATTTTTGGTAATGCGGGCGATCCAACGCTTCCACTGAATGATGCGGGTTTAGACACCGAGCATTGGACAGGGCATACAGGTTGTATTATTATTGCACCGCATTTAACCCAATTGAAAAAACGCGATGTGGGACTCCCACCAATAGATCAGGCGACGGAACGGGAAAAGCGAGATGGGATGTGTTATGAGGATGAGGATGAATTATACAATGATGGTGTCCCTTTTAAATGTACTTGTAGAGATGCGGATGGTGTGTGTATTACGCTGATTGCAGATAATTATTTTGGGTATTCTAAAAAAGAAGTGAAAACACAGCTGAGCTATGCTGCCAATTTATATGGAATATGCGAAGAAGAGCATGCAGGAGGGACGATCGCTTATCCACGGCAGAGTTTGGGGGAATTTTTCAGTCCTCAGGAAATTGTAATGGATCGGGATCATTGCTTTGAGGAAGTGAAAAATATGTACGGGAAGATCATGGATGTAAAAGAAGAAAATTATGGGATTGATAAACAAAATCCCCAGGTGATTTACATCCCTGAAAATGCGGAAATCAATTTATACAAGACAAGTATCAAATGGAAGTACGCAGGGAAAGAACATGCCATTAAATTACTCCCGAATCATTATTATATTTATCCTACAGGGTATAAAGTCCACATGCAAAAACATCCTGCGACCCCTGCTTGGCGCCTTATTGGAACAGAAGCAGAAGGGATGTTTTGTCACAAACCCTGCACAGTTTCGGGGGGAGGGAAATCAGAAATATCCAAATCCTTACAAAATGCGATTATTTATGGTTTTCTGTATGTAAATGATTTTGAAAACGATTGTAAATTAGCAGATGAAATCATCCATTATGATTATCGAAGACGGTGGAAAAGCGATCCAGACAGATCCAGACCTTCCCGTCCCTTTTTAAGTGAGGAACGGACGCTGGGCTCAGCAATAAAACTACTGACCCCCCATGCTGATCATACCGATGAGTACCTTGATTTTCTCGCTTCGATCCCGAATCATGTAAAAGCCTTGGTTTTATTTATCAAACGTTTTTATAGAGCAGAATGGGGCAATAATTGGCGTCAATTCTTTAGTGTAGATATCATTAATGGAAGGCAGGGGAATTCGGTATTATACAAAAACCGAAAAATTATGGCAGGATATCTGCGGGTTGGATTCCATACTGATAGTTCGTGGTATGTACATAAAGTACGGACAGATTTCATTCCTGCTGCGAAAATTCAAACCGAGGATGATATTTCAGCTACTATCACTCTCCCAGCCTCGAAATTGGAGCATTTAAATCCAGAATATAAAAATGAGAGTGTAAAGCTTGTGATCAATTGTGAATACCGATTCTTCCAACGACCAGATGAAGCGATTCACCGGGGTTATGATAAACAAGCAGAAGCAGATCTGGCACGAAAAAACACGTTTACCACCAATTACCAACCCCTTACACCCGAAGACGGCTGGGATCTCATTCATGATGCGATTGGGTTTGAAGAATATACCGAACCTATAAAAAATATAATCCGACAAGGAGCCGATGGCGAAACAGGTTCCTACTTCATCTCTCCATCGCATACCCGTATCATCGAGGACGGTTCGCGTAGTAAAAACCCACGCTATCTTCAGTTACGCCCGGATTTTGTGGAACCCTTGGAGTACTATGTGGCAGATATGGGCGTACGGTTGAAGCGGAAGGTTCCCCCATATAAACCGGTATATAATCCGGTGAATGCGGTTCTTCCTGGAAGACGAAATAATCCTCCCAATAAAGAAAAAAAGATCCGTGCTTTGAGCGTCTATAATCCAATTCATTACCAAGAACTACCTGAATTGTTTATGGATTTTGTATGCAGTTTAACAGGCAAATCACCTTCTACAACAGGAGCTGGTTCCGAAGGTGCTCTTACCAAAGGACCGTTTAATATGTTGGTACCAACTTCTGATCTAAACAATGCCTTGGTATCCTATATTTTAACAGGGTATAATGGATTTAGTTCTGCTGCGGGGCATGTAGGGAAGCATAATCGATTTGATCATGATATTAGCATTTTAATTCCCGAATTGTGGTCTCGGATGCGTGATTTTGAGCGTGATGTTTCTCAGATGATTGCTGATGGGTCATTGGAGAAACTGGAGGATTTCGAATACGAGGGACAAACCGTTCTTGCCAGTCGACTCGGTTATCGAATCACCCGAAGTTTTCTATTTAGACAATTTGGAAAAGTATTTGACGAACCGTCCGCTGTCTTCACCGATGAAATGCTCAAACCCGAACTCCAGGATATGGAAGCGTATGTAGATGGGGTTAATAATATTGTTGAAGCGCAGAAGCGTGTTGCACTCCAATATTTTGAAGATGGGAGTATTGAGTTTGCGATTCCCCCTTTGAAGGCGCTACTACATATTATGGCATATGGTACGTATGAGGGAAAAACCGTTTCGGATCCTGAAATTCGGTCTCTATTTTCTAGAGATTATTTATTGAATAGTGAATGGTATTGGGAACGCCTGAGCATTCGCCAAAAACGGGATACACGAATTTGGGAAACACAGATTGCGTATATTAAAGAGTTTAAGAGCCAACCAATAAACCAACCGATTGTGGAGGAGCTTCGATTGGAGGAAAAATGTGAAAATGCCTCCCTTCATTTGGAATATGTAAAATCCGAACGGTATCTGCAAAGCCTTGTAGGCACAATAGGGGCGGATCCACTTTTCCGTGGGCGAAATTATGATGGAGATTATGCGTAGGTGTGATATATTCTCTATTGGTTGAATTCTGTATAGGCATGATGATATGAATAAATATCCATGGTCTTTTCTTCTCCCACTTATTTCCATACTGCTGGTTCTGTTCTCTGAAGCGTGTACCGAATTAGATGGGCTTATTTTAGCAGCGGTTCCGGTCGATTCCCTTGATGCCTATTCATTTATGGACCCCCAACCACCCTTGCCATACACCAATGGGGAAGCATTAATCGAGCGTGATGTTTTTCTGGTACCTAAAACCGGGGAGCAAATTCCAGTTGCAGAACTTAATGAGCATGATTCGTATATTCATGGGATCCTACTCGATCCATTACCCGACTGCCCATTAACAACCTGTCCCCTCGCTAATCGATCCCTAACACTTATATACCAGCATGGCAATGCTGGGAACATTGGGTGGTACTGGCACATGGCGGAGAAATTCTGGAAATGGGGTATTCGAGTGTTTTTTTGGGATTACCGAGGGTATGGATTATCGAAGGGAAATGCTACCGGAGAACATGTATTGGAAGATATGGAAACGGTTCTTCGTTACTTGGATGCGAAACCGGAAGTGGACGCGGAGCGGCTTATATTATACGGACATTCCATGGGAGCGATTCCAAGTACATGGGCAGCGGGGAAAGCACCCTATCGTGATATCCTACTTGCCATCATTCTTGATGCTGGTCTTGATTCCGCACAAACTTTATTTGATGTGAGTACTGGAACGAATCTGCCTGTTGGATATGTAACCAATCTTGAGATGTGGGATGGTCCCACCTGGTTAAAGGATGCTGTTTGCCCTATACTGCATTTGCATGGTGCCCAGGATGAATTGCTATCGGTGGATCGGGTTGCTATGAATTATTACAAGGTGCTTAAAGATCATCCGAATTATTTTCCAATCATAGGGACACCCGATACACCCTCTGAGGAGTGGATTGAACAAGGAACCCATGGGAATCTGAATACTTTACCTGAATTTACATCCACCGTTATTGACTTTATTTTATTCGCCCTAGAACAGAGGGGAGAATCCGGATGAGATTCATGATTGAATCTATCCAGGTTGCTCTACGAGGTTGCTCCCTTCGAATCACTTGTTTTATGATAACTTTTTTAGTTATCGTAGGCATTCTTTGTTATGGATGCGGAATGTCGCATCCTGCACGAAGTGTAGGTGATGATAATTTGGTTATCTATACGACCTTGGGTGGTCCATTATTTTCAATCATTCCACTACCGCTTTTTATACCCAATCTTGCAATAGGTGGGAAATATGGTATTTCACCTACGGTGGATGTGCATCTTAATTATAGTATGTTATTCAATTTTGTACCTAAATTAGTTACAATGGAAGGCGGGATCTCGTGGTTTCCTATTCAACCTGGAATTAAGAAACAGATGGATTCTCCACTTCAAGGATGGAGCGTGGGGGGGCATGCTCAACTTACGATCATCACCAATTTCAAGGATGGTTTTTCAGTGGAACCGACGGTAACATTCATTGGTGGGTATCGGGTTAGATGGTTTAATCCTTATATCGGAGTGAATCTAGGGGTCCTTTTTTATCCTGAAGCATATCGTACCATTCCGATTCATCTAAATCCCCTTTTTGGGGTAGAATGTATTAGTACTAAACGCTTTAGTTTTAATATAACATGGACGATTTATGATCTCCTTTATGACCATCACCGGAGTATTGTTCCTTGGACATATGCGATCGAATCTTCGGAAACGGGAAAACGATTTGGGATAGTTGGTATCGATTTTAGTTTCAGTTGGAAGTTTACAGGTGTGGGATCACGCTTCCGGGAACACCAAGTAAATAAAAAAAGACGTTGAATGGATGTTGTATTGGTTTATGTTGTAGTTGTTAATGAGTTGGGAAATGTCAGGGTGAATGTGCTTCCTTCGTTTAGTTTGCTGACCACCTCAATTTTCGCTTTATGAAAGTTCATAATATGCTTAACAATAGATAATCCCAGTCCGGTTCCTCCCAAATCACGAGATCGCCCCTTATCCACTCGGTAAAAGCGTTCAAAAATCCGTTCCAGATGTTTTTCGGGAATTCCCATCCCTTGATCACTTATGGATAGATAAATAGTTCCTTGTTTATTTATCCCACATTCTACTGAGATACGAGATCCTTCAGGACTGTATTTGATCGCATTATCGAGCAAATTTAATACAGCATGTTCTAAAAGCCGTGGATTCCCTTCCAGATACAGTTCGGGGTCAACGTTGTTGGTCGTAATCACTATATTTTTTGCTTCAGCCGGTTTTTCAGTCTGGTGTAATACTTGATCCACCAGCGATCGTAATCGAACCAGTTCTGCCTCAAAAGTTACTTCCCCACTTTCTAAGCGGGAAAGAAATAGAATATCTTCTATTATATTATGTAAGCGTTTTGCATTTTGACCTAAGCGTTTGAGGAACTTTTCCTGAATATCCGGTTCAACTCCATCTTGCATGGTTTCAATCATACCAATCATACTTGTTAAAGGTGTTTTCAACTCATGGGAAACGTTTGCGACAAAGTTTTTACGCATCTTTTCCAGTTGATGTTGCCGGGTTACATCCATAAAAATGATTACAATACCAAAGGGTTCCCCCTTTTCATCGACGATGGAACGGGCATAAAATTTTATGCGCCGTTCAGCTTGAAAGATATTTCGTTCTATCAGCACATCATTTTCCTGGTTGGTTACATCATCAATTAGCCGGTTTAACTCAATGTTCCGTACCACTTCTTGAAACATGCGGCCCTCGGCAGCTTGGGAACGATGAATATCCAGAATTTCTTTGGCAGCCGTATTCAGTAAAAGGATGTTATGCGCCATATCCAATGCAATCAATCCTTCACGCATATTTTCAATCACCATCAAAAGCTCATTTTGTTTGCGTTCGGATTCATGGATTAATGCTTTCAAATCTCGAGCCATCTGTTCTAATGTTTGTGCCAAAAAGCCAAAAACATCTTTTGAGTAAATGGGAATCCGAACGTCCAAATTCCCCTTTGAGTATTGTTGACATGCTCGATGAATAATATGAATGGGACGATTGGTGCTCATAGATGTAATGAAAGCCATAACCAATGTTGCAATGAATATACCGATGGATAAAAAGAGCACGGTAAGTAAATATCCCCCCGGGTAGATCGCAGAGGTAGGCATTATTTTATGAATACTTATCATGTGGTATGGTGTAAGGTATGGTTCTAGTGTTCGGATAAAAGATAATTCCACGTGGGTATTATTGGTGTGACTATCGTAGTAGTTGTCTTCCCGTTCAATTAGCTTTGGGTTGGTTAAAAAACGCTGCATCACCTTCGAAAGAAAAGCAAACGACTTTCGTTCCCCCTCTGACCATTGGATGTTTCCATGTATATCGTAGCATGCTGCATATAACCCTTTTTGAGTTAAATAATAGTTCAAAAAATCTAACGCGTTATCATCTTGGTCCCAATGGGATTGGATCATTCCTTGGATTACATTTGTTTCAGATAGAAGGATCTGTTTTTGGCTGTTATGAAATTGGGCAGTAAATAGATGGTAATAGATATTTTGACATAGCAGTATAGACAACGCGGCAATAATCAGATAATGTACATAGATTTTCCATGAGAAAAAATACTTTTCAATAGCCAGGTTCACGGATTCCCTCCTCTTTGAGGTAAATGTAATAGTAAACAAGTTTTTATAGAACATCAATAGAACCGTATTAAATTACTGTTTATTCCATTGAATCACAACGTCCTAATACCATACCGATCTGCAACGAGCAAATGTGATGTGACCCTTATTCAGGGTGTAGGGATACTTCCCTGGTTCATTGTTGAAACCGGTGCGTTATTTTAATATATTCACCTCAACAGGAACCTATCCTTGTACCAATTGAATGGTAAAGGGAATGTTATGAAGGTGACTGAATCTTTGAAAATACCATAAGAGAATGCTACATGACGAAGTCCAATACAATCCGATCAAGTTTTCTCGACTATTTTAAAAAACTTGACCATCAATTTGTTCCCTCGTTACCGGTGATCGCATACCACGACCCGACGTTGATGTTTACCAATGCGGGGATGAATCAGTTTAAAAGTATTTTTTTGGAGCAAGAACAACCTGCACACGTACGTGTAGCCAATTCCCAAAAATGTATGCGTGTAAGTGGTAAGCACAACGATTTGGAGGAAGTAGGGTTGGATACAAGTCACCACACCTTTTTTGAGATGTTGGGGAATTGGTCTTTTGGGGATTACTACAAAGCAGAAGCGATTGAATGGGCATGGAATTTACTAATAAAAGAATGGGCGTTACCTCCCGATCGATTGTATGCAACAGTTTACAAAGATGATGACGAAGCGGAAGGCTTATGGAAAAAGATAACATCGTTACCAAGTGATCATATCCTTCGTTTTGATGAAAAGGACAATTTTTGGGAAATGGGAGAGGTTGGTCCATGTGGTCCTTGTTCTGAAATACACTTTGATTTGGGAGCGGAGCTGGATCAACCGGGGATACCAAGTGGTGTGAATGTGGACGGGTGTCGTCGCTTTATTGAGATATGGAATCTTGTATTTATTCAGTACGATCGACAAGCTGATCGCTCCCTTCAACCCCTTCCCAAAAAACATATTGACACGGGAATGGGGTTTGAACGGATTGTTTCCATATTGCAGAATAAACAATCGAATTATGATACGGATATATTCCAGGATATCATCCATTTTATAGAAGAACAAACGAATAAATCCTATAAGGATGTACAAAACCAAGTTCCGATGCGTGTGATAGCGGATCATCTTCGTGCAGCGGCTTTTTGTATAGCAGATGGAGCACTTCCCTCCAACGAAGGGCGAGGATATGTGATCCGACGGATTTTACGACGTGCCATTCGGTATGCAACCAAGCTGGAACGATATGAACCCTTACTTCACTCTATGGTGAAGCCCCTTTGCAATCAAATGGGGGGGCATTATCCCGAACTATTAGAGCATCAAACCCTTGTCGAACGTACCATTCAACAGGAAGAAGAAAATTTTGGAAAAACCTTGGGACAGGGATCGGAGCGTTTTGAGGAACTAATTGGAACGCTTAAGAAAAAGGGGATACAGGTTTTCCCGGGTGAAGAGGCTTTCAAATTGTATGATACGTTTGGATTCCCGTTGGATTTAACCACGTTAATGGCTCGCGAGCAAGGATTCCAAGTGGATATGGAAGCTTTTGAACGTCTGATGAACGAACAACGGAATCGCGCGCGATCTGCCAGCAGCTTTAAAACCAATGTCAGTACAATAGATTGGACGGTGGTGGCAGAAGATATTCCATCCCAATTCGTCGGATATGATTGTTTGACGTGTGAAACAAAGCTAGTAAAATATAGCATCGATGAAAATTCGACACACCTTGTAACGAAAGAAACCCCGTTCTATGGAGAATCGGGAGGGCAGATTGGCGATGTGGGAACAATAACCATTCAGAATCAAGTTTTTGAAGTGGTTGACACCCAGCTGGCACATGGATCGATCATTCATCGGTGTGCGAATCGAATTCCTCCCGAAATATTGGAAACCGGTGAAAAGATAGTGTTAGCCGTTGATCCCATAAAGCGAAGTGCTACTGCTCGTAATCATACCGCTACTCATTTGTTACATACTGCGTTGAAAAAGAAATTAGGGGATCATGTAACTCAACAGGGAAGTTTAGTAGATCCCAAACGCTTACGTTTTGATTTTAACCATTTTGAAAAAGTGACTTCTGAAGAATTGTATGCCATTGAAACGCTGGTAAATCGCACAATACTTGAAAATCGTTCTGTGAAATGGTATGATCGTCCATTTTCGGAGGTGAAGCAGGAAGGAGTGATTGCGTTATTCGGCGAGAAGTATGGGGATGTGGTTCGGGTGGTTGAAGTTGACGGATATTCCAAAGAATTATGCGGTGGAACCCATGTCAATTCAGCCGGAGCGTTGGGGTATTTTAAAATACTCGCAGAATCCAGCAGTGCATCGGGTATACGGCGAATTGAAGCAATAACAGGGATGGAAGCATATGATTGGATTAATGAACAGGAACAAGTAGTTTTGGATCTTCAGCAGATCTTACATGTTACGCAACCATTTGAAGTAACAAAAAAGATACAAACCTTGCTTGAGGAACAAAAAGAATTGCAGAAAGTGGTACAACAGGCTAGTTTTGCAAATGCCAAAGCTAGTTTGGATGAGTTGTTGGCTCAAGCACAAACCGTGGATGGGTTTAAGGTTGCCTATGGGACGGTAGCAGCCACATCCACCGATGAGCTGCGATCGTTAGGGGATGAAGCACGGGATAAATTGAAATCGGGTGTGGCAGTGTTTTATAGTCCTATCGGTGAAAAACACCAAATTATTTGTGTTGTTACCGATGATTTAATCAAACAGCGAAAGTTGTTTGCTGGCAAAATAGTCAAAGATGTTGCCCAGCTATGTGAGGGTGGGGGAGGTGGAAAACCCCATCTGGCATTGGCAGGAATCAAAGCGCCTGATAAGTGGTCCGGTGCTCAGCAGGAAATCCCACACATAATTCAAGCACATTTGAATGCATAGATAATGGATATGAGGTGGTTCATGAAACGACTCAAGGCAACGGTGTATGGAAGGGTGCAAGGTGTCGGGTTTCGGTATTTTACTCAAACCTTAGCGATGGATCTTCATCTTACAGGATGGGTACGTAATGAAATGGATGGATCGGTTTGTTTGGAAGCATATGGAGAGGAACCAGCACTACACAAATTTCTGACAAAGATTGAAGAGGGACCGCGTTTTGGAAAGGTGCACCATGTTGATGTAACATGGGATGAAGTGGATGCGTCCCCAGAAAACCAGTTTAATATTCGATAGGAGAACCGATGGAGTTGAATCCGGATTTAGAAACCAGTATTGCACAGCTCACTCCGCTTGATATTTCACAGAGTAAATCCGTCCACCTTACACTAGAACAGCGGGAACAACTGTTGATAGAGCGTCAAGCCTTAATTCAAACGGCGTTGGAAACAATCCAACATAATTTTTTCCGTTTGGGAAAAGCATTAGCAGAGATAAAAGAATTCCGATTGTATAAAGCAGATCGGCTGTGCCGTACTTGGAAGCAATTTGTAGAGTATCGTATTCAACCAAAGTTACATCAGTCAACTATTAGTGATTATATCGGTATTGTTAAAATGCAGGTGGAAAACGCACAGGTGATGGATGAAACCGGGTTGCTTAAATTAGGGTATAAAAAAGCCAAGCTGTTAAAGGCAAAGTACAATCTAATCAAGAAGATTGAAAGTAACGATCAGCGTACGAAAGCCATGGATCGTTTTCTTCAGATTTACAATATGAGTTTTGAACAATTGTCATTTGCTTCCTATGCGGTATACGAACAACAATTCGATTTCATTCAACATCCCGATTCCATCGATTTGACTCATACTTTGGAAGAAAACAATTTTCAGATTTTGTATAACGCATCAGCAAATACCTTGCGAATCACCCATCCCGATGGTGAAATAATGCAGCGACTATTTAGCACCCTTAAAGCAAGTGTACAAGATACTTCATCATGAAATAGTAACACATGGATTCGGTTTTCATTCAGTGCAGAAGCGTCTACTTGAAAACTACCATACCAACTTGAAGAAAGCAAAAGAATAAAATTCTGACTGTTTGATAAGATACAACAAGATCCGCATCTAGAAGAAATACCGATTGGTGAAGCTCCGTTAACCTCAATATATATTACTGTTACGCACACCAATTTAGTGTTAAGAATAAAATCACCAATACCATGCCCAGACTACAAAAATATTATTATATTGTTGAAGAAATGGTGGGATGAGTTGATGGTTTCAACAAATTCGCCATATGCAGGAGGTTGTTATGAATATTTTTAGATTAGGACTTATACTTCTTTTTTTACTTACCCTGATGCCTGGTTTGACCGTAGCGCTTGATAATATTCGAATTGGGAGTGATGGGAGAATCTATCATACGGAATCAGGTGACCCAGATCGTGCCTCGAATTTGGGTAGCGATTCAAGTACAGATAAATTGCAGTTTATTCCGGTATATCAGTTTGGGGATGTCTGGGAAGGTACGATTGTCGAACATGAATTCCAAGTACGGAACCAGTCTGGTGAAACGGTTCAAATTTTATCGGTTATGCCTTCGTGTGGCTGTACTGCAACCATTGTGAGTAATACTCGGATTGGGGAAGGGGAAGTTACGAGCATTAAAGCCTCGTTGAATACCTTAAATCGAGAGGGAAGGATTTCCAAAGCGATTAATATACGCACCAACCTGGATGGTTATGAACAAATTAACCTGCGGATGGAAGGCGAAGTACGACCTATTGTAACGGTGGAACCCCGTTATATTCCATTAGGTAGGATTAACCCGAATGAATCCCAACAATTTGAGATTACAGTCACCCTTGCTCCCCAACGTACCGAACAATTCCAAATCGAAAAGGTAGAAGCCGTAGCCGATTATGTTTCATTTACAATCAATCAGCAGGAAAGAACATGGAAGGTGCTCGCAACGTTGGATACGGAGTTGTTGAAACGACGAGCAGAACGAGAACGCATCCAGGCACAGGATCAGGAAATTCCAATCACAGATTATCTATTCCAAGGGATTATACGTATTCATACGAATCTTGACATCCCAGGCAAGCGCATTCTATATGTACGATTTAATGGAGAAATGGCACTATAAGCCAAGTTTACGTGCCCATCGTGATGTATACTTAGCCTACTTGTTTGTTTATATACACCTTTCCTGATGATTTAGCTTTATACAACCGAAGTGTAATAGTTCTTCCAATCATGATATACTGAGAAATCATAAGTTTGTCCCCTTTTCATTTCTGGAATCTGCACTCAGCTGTACCATTTAAGGATATGATTGAAGATAAATCTGATAATTTTGAATATATATAGCGATCGAAACCGATGGATGGGGTGTTTTGTATGGATATGAAAACCCATCTTCAAATGATGAAATACAGATTCCTGTTGTTCTTAATTATCAGTGTTCTAGGGCTTTCTTTTGTTCTATACGCGGATCCTTCTGACCGGAGTTCCTCTCAAGCAGAAACAGAAGATCTCGCAGCCCCCGTTATTCAGTTTGCGAAACGCATAAATGAGACCCGAATACAACGAGGATACGGAACTTATATACTGGATAATACATTGTGTCATCATGCATCTCAGGTTCTCGATATGGTAGAACGTCAAGGTCGGTTAAGCTACCAGGAAGCGGAACGATCGACACAAGCGCTCGATCTATTATATGCGACGAAGCCATATATTAGTGCAACGGAAAACATCTCAGCATTATTTCAGCGAGCAGATTTTGAGGAAATTGTTTTGGGATCCGTTGAATCTACGCATATAGGGATAGCTATTCATTGGGGTTCAGTACCGGGTTATCGAGGGCAATTTGCGAAAGTACTACTATTGTTACAGACCAGGTATATTGAAACGGAATTATTCCCTGATGTGATCGAAGAACCGACGTATGTGTTTCATTGGAAGATCAACCATCAACTTATCCAGCAAACCCGAACATCCGCAGCTCGTGCTGATCCCTATGACCATCTATTCCGTGATTTTACTGAAAGTTTGGTAGTATCTCAATTCCCACCGCAGGTACTTTTAATTACCCCCTCGGGTGCAATGGAAGATGTGCCCTATGAATTTGATGAGGGACGCTACAAAACCACGCTCCAATTTGACCAATCGGGACGGTATGAAATCCGAATTATGGCTGAGGTGAATCAGCGGGAGCTTTCTAGTCTCACCATCCCCATTCAGGTAGCGATTACAGAACAGGAAACATCAACTTCTCCCCTTACCGATCCCAGGGAATTCAGATCCACCAATCACCATACCGGGTCTATGGAACCTACCGAAGTAGCAGCCTTTATTTTAGATCAAGTAAATCAGACACGATCCGCTTCGAATATCCCCCCATTATCGTTATCAGAACACTTAACTGCCCAATGTGCTGAAGTCTGTTCGGGGTCTTTGATTTTATACAATCGGAAGATACGAAACCTCGAACGTCCCGGTATTCAATATCTGAATTTAGATCATACGGCGATAAATTTTGACACGTTATGGCAAGCGATGGAAGCAGATGAGAAACTCCGCCCAGTATTCTCTGATCCAAGTTATACAGCCGTAGGGATTTGTGTATGTGAAGAAGATGCACTTCATTATCGGGTTTTTACTCTATGGAAACGACATCTGATTACCTTTACGGAAGTTCAGGTTACTGCCGACGAAATTGTTGTAAAAGGGGAATCGGCTTTTTTGCGATCCATCGCCATCCATGTGGATTATGATTACTCCGAAGACTATCTTTTACACCCTCATGAATCGTTTACTTTACGCTTACAAGGGAATTTTGATGATTTTACCCGGGTGCGAATCACTGCGGTTTGGAACGGTCGTGTTGTAGAATTAGGGGCGTGGCGGGGGATGACCCAGTACCGGGGGAATTCCTAACGAGTCGTTCCTTATCAAAAAGCCTACCCATCGTTCTTTTGTTTTCAGATCAGATTATTCACGTGGATCCGGTTGGAAAATAAAAAAAAACAAAAAAAAAGAGAAGGTAGCTGGATGTATGGCTACCTTCTTAATTGTTCGAGGACTAACATCTAACAACTATCTTTGGGAGGGACATAGTTGTTATCTGTTATGAGTATCGCAGATACAGCGGGGGGACTTTAGGCATTATTTTTGCTAATAAAAGAATTTGTGAATATGGAGTATACTTTAAAAACCGCCGCCCCCTCCAAAAAGGGTTAGCGAACTCAAATCAGGATGAACCTCGGGGTCGGAGTCGTCGGAATCGAAGATGAACGCAGATATAAAATCCACTTGCCCTTCACCCATTCCAATACTTCGTCCAGGAGCAAATCCATCCCCATCGGAATCCTGATAGGGATCGGTAGAAAAAACAGTCGCGATATCAATGAGGGGAGCTTTCATACCTAATTCCTGGTTAATCGCTTCAATAAAATAATTAGCGATGGTTGCATTAACCGTATTGGAATAGGTAATGCCATCCCCAGTAAATCCACCGCCGAATCCCCATCGCTTGGTTATATCACTTCCAGAAACGGATATACTTGGAGTTGCCTGGGAAAGATCCAGACCGGCAGCCACATCTACAACAATGAAACCCAGGGTTTGGCTTAAGCTGCGGATTTGTTCGTTATAACTCGTCACCGCATTAATCAAAAGTGTTTGTTCGGATGTGGACAGCACATTTTCATCGGTTAAGGTGGTTTCGTTAAATGGGATCCCGAATAGCTGGTTGATTAGCCGGGTTAACATCGTAAAACGGTCCCCATCCGCGAGCAAAGCAGCGGCATCGGTATCGTCAGGAAAATAGTGTAATAGATCATTTTTATCCCATAACGCCCCGATTTCAACGGGATTTGGTAAAGTAGATACAAATATTGTACCATCCACTTCACTGGATATGGCGGTAATCACTTCTTGTAATTGAAGTCCAAAAGCAGGTCCATCTAATAAATTATCGGTGAGATTACTTTCTGTAAAGTTAGCCGAGAAACCAATACTTCCCATATCAAAACCTCCACCCCCACCTCCTGTATCGACATTACTTCCAAGCATGGCAAACACATCAGAATAGCCTAAGGGAAGCAAAACGAGCGTTTTGTTTGCCTCACTCGGTGATGAATTGTAATAATTGGCGCTGTATACTAAGGCATCCATTGGGGAAATGGTCAGCCCCGCATAATCGGCTTTATAAATAGGATAGAGGAATGGATCTTCTAGGTTTCCTTCTTCTACCACTCCATCATCCAGATAGGTTGTTTCGGTTACCATATCCGTTAGGGTTGTAAAGGAATTACCCAGGTTCGTAGGGATTTTATCGGGGTTTAAGCGGATCCCATCACTGCTCATATAGGGAACCTCATACCGTACGCTTTTTTGGGTTTCCAACTGAGAAGCAATGCG
>CAYPZJ010000041.1:0-20182 GCA_964414635.1 uncultured Spirochaetia bacterium
ACGTCGGCATCGTTCCCCCTTCATACCCTCGAATGGTATAGTAATACCCGATCTGACCAAATAACGAAAAAGCAAGGAGGACGCTTACTCCAAGCATGAGAAATGCTTTAAACTGGGAACTCAAATCCCGCTCTCGATTGGATTTGCGGATATCGGTCATATTCAAGAATAGTTTGGGTTGAAGCAAGAAATTATTAATCACGAAGAGGGTTGCTACGGCTGCCCACATTCCGAATGCAAAATTGTTAAAAATAACATCAAGAAACGGACTTCTGCCTTCAATCTGGAATCCACGGGACGCATAAAGAATAGTAGGACCGATAATCCACGCCACCCCATGGAGGAGTAAAACAAAATACGGAATCCATAAACTGGAAAGCCGGGCTTGCAAATACGCTTTTTCATCCCATTGAGAAACAGTCCCATCGCAATACCGTTTAAGGGGGCGCAAGATTCGATAGGTTATATAAGATGAAACTACGATGATTATTGCAAAAATGATAAAGCCCCGTGTGGAAAATCCTTCGTACATGCGTTCTCCCAAAATTTGTGATCCATGGGGATTAAACAATGCACTGAATGCTTGTGCAACAAGAAAAGCAAACGTGGGAATACCAATAAACGCAATCAGCACTTTCAGCATAAAGGTAACGGTTTTCGTGTTGGAATGGTGCATCGGTTGTACCCTCAATTTCCTTACAATGTACTCAACTCACGATACAGAATGAATCCATATACGGTTTCCTAGGAAATGCAAGTGGAATTCTCATCTAACACGCTATGGTGCAACTACCTAACCAGTTTGATCGGCAAAATGGCTAGTCCATACGCATCAAGTGAGCGGAGCTGATTCCTTGTAGGATATATTAACATGAATTGGGTCAAATGACAAGAATTTAATATTTGATAGGACCGTCTTTCTTGCCCTCTAAAAACTGACGAACGACTGCATCATCTGTCTGTTGCATTTCTTCCAGGCGTCCTATTTTATATATGGCTCCTCCAAAAAGAATGGCAAGATTATCCGACAACGCGTAGGTACATGCTAATTCATTGGAAACCATGATGGTGGTACAATGGAACACCTCTTGTAAGTTTTTTATTAATTTTATGATGGCTTTGGAGGTCACAGGATCTAAACCTGCCACCGGTTCATCCAGAAAGAGAATTTCAGGTTGGTGAATCAAGGCACGTGCCATGCCAACTCGTTTTTTCATACCTCCCGAAAGCTGATCAGGACGCAGGTGCTCGATTCCCGGTAAGCGAACCAATTCAAGCAGATTCGCCACTTTTTCTTTAATCTCCGCTTTGGTATGCTCGCGTTTTCTCCGCATAAAAAACGATATATTGTCCTCTACATTCAACGAATCAAAAAGCGCATAGTTTTGGAACAGAAAGCCCATCTGTTCTCGTACTTGCTGTAATTCTTTGGCTTTTAATTTGGTAACATCAGTATTGAAATATAAGACCTTTCCCGAATCAGGAGGGATTGTAAGTGCTAGGATTTTCATTAAAACGGATTTTCCCGATCCCCCCGGACCTACTAAGGTTGTGGTTTTCCCTTTCTCAACAAGAAAATCCAGCTGGTTTAATAACGTCTTCCCATCAAAAGATTTGCCAATGTTCCGTGCTTCCAATACAATATCACGGCTGGTTTCCATATACATTTGTTGGGAATCTACTCCCGAAGATTCAGATGGTGACATAGGCTACGGTATTCTCTTAAATTTAGGATTTTCCACTTGTTTCTTTCAGATTATCTATGGTAGTTAGATCTACGCTTTATGATGCATGGAATATCGTCTGCATATATAACACAACGTGTTGATAAAATCAAATATACTGAATAATGCTGGATTTGACAAAGACAATCAAACATGGAGGATACATTCATTAACGAAATGGTAATGTTCCATTCGTTAGGATGTTTGGAGTAACTGTTATAAATGTGAAGGGAACAACCAGATTGTGTAATAGGATTTATACACCAAAGTGATTCATTCCTCTTGCCGAAAGCACCGCTCATACTTTCGAAAAGCATTACACATTGCTTGTATTCGTTCTGGAGTATGGTTAATATCATCCGGTGTGGAATATGCCATGCTAACAAATCCACCAGAAAAGCTACCCAGTGTTTGAATCATTCGTTTACAATACACATCGATTTGTTCCAGTGTACCATGAATCATTGTGTTTTGAATATCCACTGGACACCAAAAGGATAGTTTCCCTCCCACTGTTTCAGCCAAGCGTTCCAAACCCATATTTTCTTGTTGATCCTGCTGAATCACTGTTAAACCCGCCTGATGAAAATCGGGGAGGATATCCAGTATATATCCACATGAATGAAGCCACACATCCAAACCCAATGTGCGAGCAAATTGCCAATTGGCTTCGTAATGGGGCATAAAGAATTCATAAATCAGCGCTTTACTCACCATCAAAGACGACTGTAACCCCCAATCATCATACCCCATCACCCCATCACATCCAATATCTGCACAAATCTGAATCGATTCTCGTTGTTTGCTTGCTAGCCGGGCAATAAATGCTTTGAGTTCGTTGGGATGCTGGTAGTATGCCATCATCATCGCTTGCATTCCCACCAAATTATGGGTTCCTTCATTTAATGAGGAAAAAGGAAGCACTCCCAGACAATATTTGGGGGTTTCGTCTCGATTGTTTTCTTGGATTCGAGTTCGAACCGGCTCGACAAAACGGGGTTGATGCAGATCGGGAAATTCATATGTGTCCTGGTGTTCGATGGAATGCATAGCGGGTTGATACACTTCCCCACGACCCAACGTCCCATGTTTAGCACGGTAGAATTGAGTCCCCCAGGCATCGGTCATAATGTCGGTCGAATCATCCTTGGGGTGCCAATCCTGTTGCGGTTCAGGTGATGGAAACCATAACCAAATGAGATCATTTTCTTGTTTATCGGGAAGGTAATGGGGGATTCGTTCAGGATTATTAAAATGGATGGCGTCTTGCACTAATAAGCGATGTGTCATGCATGTCCCTTTCGTTAGTTATCAACCGTTCGAGTTAGTTAAAAACGAATGGTAGCTTGGGCTTGAGCCCCATCAAACATAGGAACAATATTAAATTGAACGCGGAGTGCGTCAAACATATAGCGTTTTAAATGGGAGCGGCGGTTCAGTAGGAATATTCCGGGGACGAGGTACCCAGCTGAAAGAATCATGGATATTGCAAAACTCACATGCAGTTGCCGTTCTAACTCATTCAATAATTGTTCTATATCGGGCTCAGGGCTATCTCTCAATTCGGCTCTTAAACTTGATATCATCGCAGTTGTGGTTGTATAGCCAATGAGGCTAGCAGCAAGGCTTATCCCTCCTCGAATGGTTAAACTTAACCCCGCAAACAAGAGAAAGGGAAATCGAAAGTCCATAAAATATTCAGGATGGGTAGGAAACTGCTGTAAATTTCTATATTCAAAGATCATCCCAATACCGGGCAGGAAATCAAATAAGATGGTTCCGGTAATCCCTCCAATTAAACCGATTCGTGAAATGGGATCGTCAATCGATTCGGTATCGGAAGCATTATTATATTCCTCATAGATTGCTTTATCAGCAAAATAAAACCCAACGGTTGTACCTAATTCCACACCACCAAGCGCAAGGGATACAATACTACCGGTATAGTAAACCGGTTTTGCAGCTCCAAGCAGATCATATTCTTCCACTTGAGCCATCGTTTGTAACGGTACAAGCAAGCTAGATAGGACAACGATAACACCAAACAAAAGACTAATACGAAGTTTCATAATTCCTCCAAGACGTTGATTAGATCCAAAGAATGAAAACAAAAACCGATCCTCGTCTGCTTATTCTTTTCTGACAGATTTATAGTATTCAACAACCGTATCTTAAACGTGGCATTAAAATAAACAGATTCCAAAGTGGTGTCAACTATGAGGGTAGTTTGTGGATGTGTATTTTAATTGGGGCAAAAAACAGCTGATACGCGAAGGCTAAAGCCTTACGCTGAAAATTAGCAAAACCAGATGAATCTGGCTGCTGTTGATTTATCCCCGGATCGTCCGAAATTTGTTTTTGCCACGCCTTCCTCACAGGTGGATTTATGCCTGCGTGAGTAGCGTGTTTGGGTTAGGGTATGCGGTGGTATCACCAACGGAAAATGCCAAAAATAAAATACGCACACCCTTGAAGGGGATAGGGCTTGACAATAGAGATGATTTTGGCTATACTCAAACTGTACTAGTAGCAATGGACACTTCAAATTATGAGAGTAATGAGTACAGGATTCATTTCGGCTCCGCTCAATGACCGCACACGGAGCAGAGTCGAAGTATAGAATAATTTTAGTTGTCCCAAGGTACTAGAAGTAAGGGAATAAATGGGTTTATCGATGATTCCCCGATCCCCTAAGATTAAAAAGGAGTCGCTTATGTATTTGACCCAATTCCGTCATTTGTATTCAAGCCTTATTGTTCCAATCGTCCTACTTGTTTTTATGTTTTTATCCCTGCCACCATCGGTACTCGCCCAAGAGCTTGCCGAAAATCAAAGTCTATTTCATGCATGCAAAACAGGGAATGCGAATCACATTCGTTCTTTTTTAAGTACCGATAACGTCAACATCACCGATGATTACGGACGTACTCCGCTCCATTATGTGGCGAACTACAAAGCAGATCCCGAAGCCATCCAATTGTTGGTAGACAAAGGAGCGGATATCAATGCTCAAACCCGAAGCGGGATGACACCATTATTATACTGTGCGAAATACAATCCGAAATTGGAAAGCCTAAAAACATTACTGGAAAATGGAGCCAACCCCAACATCACGATGGTGCGGGGAATTAGTGCCTTACACTACTTAGGTATTAACAATGCTTCTGCGGAGTTGGTGCGTTTGTTCCTAGAATATGGAGCCGCTCCCAATGTTAGTTCAGAAAACGGTCTTGCTCCATTTCATCTGTTTACGAAAAATGAAAATTTAACCGCCGTTCGATTATTGGTTGAAAGTGGTGCCAATGTGAATGTGAAAGCCGAAAATGGATGGACACCCTTCAATCAGGCTGCCAAATACGCCCAATCGAAAATCATGCTTGTTTACCTCGTGGAAAACGGAGCCGATACATCCGAGGCACTAGAAGATTTATATTATGCAAAATTGAATACTTCTCGGGCGTACCGTGACATAATTATGTATGTTAGTTCCTTCGCTGTTTTGGGAGATTGGAAGACAACAGAAGGTGACACCGTAACATTTGCCGCTATTAATAAAGACGGATCCGAAGGGGTTCCTGAGCCATCGAATACTGCGATAGATGATTCGGATGAGGAGCGATCCTACCGTGAGGATGAAACCGATGAACCCCAGGAACCGAAAACAATCGAATTAAAACCCTTACCAGAACAAACGATTAATACCAAGCAGAAACTCAACCATCCAGATGGGGAATTTTATGTACATTGGATTTCCCCTCGAACATTTATTTATACTGAAAATGAGGAACGGGTTTATTATACCGGTGCTCAGCTTGCCAAAGTGTGGTTTGGAACTATTGCCCACGATGCAGAGCATATTGTTTTAGTGAAAAGAGATGAAACCAGTGAATGGTCCATCGTTTCAGATGAAGAAACTGAAGGGGAAACAGAGGAGGACGAGTCAGCAGCCGATGATGACTACCGGTATGATTATGAATCCGCTGATGATGCTTACGAAGATGATTCGTATGACGATTATGATGAAGGATATGAAGATCCCGATGCGGAGGCTATACCGGAAGATTCTTCAGAAACAACCAGCGAAACAGCCGATGCAACCGATGATGAGTATGAAGATCCCTACGATGATGCTTATACAGAGGAACCCGAGGTAACAGATGGCGATGAGGACGTATGGGATGATGAATCGTAGGTTTATGAGTTTTATATTTAGCTAGGATATTGTATCAAATTGATTTATATTGGATTGTGTTTATAGAGAGATACCTACATGGATGGAATGGATCAAAACCGAGTCAAACCGCCTAAAGCTTATAAAGATCCGATTTTTATGGATAGCCCAGCCGCCCGTCCTGTTCGGATTTTATCAGAGATTATTCAACCGGAAGCAAGACTGAAAAAGCACCACCTGAATCGGTGGGTTGTTTTTTTTGGTTCCGCACGGATTCGTCCTGTGTTGGAAATGCAAGCGGTTTATGATGAAATCAAAGCCAAGATCGATACCAAGAGTAATCCTACCGAATCAGATATTCAAAACTTGAAAATGGTGGAGAGCCAGCTACACATGGCAGTCTATTATGATGAAGCTGCTCAACTGGCACATATGCTAGCGGATTGGTCCACTACGTTACCTGACGATAAACGGTTTGTGATTTGCTCGGGTGGGGGACCAGGGATCATGGAAGCTGCCAATCGGGGTGCCAGTGAAGCGGGTGCGGAATCGGTTGGATTGAATATCAGTCTGCCGTTTGAGCAGTGTTCCAATCCGTATATTCCCGATCATTTTAATTTTGAGTTTCATTACTTTTTCACCCGTAAGTTTTGGTTTTCCTACCGATCGGTTGCGTTAATTGCCTTTCCTGGGGGATTTGGTACAATTGATGAATTAGTTGAAATTCTAACCCTTATCCAAACAGGGAAGATGCCGAAACGGATTCCGGTTTTGATTTATGGAGAAGCATTCTGGAAGGAAGTCATTAACTTTGATAAGCTGGTGGAATTTGGTACCATCTCACCCTCCGACCTGGATTTATTTACCTTTGTAAATAGCCCGGAAGAAGCCTTTGAACATTTAAAACCTATCCTAACTACGATCGAATCACAAACATGAGTAGTTATTCTATCCGACTCCCATTTCTTTTACTGATCCCTTGGTTCCTAGTCACAAATCCTATATTCGCAGATGAACTGACACCCTCCCCACTAGCAGCTGCATGCATTGAACAGGCAGAAACATGGATCGCACAAGGAGAATCGCATCGTGCCTTTGTCTCGTTGCATTCTTTTATAGAAACCCATCCGGATGAAATTTCTGTATATTTGCGATTTTTAGAACAGTGTTGCACCTGGCAGCGTTGGGAGATAGGATTAACCACCATTTTTGCAGCGTGGGAGCAAGAAATTCATCATCCTGGTTTATATACGGCTGCCATTCAGCTGGCACAGCAAAAAAACGATTCAGCTCTTACACAGCAAGTGATTGATCAAGCTACCAATCGTTATCCGATGGAACCGGATTTGATTAAGGCTGAAGCTTCCTTTTATAAATCCCGAGGGGAATATGATCGGGCTATACGTGCATTACAACGCGGAATCATCCTCCAACCCAATCAACCCGAGTTTTACATTGAAGTAATGCTTATCTATCTGGAACAAGGGTATTACGAACAAGCAGCAGCAATACTGCAAACACGGCATGCATTTTCCCCCACGGATTTCAGCACAAACTTCTACCGAGGGTATCTTGCGTATATCCAAGGAGATTTTCAACAAGCGTTGGATATTTGGCAGCAAATGAAGGAACGACATCCGCGTTCTACCTTTGTGTATCCCTATATCGGATTAACCTGGCTGCAATTAGGAAATGAAACGGAGGCGATGCCGTATTTTATATCGCTTTTACAGGATGAACAACGACGGTTGGATGGATTGCTGTATTTGGGTCAGGCGTATGAGTTTCTCAAAGAATATTCGTTAGCCTTGGATTTTTACCATCAGGCACAGGATTTGGAACCAGGAAACGTGTCCCCTTATTTAAAGATTGGAAACGTGTATTTGGCGTTGGATGAATATAAAATGGCGCTTGCAGCATATAACCAAGTTCTAATGCGGGATCCGGACAACCTTACCGCTGCTGTAAATATTGGGTGGACGTATCATCGAATGGGAAAGGACCAATTTGCATTGGACTATTATCTATCCTGGCTTCAACAACATGTGCATGGAGATGGGTATATGTATAGCAATATAGGGTTAATCTATGCCTATCTGGGAGCCTTTGAAGAGAGTTGGGAATATCTCCAACGCGGGAAGAAGCATGGGGAACGGATGTACACACGATTGTACGAAGTTGTCTGGTATGGGCTTCAGGGGGATGAAGCCTTTGCTCTTTCCGTAATCAAACAAGTTTTAGACACAGCACCCCCTACCACATTTAATCTGGAGTCCGATTTGCTTAAAGAACCTGCATTTCAAGCATATATGGCGCTTCCAACTTTCCAAGATATAATCGCCCATCATTTTGAATGAGGGTGATGTCTTCAATCAAAGGATTGCTTATGAACCTGTTCCCGTTACTTATTGGTGGGAATCCCACCACCACGTCAACCGAGCATAAAATTTACACCCCTTATCTGGATAAACCAGTAGGGAGTACCTACCTGGCTGATGCTGATCTCATAGAACAGGCGATTCAAAAAGCAGTGCGAGGATTTGAACAGACAAAGACGTTACCCAGTCACAAACGAGCAGCGATTCTAAACCAGGTAGCCCAGCTTATCAAGCGGGATGAATCATTCCTTGCGCAATTGATTGCTCGCGAAGCGGGGAAACCTCTAAAAGCAGCACGGACCGAAGTTCAACGTGCCCAATTCACCTTTACTGCCGCTGCAGAAGAAGCCAAGCGTATCAACGGGGAATCCTTCCCTCTTGATTGGATGGAATCCACCGAAGGACGCTGGGGTGTGACACGGAGAATGCCAATTGGACCGGTTACAGCCATCAGCCCATTTAATTTTCCTTTAAATTTGGTTGCGCACAAAATTGCACCCGCTATAGCAGCCGGAAATTCGTTTATTATTAAACCCGCCTCCCAAACCCCGTTAACGGCACTGCATTTAGGGTCGTTAATTCTGGAAGCAGGATATCCAAAGGATGCTGTCAATGTTATAGTTGTTCCTTCCAGCAAGGCACACCCACTTATTACGGATGATCGTATTGCGAAATTAACTTTCACAGGAAGTCCAGAAGTGGGATGGCACTTGAAGTCCAAGGCGGGACGGAAAAAAATCACATTGGAGCTGGGAGGAAATGCAGCTACGGTAATTCACCATGATTGTGATATTTCCTATGCCATTCCTCGACTGCTAATGGGGGGATTTGGATACAGTGGACAGGTCTGTATTTCAGTCCAACGGATTTTTGTCCATGATTCCGTTTGGGATTCATTTGTGGATGCATTTATTCCCGCTGTTAAAAATTTGCAGATTGGTGATCCCGAAGATGAGCATGTTACGATTGGTCCCCTGATTAATGATAGTGAAGCAGATCGAGTTATGGCATGGATAGATGAAGCAGTTGAACAAGGAGCCCGCTGTATTTTAGGTGGACAACGGGATGGACGCATTATTTATCCAACCATATTAACAGATACCACACCAACCATGAAGGTTAATCAGGAAGAAGTATTTGGACCGCTGGTGACACTCATACCGTATCACACCATCGAAGAAGCCATTACGGGTGTAAATGATTCCCGGTTTGGATTGCAAGCGGGACTCTTCACCAAAGATATGCAACTTATTTGGAAAGCATGGGAGGAAATCGAGGTGGGAGGAGTTATTATCGGGGATGTTCCCACCTTCCGGGTAGATGTGATGCCGTATGGAGGAGTCAAGCAGTCCGGATTCGGACGAGAGGGGCTTCGATATGCCATAGAAGAGATGACCGAACAGCGATTATTGGTTGTGAATGGCCAATCGTTTTAATCCCTAAAAAATTGTTTGGTTTGTCATACAAAGGGGTTATATTATATATGATGATGCGAGTTGGTATTCTTCTACTACTTAGTTTATTCCTAACCCAAGCTTTCTTACAGCCGGTGATGTGTGAATATCTATGCTGTGGATCGGATGATGCCAATGCATCGGAAGAGCTCGATTGCTGTGTACACAAGCATGAGAAAGAAAAGAAGCAGGGGAACCTGAGTCTTTGCTGTCATGGTCAGCAATCCTCCCCCATTCCCGTTCCGGTATCCTGCCCATATCATCAGGAGTTAGATGAACCGGCTCTGGCATCAGCGTATGTGTTATCGGATTTTGCTCCGCTGCCATTGTTTACATTAGAACGGATCCCCCTTCTAACACATGATACGAAAAACAAAGGGATCGAATCCTTTGGACTATCGATCAATCAACGGGTAAGACAAATCCCGACATTTCTGCACTATCAGGTTTTCCTCGCTTGATTTCTAGCCCTTTCCTTTACAATCAACTATTTATACTAAATCACTAACATGATGAATTAAACATGGATAGGTCAACCTCGGTTGGCAAGTATTTGAATCAAAAGAAGGAGAAATCTATGTTGCGAGTAAATATTAAAATATATGTGTTTATAATAACCCTCTTGGTAGGAACAATCATGCTACTAGGCTGTCAAACCGATTCGGCAGGGAACACCCCTATTAAATCGTATAGTGCTGATGGGTACACCATTACACTAAAAAACGCGACGGGATCCTTAGTAAAGGGGACAAATCCTATTAAAGTTCAACTAACCGATGAAACGGGTGAACCAATAGCGATCGATGAGCTGGGGATCCATTTTATGATGCCAGCCATGCCTCCTGCTATGCCTGAGATGCATACGGATTTGGTACAGGTTACACCCGTTGATGGTGAACCAGGAACTTTTCTGGGATCGGTTACATTCGAAGAAGCATGCACATGGAATGTAACAGCCCGGTTTAAGGCAAACGGAAATCAACATATTTTGGAAGGCTTTTCCGTAAGTTCCAAAGCAAACTAATCGAAACCAAAAGAATTGGGTGCAACAAGACAGTTGGCATTCTACTTCAAGCAAAAACATCGTAAGTGAGGGTACCAGAGACGATACAGACACCCGTTCCGCTGTCTTGTTGCATTGGGTGGGACGATTATGAAACCATTATTTTTTTTTCTCATTATAGGACAAATCCTAATTTGGGTGTGCATGGTTATGTTGACTGCCTGTGGTGGTACCGTAGAAGCATCTCGATCCCAAGTGGAATATGAGCATGGGATCCAGGAAATAGATTCATTGAGTACGTCCAACGTACAGTTTAATATGCCCGTAGCGGTGGAAACGTTGATTGACTATGCCCTGGAACAAAATCCAGCATTAGCTGCATTGAAAAGACACCATGAAGCTCAGCTTGCTCTCCTACAACAGCAGCAAATTGGACAATCTGCCAATCCGATCTTGCGATTATCGGGTGGAACCCGATTGATTGAATCCGGTGAGGTTTTACCTGCGGTTCAATTGAGTTATCAACATCCTATAGAACCCGCACAAAGAATACGTAGTCGACAACAGCAAGCAGCTTACCAGGCTAACCAGGTTGAAGCTCGGCTTGCTGCGTTTAAATCGGATCTGATTGCAGCGATTCGTTATAATTATGTTAGAGTGCAGGTTATACAAGAAAAGATTAACAAACATGCTCAATTAGAAGGATCACTCCAGGAATTATTGGAACAAACCAAACATCAGGCAGAATTACAGGCAATCCCAAAGCAAAATATACTACCTATCCAGATACGCCTGCATGAAACCAAACGGGAGCTGCTTCAACTCCACCACACGCTTGTTGAAGCGCAAACCGAACTCAAGATACGTTGTTATCTTCCTATGGATATGGAACTCCAGTTGGAATCCCTACATCCGCATCCCGATCCTACGGGGGTTTATAACTGGGAATTAGCCAAGCTTATCGACATTCTAAAATCCAATCAGGGAGCCCTTCAATTCCAGTATTATTCCATGGCAGCAATCGCAGCTCAACGTGCGGAAGTACATTCAAAAAAGCATACGGGATGGAATGTGAATGGGGTTATCCGATACGATATGAATAGCCTGGTTTGGACGGTGGGCGTAGCTATTCCGCTTCCTTTTGTTAACACATATGATAAGGAACTGCAAGCAATTGAATTCATGCAGCAAGCAGCCCAGGCAACTTTGGAAAGCCAATTGCATCAGGCAAAAGGGGAAGTGACGATTTTACTAAGCAGACTACACACCCTGGCTGATACGATCTCGTTGTATCTCCAGGAGATCCTTCCCACGTCCCATTTATATCTGACATATACCAAGAGCCAATTTGAGATCCATGCCATCTCTATCCTATCCTTACTGGAAGCCCAAATAAAAGATACCACCTATCAAGTGGAGTATCTTACCGAGCTGGAACAATTTTATGAGGCGCAGTATCGCTTAGAACAATTACTGGATCATGTTTTACAGGATGTGGTTTGGCAAATGGATTCAAGTATTAAAGGAGGCTGACCATGAAAGAAGTATACCGATTTATCGTTGACGCTATCTTCCATTCACATACTAAATTATTAGAAAGAATAAACCAATGCGGGTTCAATCCAAGCGAATCGGGTAAATGGGGTTGTATACCTAATTCGGTAGGTCTATATAGCAGATTTAGTCGTTTAATAATTGGTTTAATCTTCTATCTTTTTTTGATAGGTGGGGGACTTTCCATGTGCCAGACGGTTCAAGCCGACACGCCACCCGCTTTATCGGTTGATTCGGTTGTGTCATCGTCCTCTGGTAAAACCATGCAAGCTACTACCCCGCCTACATTTCGGAATCTTCGTTTACTTCGAGATTTGCCATCGTTTACAGGAGTACAGGTGGAACCGGTTACGCAACGTATGCTGGAAAATCAGCTTACCGTATCTGGCACCCTTGATTTTAACCAAGATCGGTACTACACCATAAGTGTACGACATCATGGAATCATTCATCAGGTGCTTCGCACCGTTGGAGATACCGTGCAGAAGGGTGACCCTCTTGTTATACTGGAAAGCATGGATCTGGCTGCACAGCAGCAGGATTTTATTGATTCCTATCAAATGATTACCAATTCAAAAGCCAACCGAAGCCAACTACGGCAATCCTTTGCCCATCAGGAACAACAAGTGAAGGAAAACCGGAAGGTGTATGCCCTCACCGAAGATAAGTATGCCGAAGCAGAAGCGATGTTAGAAGCAGCACGAACACGATATGAAAACACGGTACACCAAACACAACTTGCCCGACAGAAAATCAAAAACCAAGAAGCGATTGATCAAACCTTACATGCCGATCGGGATCGTCTGGAACATCTGTTTGAGCAGGATTTGGTTTCGGAAGCGGAATTACTTCGCGTACAACGGGAACAAATGGTTGGTGCCCAGCAGCTTCATTCCTTGGAACAAGATTATATCCAGTTGAAAAATGAAACCGAAGCCCGTCGGCTGGATATGCAGCGATATGCGCAACAGCTACGAACATACCAACAGGAATTATCCACTCTACAGATGCAACTCCACCAGTTAAAAAGCCAGCTAACGGAAACACAACGGCAGATTTTTAATTCCAATTATGATGTAGCTATCCATGAAAACCACTATCACAAGGCTCATACGAATCTTACCCTATTAGAATTCCCCCATCCCGAGCGCTTAATCCAGAAACCCACGATTGATCCATTGATAACAATTCGTTCTCCTGTAAGTGGCTTGATTATCAGCCGTACCGCGAATGTAGGAAGCCGGATCCAACCTGAAGCGGCGTTGTTATCCATCGCAGATTTATCAACCCTGTGGGTGTATCTGGATGTACACGAGCGGGATTTTGCTCGATTTAAACAGGGGGATGTGGTTTCGATTCATGCGCTGGCGTTTCCAGAACGGGAATTTAGGGGAACGATTGATTTTTTGGGATCGAAGGTGGAGTCCAATTCTCGTACAATCCCCATTCGTGCAGTTTTGGACAATACAGAACGTATCCTGTTACCAGGTATGTATGTAGATGTGGAACACACAAGCCCCACATCCGATATGGCGTTGGTTATCCCATCCGATGCTGCCATTCCGCTTGGAAAAGATTTCCTTGTATTTGTGCAGATAGAATCAAAAGTATACGAACCCCGGCTTGTTCAATTGGGAGAAACGATGGATGGCTTTCAGGAGGTAATATATGGACTTAAAGAAGGTGAACGGGTGGTTTCACAAGCCACGTTTTTGTTTGATTCAGAAACCCAATTGCGTGGTATTATCTCGGATGTATCCCAATTCACAGATTGAGTAACAAGTATGATTATAAACAAAATAATTGAATGGTCCATTCGGAATCCGTTTCTTATTTGTGTTGGGGTTGGGGGATTGGCAGTGCTCGGTTATCTAAGCCTTCTTTCCACCCCGCTGGACGCTATTCCGGATATCTCCGATCCCCAAATTATCGTCTACACAGAATGGAAGGGACAGGATCCGATTAAAATTGAAGATCAAATTACCCAACCGGTAGTCAGTGGTTTATTATCGGTCCCTGGATGCAAGGTAGTACGGGGTGTTTCGATGTTTGGTAGTTCCTTTGTATATGTAATCTTAGATGACCAAACCGATTATTATTGGGCAAAAAACCGAGTTATGGAATACCTTCAGACGATTGATCTCCCTAACGGAGTTGTTCCTATACTTGGTCCGGATGCCAGTGGTGTTGGATGGGGATTTGAATATGCACTCGTAGATCGTTCCGGCAACGTATCCCTCAGCGAATTGCGCTCATTACAGGATTGGAAAATACGGTATTGGTTGGAACAGGTACCGGGTGTTGCAGATGTTGCCAGTGTGGGTGGCTTTGTGAAAGAATATCAGGTTGCTTTGCTACCGGATCTGATGAATCGGTATCGAATCAGTCTCCCCCAGATAACGATGGCTATTCGAAAAAGTAATATCGATGTCAGTGGGCGTATTCTGGAGCTTTCGGGGAGGGAATATTGGATCCGAGGGAAAGGATTGATTGAATCAACGGAAGATATTGAGCATATCACCATCACCCAGCGAGATGGGGCTCCGATATATGTGAAAGATGTTGCACAGGTATCCATAGGACCTGCAATTCGTCGAGGTATGGTGGATTTGAATGGTGAGGGAGAAGTCGTGGGTGGCATTGTGATTGTTCGATTTGGGGAAAATGTGCTGGATGTGATCGATCGTGTAAAAGCTGCATTGACTGATCACCAACATGCCCTGCCGGATGGGGTTGAAGTAATTCCAACCTATGATCGATCCGAATTAATTCACCATGCGGTGGATAACCTGCTTGAAAAAATCATGATGGAACTCGCTATTATCGCAGTCTTGTGTATACTGTTTTTATTACATGTCCGCAGTGCTTTTGTAGCAGTCATCACCTTACCGTTGGCAGTACTCATAGCGTTTATCGGCTTTTATTGGATGGGGTTATCCAGTAATATCATGTCGTTGGGTGGAATAGCGATAGCGATGGGAGCCATGATTGATGCATCCGTTGTTATGGTGGAGAATGCTCATAAACGGTTGGAAGAAGCTGGGAGCGGGGTCCTTAAATCGCAAATCATATTGGAATCCACAAAAGAAATGGGCAGACCCTTATTTTTTGCTCTGTTAATCATAACCGTTAGCTTTTTACCCATATTTGCGCTCGAAGCTCAGGAAGGACGCCTGTTTCATCCACTGGCGTTAACTAAAACACTGGTGATGTTCGCCGCTACGATGTTATCCATCACTTTAATCCCTGTATTGATGCTATTTTTCATACGTGGTAGAATCCGTAAGGAACAGGCGAACCCCCTTAATCGGTTTATTATTAAGCTATACAAACCTATTCTACGCTGGGTCTTGCATCACCGGTTAATTGTACTAGTCGCAGGATTACTCCTCGTAGGCTCGATCTACCCGATATATATGCAGTTGGAAGGGGAGTTTATGCCGCCGCTCTATGAGGAGAGTTTTATGTATATGCCTGTCACCATTCCTAATATATCGATGGAACAAGCGCGCCAGCTGGTCATCTGGCAGAATCAAATTTTAAAGCAACAGTTTCCCGAAGTCCGATCGGTATTTGGAAAAGTGGGACGTGCAGACACCCCTACGGATCCTGCCCCCGTAAGTATGATTGAGACAATTATTCAGTTGAAACCACGTTCGGAATGGCGAGATGGAATGACGGTGAGCCGTTTGACCGAAGAGATGGATGCCGCGATTAAAGTTGCAGGTTTAACCAATTCGTGGACGATGCCTATTGTAGGGCGTATTGATATGTTATCCACGGGTATCCGAACAACGCTGGGGCTTAAACTTTTTGGGGACGATATTCCCACGTTAGAACATCTGGGAAAGCAGGTGGAAGAAGTATTAAAAACCGTCCCAGGGGCTAATAGCGTATATGCAGAACGCGTGGGAAGTGGAGGAAGCTATCTGGATATCCAGGTTCGCCGGGACCAAATCGATCGGTATGGATTAACTGTGGAAGACGTGTTGCTATTCGTTGATCAGGCAATAGGGGGCAAAACGGTAGACGAACTATATGCCGGTAGAGCCCGGTATCCTATCCAGGTTCGCTATGCACGAAATACACGAACGGATCTGGAAGCTATCAAATCGTTATTAATTCCCATAGATGGAGGATATCATATTCAATTACAGGATGTAGCAGATATCCAAACCCAGCGGGGACCCGCCATGATCCGAAGTGAAGGGGGCGAATTAACAACCTATGTATTTGTGTATGTAAAAGAGCGCTCGATCGCTTCCTTCATACAAGAAGCAGAACCATTAATTCATAAAGTATTTGAAGATAATATGGGATATACCTTTAAATGGAGTGGGCAGTATGAGTATATGGAACGAGCAAACCAGCGTTTGATGGTGATTGTTCCGATCACCTTATTGATTATTTTTGTTCTGCTATTTTTGAATTTCAGACGCCTCATCCTTCCACTGATCGTGCTACTCACGATCCCTTTCGCGTTAATCGGAGGGTTCGTTCTAATCTACCTGTTGAATTATCATCTCAGTGTTGCATCATGGATCGGTTTTATCGCATTGGCTGGGGTGGCAGCGGAGACAGGTGTCGTTATGATTGTGTTTTTAGAAGATGCAGTCAACCGATACCGCGAGCAGAATAACCTCCACACGCAAACCGATTTAATCCACGCTATCATGGAAGGGGCTGTTCAACGCGTTCGTCCCAAACTGATGACGGTATTATCGACAATCCTTGCATTACTCCCTATTTTTTGGGGAATCGGTGTCGGGTCAGAGGTGCTTCGACGCATTGCCGCACCGATGTTGGGTGGGTTAATCAGCTCTGCGATCTTGACGTTGTTGGTAATACCGGTACTTTATATGAGCTGGAAACAAGCGCAGCTAGGCTATCATTCATTTAAAAGGCGATACGAGCGTAACCGAGCAACTTGATCCACAAATCCACGATATCCTTTCCGTCGTTGAGCGGTTCCCTGAAAGAACTGATTAAATTCCTGTTCAGTAAGGGTTTCATAAAATTCAGCGTTGGAGGGCAGATCCGGAATCAACGAAGCAAACCCAGGAAGGATGCTCCGTACAGCATGATGATTTTGGGGACATACATCCTGACACCGATCGCACCCAAACAACCAAGGATGCATACGATCCTTTATGAATGGGGGGGGCGTTTCGTTGGATTCTATATTCCAGTATGATAGGCATTTGCGTGCATCCAACAGATATGGTTCTATCAGGGCACCAGTAGGGCATGCGTCAACGCATCGTGTACAGGTACCACAAGTTGCGTTTGCTGGTGGATCCGGTTCCAAAGGAAAAGATACCAACAAACCTCCCAACACCGTGTAGCTACCGATATGCGGTTGGATTAACAATGTGTTTTTCCCAATCCAACCCAATCCCGCTCGGACTGCCAGTGCTTTCTCCATTATTGGAGCCGTATCACAAAACATACGAATCGGACCGGGATTTTCCAGCTCGTGATTAATCCGTTGGGCAAAGCGTTTGAGCCGTTTTTTCATGAGCTGGTGGTAATCTTTACCACGTGCATATTTAGCAAAACGCAACGACAGATCATCTACTGGTTCGGAACGTTCGTTTTGGTGTGTGTAATAGGGGAGGCTGCAAAGGATAATGGATTGTGCTGTTTTCAATAGGGAGCGGGGATCCATACGAAGGGAAGCATGCTTTTCTAAGTAATGCATGCTGCCATGATACCCCCGCTTAATCCATTGCATGTAGCAGGCGTACTCTTCAAGCGGCTGTACGTTGGTAATGCCAATACGAAGAAAACCAATTTGATATCCCCATTGCTTAATTTGATCTTCCAAGTGATATGGCATCAGGGGCTACCTAATTCTTCTACAGAAGGGCTGGCTGAAGAAGAGGACGATTCAGAAGAAGATGGAGCAGTGGGTTCTTCGGTTGGAGCTGTTTCGTCCTCGTTTGTATCATGGATAGTAAAAAAGAGGTTTCGTAGCAACCGACTCATCAAGTCCCGAATCTTTTGCTCTCGTTCTTGGCTATCTTGTGCTGCATCCTCCGAATCTTCTTCACCAAACGATTCCGGATTATAAAGCACTCCTTTAGGACCCGTAATTAAAACCAGCGCTGCAACACCTCGTTCCCACTCATCTTTCTGCATGACCTGGAGTAGAAACAGCTGTTCTTTATTAGCATGGTCTATCTTCCGTCCATAACGGAACACCCCATGATCTGCGAGATGATGGCGCTTCGTGCTTGCAGAAAACGTAGTAGGTTCCCCTTCCCACGAGAGCTGATAGGTATCTTGAATCATACCCATAAAATAATCCATGCCCTGTTCTTGTATTTCTTGAACCAATTCGTCCCCGTATTCTTCCTGATACGCTTGTAACTCAAATCCGACAATATAATAAACAATCGTCAGGTCTAATCCTGAAAATTCCACACGCCAGTTCGCTTTAAAAGCCCCCGGATCCCTCGATTGGATGGTTACCGGGGAAGGATAATACAAAACAAAAATGGGATTGGTAATCTGGTTTAAGGTTTCATCTTTTAGAGTATAGGATTCTTCTCCCATGGTGATCGATACGGGTTCAATGGTAAGGGGTCCGGAAGGTGTTTGCCCGGATAAATCCGCTAGCATTTGTTCATCCAACTGGAGTGCATCGGATACGGTCGTGTTGCCTTCCGCGTTGACAGATAGATCGACCCCTTCTAATTGTTTTGCTGCTTGGGAGCGATCTCGATCGGTAATGGGTGCAATGTGGGTATCGCCTCCGCCGCATTGATAGCAGAGGGAAAGAACGCTTAATAAAAAAAAGATGTATACAAACGTTGTTCCAAAACCGTATGCAAGCTGACTTCCAGATGAACAAGGTGTCTGCATTTATATACCGAGCATTTTTTGAATAGCTTCCAATTTAACATTATTGAAATCATGCGCGAGTAATCGCGTAAATTTTAATGCGACCTCGTATTTATCGGAATCATTGGGAGATACGTTTACGCGCAAGGTCACACCTTCCAGATTGAAGCTGGACGTATATCCAGGAAGCGGTATTGTCATATCCACTTTGATACGGCTTCCTACTGGGATTTCTTTATCCACTTCTGTTAACAACCCACCAGGTCCATATTCTTCCATGCCATCTTCTTGAAGCAATCCACCAGCAGAGATGTTTAACGTATGTCCTCGGCTTATATCTCCTGTTTTGCAGATGCTCTCATCACTGGATTCCAGTACGGTTAATTCGACTGGAGCAATAATTATGATACGATCACTTTTACGGCGTTCGAGGAATTCCGTACTCGGTTCTGAGCTGAAGAGTTGCTTCTTTTTCATGGTTATCTCCTTCGGTGTTTCGATGTGTAAGCAACATTACCGTTGGTTTTGGTGCTGCAGGCGGTATTGTTCCATTAGCTGATGGATATCATCTTCGGTAAAATCATCCCAATATGTTACGAGGATTTCTCCAATCTTTAATTGATCCAAATGCCGGCGGGTATCCATCGCATCTAAAAGGATTTGACGGGTAACCGGGGTATGAATTGCTCCTAATATATAATAGGTTAATAAACGAACTTCAAAATCTTGTTCCTCCATTCCTTGTTGAACATGTTCCAACCACTGATTTTGTCCAAACATCACCATTGCGCCAGCGTAGGCGATTCGAATTTTTTCAGGGAAATGCGAGTTTTCATTTCGCCGCAGTTCTGCTTCCACCGAGCTTTTATATTGTTCCACGATTTCTCGAGCTTCCTGACCACCAATCAAACCCAATACAATGATGATTTCGGCTTGGGCATCTACATCCTCCACCCTTAATAATTTTTGCTGCAACGCGGAAATAGCTTCGGGCATACGAAGTTGACCCAACGCTCGAATTAAATGGGTCAGTACCTCCTTGGAGTCCTCGC
>CAYPZJ010000042.1:0-20049 GCA_964414635.1 uncultured Spirochaetia bacterium
TACACTTCGACTCCGCTCAGTGTGCGTTCATTGAGCGGAGCCGAAATGAATCCTGGACTAATTACTCTCATAATTTGAAGTGTCCATTGCTACTAGTTGTCGATATATAAATTTGTAGTAATATCTTAATCGAACAAGGGCAATTACAGAGGGGTATGTTGAAATATGGGATTATTCAGGGGAAAAGCGATACCTACCCTGACAAGAATAAATATCAAAGACAGGTTTCACGCTTATCGTTTCTAGTTATTATCGCACCCAATGATGCACCAATACATGAGCAGTAGATGACATGCATCTGGTATGCTCAATAGCCCAGGATGGATTACCACAACCCGTATCGGCTGCGATTGCCCAGTCATAACTACCCGTGATAAAGAATGGCATATTTGTCATAGCGAAATCACCTTTGTTAGAATACTTAGTTTGTAATGTCAGAAGCAAGTTGTACCAGATCGTACAATTCTTGCTCTCGATCATCTGCTGGATCAGCAAGCGATGTTGCCAATAAATTGAGTACATCAGTAAAGGTTGATTGAGTATAGGGGCTTTCTCTTAGGATTTCCGCAAATTCGCTCACCCCAACAATGAACCGAAATTTCTGGGATGCTTCTTCAAAAGTAGCTGTGATTTCCGTGTCCAGCATATCAAATGACAATTCCTGGGAAGTCGTTTCCTGCGGCTCTTTGTATCGAATGAAACACGTAGCCAGTTTCCCAGAAGATTGTTCTGTCAGCTCCAATTCATATAGTGCGGTTACCCGATGGTTCGCACCAATCTCGCCGGCATCCACCGTATCATCATCAAAATCATTATCGTCAATTTCCCGATTTTCATAGCCTATTAAACGATACTTTAGCACCGTATCCGGATTAAACTCCATTTGGATTTTGACATCTTTTGCGATCACCTGTAGCGTACCAGTCAGCTCCTCAACAAAAATTCGCTCTGCTTCGGAAATCGAATCGATATAGAAATAATTTCCATTTCCATTATCTGCGAGTTGTTCCATCATCACATCATTATAATTGCCTATACCAAAGCCAATCGTGGAAAGGGTGATCCCTTGTGAAACCTCGTTCTGAATTTGCTCGAGAATATCCTCAAATGAGGTACTTCCGATATTCGCATCCCCATCCGAACACACCAATACGCGATTCACCGCACCGGTCATATAACCCGACATATTCACATTGTACGCATTCGTGATTCCGTCCGCCATAGCCGTACCACCACCGGTGTATAATTTATCAATAGCGTTGATGATGTTATTTTTTTGGGCTACCCCCGTTGGACTTAATACCGTGCGCACTGCCCCTGCATAGGTACATAAAGATATCTGATCCCCTTGTTCCATTGCTTCCACCAACACTTTCAGACTCTCTTTGACTAATTCAATACGACTAGCCATAGAACCCGAAACATCCACGAGAAATGTCAGATTCCACGGAAGCCGATCTGTTACTGGTACATCCTTTCCCTGAATCCCCACTCGCAATATGTAATATTGATCACGAAACGGAGACGGTACCACATTCATGATCGCTGCAAACGGTGTATCCGTTGGTTTTGGATAATCCATACGGAAATAATTAATGTATTCTTCAACGCGAACCTGCTCCGGTTCAGGAAGACTATTATACAGAATCCGATTCCTCCCCCAAGTATACGACCCGGTATCCACATCTACGGAAAATGTGGATAACGGATCGGTTTCGGTATCTACAAAATCATTAATCCCATAATCCACAAACTGCTCTTCTCCAGGAAAAGATGTGGTAGGCGTTTTCGGGATAGTGGTATACGTCGTAGTATAAAATGGACTTGGTTCACTATCCTCCATCGCCATACATCCAAAAAGCATTGATAGTGTGAGTATACATATAGGGAACAAGACTGCTAACAAAATAATACGAATCATAGGTTCCTCCTTAATAATTAGACGGGAATGGTACGCATAGATACGCTAGCCATGCATCGTCGTTTGAAATCCTTCACTGCATTGCGTTCCATGCTGTTTTCAATTATAGCATTCCTTGTGTATCAATTCTTTTAGATTCGTGCGGATTATTTTAAGAATCGTGCTTTTTTACAAAGTTCCCTGCCCGTCACAAAGCAACAACAACACCTGAAAAATCATCATTCGTAGGTGATATAGCGCAGGTGCGCTTTCCTGTATCGCTGGGGTTAATTCTAACAGCGATTCAGAAGAAGTGGTCAATAAGGTAGTTGCTTGTTGAAAATATGTTTGATACGCTTCGTGTATATTTTCGATATAGGAATCCACCTTAGTTAGATTACCCAACATGGTATCCCCATCTGTAAACGCAAGTGTTCCCTCTTTTTCAGAATGCAATTGCTCCCATAGCGGGATCAACGTATTGTATGCGTGCTGAATTGCATTTGGGGTACTAATATGCTGATAGATCGGATCCGTCAGCCCTGCATCCGCTAGGATTTGTATTAATGGATGATCCACCTGACTCGTAAGATCCTGTAAAATCATAACGATAGATTCATTATAAACCCGAATGGGTTCCATCATATAAGCATCTAAATCACCGTTCCAATCAAAATTCGTACGACAAGTGGCTGCAAGTTGGTCATAAGCGCGATAGATAGGGGCTAAATACGTATAATAATAATGGCTACTTTCGGAGAGCGTCGTAGAAGATGGGAGCACCTGTTGATCTAATAGCTTAATAATCCCTTGGGTTATCGCTTCATACTTTTGGAGTTGGATTTCACGCTCTAAAAAACGAGCAAATGGATCGGGGGTGCTATCGGCTGGTCGGTGCAAAACAGCAGCAAGGGTTTCCGCCATTGTATCCAATAATACAAGCCGGTAGCGATTGACGCTCCAAATAGGGATTCCCAAGTTTAGCAAAATCGCGAGTTGATTCTGTTTATAATATTCCCGAACCGGTTCCAACAACAACACAGCTGTTTCATAATCATGATAATAATGTGTAAGCACCTGCTCTTTTGCCCAATGCTGAAAATTATCCAGATTGTCTTGATAGAAAGAAAAAAGCGTATCCTCCGGCATAGCGATTGTTGCGTCACAGATTACTTCATCTTTGAGTAACCATGGACGATGATCCATCACTCCATCCATCACATATCCAACTCGTTCATATATCTGAGCAGGATAAAATTTGGTGGTTCGAAACCATTTTGGTAGGGAGGAGAGCATCAAATGATCCTTTAGAAAGGTAGTATCGACCTCCTCACTCCGTTCACCCAAATCAACAATAGTTCGAAATACTTGAGCAACAAAGTCGGAACAGTAATCCACCAAATCAATAAACACAACCACATCTTTTTGCGGTTCATTGGTTAAAATTCCGTCCACGAAAGTCTCATCGTTGAGCACCATCCGTACAAGCAAATTCCGCTCGCTTGCATCCGTAAACAAACGAACCATCCCGTTTTCCAGCGGTTCTTGTTTTTCGGGTTTGGATACGACTTCAAGATCACCGTCTGATTTAACATGATAGAGACTGTAATGGGACACGTCGGCTAATCGGAGTGCACCATCTGCTGCGGTTGAAAAACGATAAGGTAAATAACTCTGCGTTCGTTTTCCACCCGATGCAATGACACCCGATTCATCCCCATCACCGGTAATTGGCTTGTTGGGCGGGGGGCATCCTAGCTGTGTAAGGAAGAATAGCATTATAAATAGTATCGGTATCAACAGACGATTGGGTTGGGATTTCACACGTATGACCTCACTTGTTTATTTGATCACTAGTCGATTCGATCACCAATCAGATATCCTAGTAATAATAATAACGCATGATTGCCTGAATGTGTTAAAAAATCGTGCTATTTGCCTTAAGATTTGTGCGATCATGTATATTGTCGCATGCGGTAGACTTTTGGGGTCATTCCCGTTTCCTTTTGAAATGCAGTATAAAAGGAAACCTGGTTATTGAAACCCACTTCAAAGGCGATTTCGGTGATTCCCATTTTCGTATGTGCGAGTAAATCCTTCGCCTGTTCAATTCGAATGTGTACCAAATATTGATGGGGCGATTGTCCTGTTTGGTCCTTAAATACCCGTGAAAAATGGAATTTGCTCATCCCGCAGACCGCTGCCAGTTGGTCCATCCCTATTTCATCCCTATGGTGATCATGCAAATATTCCATCGCCTGTGTAATCCGCTCATCCAATTCGGATCGCAATGCGGCTTTTGGTGGATTCCCTTCCAATTGTTTTCTATAAGTTAGTAGATAATCCTCCCGAATTAAGGACATCAGTGCATCATGGAAATAGCTTTCCTGTAGTAGTTTCACTCCAGGATCCTGGATATGTGCCATTAATTGATACACTTTTTTAATGTATTCAATGGTCTCCCACTTCATTTTCAACACTGTTTGGGTAAATTCAATGTGCTGTTTGGGTGTGTGATCGGGATTCTCCAGTAAGAACGCATGGGGTTTGCTAATGGATGTTATGAATTGTTTCAGATAGGTGGGTGAATAAATAAGCGTGCAAAGTTCGTTTTCTTCAGGAAGGATTACCTCATGGGGCTCGCCAGGATGGGTAATGATGATACTATTAGGTGGTAGCTGCCATTCGTGTGTGTCATTTTTATAGTGAGCGGCACCATCTAGAATCAGATTGATAATCAGAAAATCTTCCGGGTTCACTTGCTTGTTTCCATTACGGGTAAGCGAAAGGCGTACCAATTCATGGAACGATGTAAGTTGGTAATTGGGAGTATCCTTAATATTATAGTTTTTCATCCCGATTCCCCGGCGCTATATGTAAACATAACGTGCTTTCGAAAGAATTCAAACAAAAACCCATTTCAGGATAAAACGAGTGGAAAAGTGTGGAGCTATGTGTTCCTGCGTGCGGATAATTTGAAGGTGTGATTTTATACAGGTATCAAGGTTGACGGATAAAGGATTCAAATCCTAGTGATGCATATGCATCCCGAATCCGCTCTGCTTCCCGTTTGGTATAAGGTTTATTGGTAACAATTAAAAACATATCATCTCGACGAACAAGCATCAGACTAATTTGATTGGTTACATTTTCCAGATCAGTTTTTCGTTGTTCCGCTGCTTCTTGGGATTTATACGCACCAAATTGAACCACATAAATGTCTGGCTGGCTATATTCATCAGAAGGAAGCGGAGCTTGCTCCCGATGGGATGTGGACTCCGTAGCTCGTCGAGCGGTTGTTCCTGTTTGCTCATTTCGAGGTCGAATCGTACGACGTTCCGCCTCTGTTTGAGGTTCTGGTATCGAATCGGGAAGCGTACTTATTACTTCGGGTTGAGCTGGTTCTGCGGAAGGATGGTCATCCAATGATTCGGTGGGTTCGGCATCATCGGATTCCGTTGCAGGTTCAGGAGGAAGTGGCAAACGCTCCTCGGTTGTTCTTGGTGCAGGCATAGGAGCACTGGTTACAGCAGGTTTTGGTGGCGTCGTGTTTGTAGAGGGGGATGGAGTTCGAATAGGTACGTGTCGTCTGGCAGTCGGACGAGTGGGTTCTGTTGTGCGTTGGGACGTCGCTCGATCCGTCGTTTGATTTGTATTTGCGATCGCTTCGTCAGTCGGATTATCGGTCTGCTCTCCGGTTTCCGATTCATGTTGTTGCGAATCCTCATTTTCTGCTTCCACATTGGATTGCTCTTCGTCGATACTTTCATCGGATGTTTCAGTTTCATCACCAAGTGTACCAAAAGGAAGATCGGGAAGATTGGGCCTACTTTCTTTATTTCCAAATAGGTCATCGGGTTTAATGGATGTGTAGGTGTGCTCCTTTGGATTCTCTGATTGAAGTCGATCTAGTGTATAATTTTCCTCTGAAAATGTACTGTTGCTAGTATCGTTGTTAGGATTCCATAGAAATACATACCCAATAACCAAACTAATAATCGAGGCTAGTAGAAACCCACCAACAATAGCAAGAGCAAGTTTTGCTTTTTCGGATACACCACTCGATTGTGTAGATCTATTTACCGCTGCACTAGCGGCGCTTTCAGCGGTTTGGGGTGAAGCTGATGGGGGGGATGTCTTTTCATGGGATTGATCGGTGTTGGTTCTGGAATCCAAGTGATTTTCCAACGAACGTCCACAGTTTTTACAGAATGAAGCATCGTCTAAGTTCCAATAATTACAATGTTTACAATATAGCATAGCGCATCCCTCTTTCTTATGTTATTCACATACCCCGAACGATATCCTCCGTTGGGAGCACATGAGTTCCATTGGCTTATCGGATTCTAATAGAAACACTCAATAAAAAAATGATTTTTCTATTACTCGCGTTGTAAAAATTACCCGTATTTGGATTTCTTCACCGTATCTTTAGGGAGTTGTGTTACGTATTCTATGGGTAACAATTGAGGGATCCTTTCAAAGGATTGCTATGTAGGGTCACGTAACACGTAACGTTATGTTTTTACTTCTAAACAAGGAGCTGATTTATGATGCGTATACCAATCACACTTTTATTTATTCTTATAGTAATGTCGTTTCTATTCTCCGCCTGTTCTGCAACAGGAGAAAGCAGCGCATTTGCTAAACCGAGAGCACAGGAAGTGGATTCCAATTCATTATTCGAAGACATTCCAGAGCATTTCCCAAACTCTTTCTATCGTTTAAAACCAACAAACAACCTGGAAAATGTACTTCGTATTGGAGTCATTTCCTTTTCCTATAACTTACCCACACTGAAAACCGTCGTGGAAACACTAGCTTCGGAAACTGATTATCCTATCGAAGTAATGCGGATTCCACCATCAGAAAGTCTAGTAGAACAATTCCCCATCATTCTCATCGACGGATCGTGGAAGACTGCCGATGATATTCAAAAATACTACCCCTTTCTATTTGAAAAACCAAAAGTTGTCATCTATGATAACCAGAATTCCTTGGAACAAACCAGCTCCATGCTCCATATCCAAACCCAATTAACCCGCATATCCGAAGAACATCCATTCATGCAACAACCGAGCGGAATTGTAATTAATAACCAAGCCGCTACTGCACCCCGAGGTATGGAAGTGGCAGAGCTCACCCAAGCAGAAAAAACCAATATCATTCTAATCAAGCATCCTATCCTTACTTATCAATCCTCTGCTGGTTTAACACAAATTCAAGTACAAACCTTTCTTTATAATGTGCTGAACTACTATGCTTCCGGTGCATTTGAATCCATTCAACTAATGAATCAAATTCCGCTTATATTTGATGTGGAAAAAGAAACCCCGACTACCCTTTTGATAAAAACAAAATTGAATCCGGTTTTCCAACGGGAAGGCGATGTTACAATAAAAGCCTCCCTTTCAACCATTAATACATCGAAAAAACTTGATTCCATATCCCATACCTTACCGCTTAGAAATGAATCCCAGGGATTAGAACTGCGTTTATATATCGATGATTTTACGAATGCGACCGATTATTTTCTGGAATACCAAGTGGAGCATCCAGAATACATCTATAAGCGCCAGGGACAACTATCCCAGTATGTAGGGATGATGAATGTACATATTTTGGGACAAGATACGGCGTCCCCTGGAACATCGTTAGCCTATCGCGTTTTTGCACAAGATGCCAAAACAGGAAAAACCATACATGGGAGTACCGTGCAGATGGAATTGTATAAAGGCGACACCCTTGTTGAACAAGTTGAACTGGATTCCGATACAGGGGATGAATCGGATTCGAAGTTAAAAATTCCGCCTGATGCGTCCGGCGAAATGGAAGTGGTGTGGAAAGTCTCTTCTATTCATGGAACTGATACCGTCCGACAGCCGATCACCATCGAACCACAATATAAAATGTTACTCACTACCGATAAACCTATTTATAAACCCAATCAAGTCATTCATATTCGTACGATTGTGATGGAACCCGTATCAGGAACCCCATTAAAAAATCAACTACTCACTATTGAAGTAGAAGATTCTCGGGGAAACAAAGTATTTAAAAAGCGATTAACCACTTCTGAATTTGGTATTACCTCGGCGGATTTTCAACTGGCAGATGAGATCAATATGGGTAATTACAAAATTCGAGGGATTCTAGCCTCTTCGGATGGTTCCCAGGATGCTAGCTATACCGAGGAAAAAACTGTTCAGGTAAAACAATATAAACTTCCTAAATTCAAAATCGATATCACAACCGAAGAAAACTACTACCTACCAGGTCAGAATCTTTCAGGTACCATTTCCGCACAGTATACCTTTGGGAAACCTGTACAAGGGGATGTGACGCTGGAGTTATATACCTATGATGTCGAAAAAAACGTGATTAGTCAGATCAATCGAGCCGGGTTGAATACGGAGGGGTTATATCGATTTAATCTAGATCTACCCAATCGGTTTTATGGTACGGATTTTACGCAAGGAGACGGGATATTATTTATCCATGCGACAATTCAAACTGCTGCGGATGAGATATTCGAAAAAACAGGAAATGTAACCATCACGCAGGATCCGATTAAGGTGTTTGCTTTTCCAGAGTCTGGTACCTTTGTTCCAGAAGTGGAAAACACGTTTTATGTTGCTGCTAGTTATCCTGATTCAACCCCCGTTGGAAATGCAGACGTGCAAGTTGTATTCCCCAACGAGAATGCTTTATCAGGGAAAACGGATGACTTGGGAATTGCGATGTTCAGCTATACCCCCTCCAATTCTTCGGTAGCATTTCAGGCAACGGTAAACGGTCCTCAAGGGAAGATTGTTTCCAAAGAATTTGAATTCAACAGTGATGAGGCTCAAACAGGAATCTTGCTTCGTTTGGATAAAGTCTTTTCTAAAGTGGGTGATCGTCTTCAGATTCAAACCTTAACTACCGGTTCGGATCGACGCGTCTTCCTTGATATTATCAAAGGGGGACAAACGATCCTAACTAAATCGTTCGAGGAAACAGATAATCACGCTGTTTATGATCTCTATTTATCCCCTGAAATGTCAGGGACATTGGTTTTGAATGCGTATCAAATCTTTGAAGATGGACACATAAAGAAGGATTCCAAATCCGTTTATGTAAGCGAAGCAGAAGCGATCGAAATTCAGGTGGAACCAAATAAGGAAGTGTATAAACCCGGTGAGGAAGCGCAGATTGACTTCACGGTACAAAATACTACAGGGAAACCATTGGTAGCGGCATTGGGTATTATTGTTGTGGATGAAAGTGTTTTCGCCCTTTCCGAAGCGCAACCAGGGTTGGAAAAGGTGTATTTCACCCTGGAAAAGGAAATCATGACCCCTTCGTATGAGATCCACGGATATACACCCGATATGTTAGTTACGGGTGTTGTTCGAGAGGATGACCGTTCTTTAAAAGCTCAGAAAGTATTATCCGCTGCTATGGATGTAAGCATTGAGTATAGCATAAAAAAACAAACCATTGATGAGAAAACCGAGCAGAATAAAACCCAGCTTACCGAACTGGCTCAAACCAGTAGCAAAAAGCTAGCGGATGAATTGGGTTCCTTTCTTGTTAGTGAACGAAAACGGGAGCGCCAAAGCGTCTTGTTTAATCAGGATGATCCCGAACCAATCATTCAATATGTGATTTCTGATTCCCGACTGGATCGGGATGATTTGGTTGATACGTGGGGAACTCCATTCATTTTAGCGCATATTTTTGAGACAGGGATGTTATTTCTATCAGCGGGTCCAGACGGAACTTTCTTCACAACCGACGATCAGATTGTCGAAAGCGAACAAGCCTTTGATTATTGGATCAATATGAGCGTAGTTCCATATTTTACTACCGATCCCTTTTTGTATGCATCGGCTAGCGCTATTCGTCCAGACTTGATTCATATCGTCCAGGAACATATACGTGAGATAGAACGAACCGTACGACGGGGAATGCGGTTGGAGGATGATTTTGCCGTTGAAATGATGATGGATGGAGGCGCAATGATGGGAGGAGCCAGGGAAATGCCTGTTCCAACCGCAGCACCACGTACATCAACCGTATCCAATGAAGAACTCAGTGAAAGTGAAGAAGCGGGAAACGGTAAAACAGAACAACCCCGGGTACGTCGTTTTTTCCCTGAAACATTTATTTTCATTCCGGAACTAGTCACCGATCAGCACGGGAAGGCATCCATAACACGGACTGTCCCAGACTCGATTACTTCCTGGAGGATGGGAGTCTCAGCATTGGATCAAAGTGGGTTGTTTGGCTCTACAACGCATAATTTTACGGTATTCCAAGAGTTCTTCGTAGATATCGATTTTCCATTAACCCTCACAGCGGGGGATGAAATCTCATTCCCTATTCAGATTTACAATTATCTTGAAACCAGTCAACAAATTCGTTTGGTGTTGGAAGAAGGTGATTGGTTTGAATTGTTGGATAATAAAGAAAAACAAGTTCAAATGGATGCAGGCGAAGTCGGTGTGGCGTATTATACCATTAAAGCAAATAAAATTGGAACCCATGCAATGACGTTATATGCTTATGGATCCAGCTTGAGTGATGCAGTTCAACGAACGATTGAAGTAGTTCCCAACGGAGCGAAAGTGGAATTTACAGATTCCGGTATGCTCGACGGAACAATTGAACAACAGTTTACCATTCCCGAACGTGCTATCCCCGATGCATCAAAGATTTTTGTGAAAGTATATCCCGGACCAGTTGCACAGGTGGTGGAAGGATTAGAGAATATGATTCGTATGCCTTCGGGTTGTTTTGAACAGACTTCCAGCAGCAACTACCCCAATATGCTGATTCTAGACTATATGAATCAAAACAATAAAGACATGCCCGAATTACGAATGAAAATGGAGCAATACCTCAATGTAGGATATCAACGCCTGCTTACGTTTGAAGTAGCAGGAGGTGGATTTTCCTGGTTTGGAGATGCTCCTGCCAACCAAATGCTCTCGGCTTATGGGGTAATGGAATTCTACGATATGGCACGAGTCTGGGAAGTAGATCCTAAGATTAACAAGCGTACCATTGCATGGATTCTGTCCAAACAAAACGCCGATGGTTCATGGAGTCCCGATCCCCATTTTCTCCATGCTGAGAATTGGGGGAAACTACAAAATTCAAATTTACTCGTAACCGCTTACATTGCACATGCATTGGCACATGTAAAAGAAAACAGCCCCGCCTTACGTAATGCTCTGGCTTACATCGCAGATCACAGACAGGAAGCAGAAAACAATTATGCCCGAGCACTTATGTTATTGGCACTGGCGAAAGGTGGAGGGGATCAGAATGCGCTAAACCAAGTAATCAATACCCTGAAACAGGAAGCAATTCAAAACGAAGATGGGATCCACTGGGAAGCCGGTATAAAAACCATGTCGTATTCCTATGGGAATGGAGCAGATGTGGAAGCCACTTCGATGATTCTTTCTGGACTGATCGCTGCCGAAAAAGAGCTTGGAATGGTTGGGAATGGTATGAACTGGATCATAAAACAAAAGAATGGAAATGGTGATTGGGGAGGAACCCAGGCAAATATTCTCGCACTGAAAACGATTCTGGAAAGCATGCGAATGACTTCCAATCAATCTCGTGGAACTGTCCATATAAAAGTAAACGGAGTCAATCAAACCCTTACCATCAATGCGGATAATGCCGATGTATTGCAGCTCTTGGACTTTAAGGATGCTACCCGACATGGAGCAAATGAGATTTCCTTACGGTTTGATGGAGAGGGAGCGTTGATGTATCAAATTGTTGGAAGACATTATGAACCATGGCTTCAAGATCCCATCGTACCCGAACAAGCCATTTTGATCGATCTAGCATATGATAAAACCAATTTGGAACAAAATGATACAATCTCCGTAACGGTAAAGATTACCAACCAATTAGCCGGAACTGCGGAAATGGTCATGGTAGATCTGGGTATACCACCCGGATTTTCCGTGGATTGGGACGGATTTGAACGATTGGTAGCAGCCAACCGAATTGACAAGTATGAATCCACCTCACGTCAAATCATTCTGTATTTGGGGAATATGGATTCCAACCAGGTCATCGAGTTTAACTACACAATGAAAGCGAAATATCCCATTAAAGCGATGACCCCCTCATCAGCAGCATATCCATACTATAATCCGGAATCCCGAGGGGAATCCGCTCCCAAATACATTCAAGTAGAGCGGGATTAGTTAGCTGATGAAAACAGATGTCTCAACTGTACAGATGTATCACATGTTTCATGATATTTAAGAAACGACCGCACCTCCACACCTTTGCTACATTCATCAATTTTTGGCACATCCTTTGCATGTACTTCTTGGGAATCCTACCAAAGGATTCCCAGGAGGTTCTATGAAACGATCATTACAGCTTGCACTCATTCTAGTTACTATGCTAATGCATGTACAGATGGGATATACTATGGATAGTGCATCCTCCCCTGTTTTTTCCCAGAAAGCGGGGATGATAGAAACCGGCACCCATTCATTCTACGCTCGAACGAATGATGAGTTTACTAGTTTTTCCACATTATTGATTGGTTATCGGTATGGCTTATCCGATTATTTTCATATTGGTGTGGAAGCAGGAGTAGGAATTCAAACTTATCTGGGCAGTCTCATTACCCATATTAAATTGTTTGAATCGAAAAACCATCGATTTTTTATTGGGCTTCGTACTCGGACTGGATTTAAATATCAGCAAACCGAACTCAGTTTTAAAGTTCAGGATGAATCCAATCCGGGAGGACCTAATGATATTATTATAGATGAGGATCGGCTTGGAATTTTTCTCGCTCCGGACCTCACGTTTGCAATTCGACTTGGTGATGATAAACGTGTAGCACTATATTATACGTTGTATCCTATGTTTGATTTTGAGTTGCGTGGTGGACCGACCGAAATTATGTTTGCTCCGGTGCATCTTGGCTTTGAAGTACGCTTCAAACGGAATCCGAGTTGGAGTTTTGCGCTGGATATGGGTTTCTTTTTCCCTCTTAATGATATACCACTGGAGAACTACGTAAATATGCCGAAATTCAATCAGATCGCGTTCCCAAACTTAGCAAACATGGGATTATACTACCGATTTTAGCAATTTCTACCATCGTTTCGTTCGATGGATCATTCAATAGATAACGATCAGAGGCATTCCCCCCCCCTGATCTTTCCCATAGAGGGTGTTCATGATACAGCATATCGTGAGCACCCTACTTGGTTTAGCTCGAAGGGATTCTTATTTCTTTTCATAATAACATGGAAGCCAGATTTGCACTATAGTGCCATGCCTCTCCGTGCTCTCGATGTGGATCGAACCTCCATGATTATGAATAATGGAATAACTAATGGGTAAACCCAGTCCTGTTCCTTTTTCCCTGGGTTTAGTGGATACAAACGGTAGAAAAATATTTGATTGGATGGTTTCTGGAATCCCACAGCCATTATCTTCAATTCGAATCCCCACTTGAGACTTGTTGGAATCATAGTGTGTGTGGATCAAAATTTCAGGTTTCTCAGTATGGATGAGCGCATCCCGAGCATTGCTTAAGAGATTTAGAATTACTTGTTCAATTTCATTGTAATGAGCATGGATACGAGGGATTGAGGTATCCATTTTTTTGCCTACCTGGATATCCATTCTGCCCCGTGTTCCCTGAAAGATTACCAACGCCGCTTTCACTACTTCATTTACATTTACTAATTCCTGTTTTTTATCAGACGGGCGAGAAAACCGCCGTAATTGTTCTACTAATTCCACCGCCTTGCCAACGTTTTCTTTTATTTGATTCACATACTTAGGAATGGTAATGGTTTGGCGATCGGGCTCTTTGCGCAACGTTTCCTCAATTAATTGGGCATACGATAAGATCACGGTTAAGGGTTGATTGAGCTCATGATGTAGTTTCGCACTCAATTCCCCTATGGATGCAAGTTTAGCACTCTGGATAAGTTGTTCTTGGAGCGCTTTCTGATCGGTTAGAACTTGGCGTAATTCTTGTTCGATTCCTTTCTGTTTCCGTTCGGAGTCTGCTTTAATGAGTGCGATGGTGGTTGTTACACGTAATTCCTGCAATTCAAATGGTTTCATAATATATCCGAACGGTGCGGTATTTATTGCACGCTGTGTAATCGTATCGTTCGAATGTGCTGTCATATATATGATAGGAATATCATAACGTTCTCGGATCAACTCTGCTACCTGGATTCCATCCATAGAACCCTTTAAAAAGATATCCATTAAAATAAGATCGGGAGGAGTTAATTCAACACTTTGGAGTGCCGCGTCTCCGGATGAAACCAGCTGAGTCACTTCATATCCTAAAGCCCTCAGTTTCTTTTCAACATCTCGGGCTACAATGATTTCATCTTCCACCACCAATATTTTATATCCCATCCCGTTGTTCCTCCGTCTCAGCTTTAAATAATATATACGGCGAATATTTCGTATCCTGTTCTATACACAAATGGATTGCATTATTGTATTTGCAATAACGGTCCATTCTTTCCTCCATAGTGGATTCATCCAACATTTAGGTTGGCTATTTGATATCTCATCATTAATATAATAACGAAGTTTTTGGTTCTGGTCATTATCGAACCCAACCCGACGGAATTATGTGGGAATGCATATCCAACGGATGAATATACGCGTATGAATACAAACACCGGTATTGAATATGAATTGGGCGTTGCCTTAGCCTTGATTCAGGGTGGTGAAATTTCAGGTACCCATACCGAGGACACCATCTATGTTATAAAATCCCACGCTAAACGGACGGTCATCTATTCCATTGCAGAAAAGCTTTGTTCCCAGCAGCTTTTTCAGTACGTCCAATACGCCATGGGAATTCAATCAATCACGGATATCCAACTGATTTCTCAAGATGATTCCACACCAGGCGATATTCTGTGTCACACACTCGATCGGTATCCAGGCGAGCTCGCCTTATCAATTAAATATAATACGCATGTATCACGGAATCCCACGGGACGCCTCTTTTTATCCCGATCCTCCATTTGTCAAGCGGAGCATTTATTACGCCAGAAAATCATCCCCGCATATATTAATGAGATGACCCATGAATATGGAGCCCCTTCGCACTGGTTTCGCAAGCGTAGACAATCCGAGGTGGTTAATAGCTATATTCATACAATTGTGGCACAGGTAGTACAAGATTGGAATACGCTACTTCCCTATTGGAAAGCATATATTATGCGACGTTGCTTACAATATGAGGCAACGACGCCATATCTCATTTTGTTTTTAAACAAGAATGTTTCCCATTTTCAGATCCAAGATGCTGCACCCAGTGAATCGTGGTTAATGGATGTAAGCCGTTTGTATGCGAGTTCCTCTTCTCATTCAAAGCAGGATGTGCTTTTTATTCATGAAATCGGAGGGACTGTCGCCAAAATGCAAGTAAAATTTAATAACGGTATCCTCGAACAAAGCAAATCCCAACGGGACAAGGAGCGTATTCAGCTAGACGAAGGAGTATACGCAAAACCTGGGAATGCGATTTCTTCCTGGAATTTTGAATTGCGGGAGGTTCAACCCCGAACTTCAACGCAGTGGGAACTGTTTTAGCTGCCTGCATAATCAAATACAGTAAGAATCTGTATCGTGGCTTTTAACCAAGAATAGGTCTCTTCACACCTGGCAGGAGACTCAATAAAACCGTTTTTCTATTCATCATGTAGAAAACTTTTGTTATATTCATCCCGGGGAGGATTCGACGCAGATGACTTCGCCTTTTAGAAATACACACATCCCTTTTGATATAGAACAGCCTGTATTTTTCAATGAAAACTGCATTGATGGTGCGAAGGCACATCTTTTAGATGATTCCATTGACGTTATTATTACCGATCCACCCTATGGAATTGGAGGGGATACTTTGCACCGGCATTATAATCGAGACGAATCCTTTGTTATTGATGGATATGTGGAAGTTCCCAAATCCGAATACCAACACTTTAGTGATCAGTGGATTAGCCAGGCGGCTCGGGTGCTAAAACCAGGTGGAAGCCTCTTCATTGTCTCTGGCTACACCAATTTATTTGAGATTCTTGCCGCGCTACGAAAAACATCCTTGAAAGAAGTGAATCACATAATATGGAAATATAATTTCGGTGTTTACACCACCCGTAAATTTGTAACCAGTCATTATCATATCTTATTTTATGAAAAACCAGGAGGAAAGCGTCCGTTTCATCGCTTTTGTCGATTTAGCGAAAAAGAAAAGAGCCCAGATGGCAGATCCTTATTATATCAGGATTTGGAGGACGTTTGGATACTAAATAGAGAATATAAACCGGCTGCCCAAAAGAATAAAAACGAGCTCCCGTTTAGTCTGTTAGCGAAACTATTACAATACACCAGTCAGGAAGCTGATATTGTAGCAGATTTCTTTCTTGGTTCGTTTTCTACTGCGAAAGTAGCCAAAGCACTGAATCGTAAGGTGCTCGGATTCGAACTGAACAAACAAGCGTTTTCCTATCAGGTAAAACAGGTCGAGCAGATCATCCCAGGTAGCAAATTAGAAGCCCTAAAGCGGGGAAAGGATGAACAACCTAAAAATCGAGGGAAAATTTGGGAACCTCAAGAGCTCGAACGCCTTTTTACCACGTATGATTCCCTTCAGAAAAAAGGGTATACCAAAACCCAATGTGTAGAATTGTTAGGTGAACAATTTGGTAGGGGGCGTTTTGCAGTACAGAATGCACTCAAACGGAAACCTTAAAAGAGAAGCCTATAAGCACATTAGACACCCGAATATGCACCAAACCCTCCATCCACTTCGAGTATGGTACCGGTTACAAAGCGGGATAATTCGGAAGCCAGGAATAACAGACACCCTTGTAGATCTTCGGGTTCTCCAAGGCGTCCCATAGGGGTATGGTCCACGATTTTCTTTCCACGTGGAGTAAATTCACCTGTGTCTTTATCAACAAGTAGGAATCGATTCTGCTCTGTGAGAAAAAAACCTGGAGCAATAGCATTGACACGAATATGGGTTGGTGCCAGATGTACAGCCAACCATTTTGTAAAATTATCAATTGCTGCTTTTGATGATGCATAGCCTGCAACTTTGGTTAAAGGGCGGGTAGCAGCCATCGAGGAAATATTTATTATGGAACCGCGCTTTTGTTCCAACATATCGCGTGCGAATATTTGGGTTGGAATAATCGTTCCCAATATGTTTAAATCAAACACGTGGCGGAATCCTTCCATTTCTAATCCAAAAAAGGATTGCTCCAGCTCGGTTCCATCCGTCCGCATTGTTTCCAATGGGGTGGTTGCTTTGGGTGAGTTTCCTCCGGCGCAATTAACTAATACATTGACAACACCCAATTGCTTCCGAATCAACTCGTATGCCTGTCTTACCGAATCTTGATTTGTAACATCCGCCTGTATCCCTAACGCATCAATCGAATAGGTCTCATTAAGTTCCCGAGCTGCATTTTCCACTTTTTCTTTGGTTCTTCCCAATAAGGCAATTCGCGCCCCCCATCCAGCTAAACCTTCCGCCATAGCATATCCCAACACACCTGCTCCACCTGTAATAACACAAATTCTCCCTTCAATATCCTTGAATGATAGTTGAGTATTCATCATACCTCCTACGATTTAAAAGTGACTGCGCATGCAGCATTTTTTATACTTTAATCCACTTCCACACGGACACGGATCGTTTCGATCTACCGTTTCCTGAAAAGATTTCTGCTTCTGTGGCTTTTGTTCTACGCTTGTTGGGTGAGTGGACTGTTGTTGACGCTGTTGTATCTCCGTAGCAATTTGTTTCAGTTTGGGAAGTGCATGGGAATAAAATTGAGACCATCCTTCACAAAGCCAGCTCAGGTGTTTTGGATCATCCGCTTTTACAAATCGATTCTTTAAACAGTCCCCTGCACAAAATCGAACGTAATCGCATGCGTTGCACCGCTCATTCCAACGAGATTTTTGTGCTCGAAACTGCTGAAATCGATCATGATGTAATAGCTCCTCCCATTCCATCTCCATAATATTTCCCAATTTCAAATGGGGTTCCACAAAGAAATCACAAGGATATACATCACCATTATATTCAATAACCAATACATTGGCACACTGGGGCATCATGTGACAGTCATTCGCACGACCTAGAACCAATAAGGTTAGAATAGAATCAAACAGTCGTACGGATACACTGGAGTAACCTGCTTCCAACCAAGCATCAAATATGGTGCATAAAAAATCCCCCCATTCCGCTCCTGTAATTGCAAACGGAAGACGATTTCCGTCAGCATCAAATTCAACACACGGAATATATTGGTGATATTGGAAGCCCTGCTCCAGATAATAATGAAAGACCATACGGGCATCATGAACATTGGCTTGGGAAACCAATGATAATATATTAAAGGCAACTTGTTTCTCGTTTAGATGTTGAATTCCTTTTATTACCCGCGCGTGGGATCCCTTACCTTGGATATCGCATCGATATTTATCATGAATAGTTTCTGGTCCATCCAGGCTGACACCCAAAAGAAAGCGATACTGTGCGAGATGAGATACCCATGCATCATCGATTAGCGTGCCATTGGTCTGTAATCCATTCCCGACTACTGCTCCTTTTCTACCATAGGTTTGCTGGAGTTCCGTTACTCGTTTAAAAAAAGGGAGTCCCATCATGGTTGGTTCTCCCCCTTGCCAGGCGAACACATACTGTTCCTGCTCCTGCGCTAAAAAAGAGGAAACCATACGTTCCAAAACATCTTCGGACATACGATGGATCTTCGTTTCAGGATATAACGCCGCATGATCCAAATAAAAACAATAATCACATCGTAAATTGCAGTCGGCAGAGGCAGGTTTGATGAGTAGAGAAAAGGGGGTGGTCATGTTGGACACCTACCATATAAGTTGGTTAGAAGATAATAGAATTACTTCCTGAAGTGAAGAACGAGTGATACTTAGGGTGGGATTGCATTTCAGTTTTTCTTTCAAATAGTAACGTAGAACAAGCAACGTGCCAAAACACCCTATCTTGAAGTGAGTAGCTAATCGAAATATGCATACTTTTTTTCTGTCTTTGTAAAAAAATGCTTGTCGTTTATCATTTCTTTTGTATCTTTATACGATCATCAAGGTGTTGCCTTGGTTGCTCCGAAAGGAGGACCGCCATGAAAGATAAACCTACGGAGTCGATACTCCAAAAATTATCCACATTCAATCTAACATATGATGACCTGAAATTAAGTACCAGTACCAATATTAATCTGGATGGGAAATACCAAACCCAGTGGCTGATTGTAGATTCAGAACGGCTTTTCATCTTTGAAGAAGCGGAGGATGAAGTAAAAAGCCTTTATGCCATTCCATTTGAAAAGATGAAAGATGTTCGAGCACAGGGTACGGTAGGATCGGGAATCCTACAGGTTAAAATAGAAGAGTATTATGTAGACATCTTACGATATACAAATAGCCTCGCTGATAAATTCGGAAAGATTGCGCGCAAGCTGGAACGAAGGTTGCAGGGAGAACCAATCAAGATATTTGATGAAGATAATATTGACCTGCGGCGCTGTCCCACGTGTGGAATGATGTTGGAATTTGCAGGGGAAGCCTGTCCCAAATGTGTGAGTCGCGGTGCTGTGATGAAGCGGATGTGGTTACTCATGCTAAAATACCGTGGAACAGCAATAGTCATGATGATGTTGCTGGTTATTGGTATTGGATTAGATTTAGTGGCTCCTCAGTTAACTCGGCATTTGGTGGATCATGTTCTTCCCGATAAAAACATGAGTATGCTTCTTAACCTGGTTATGGTTTTGGCTGCGGTCCAGATTCTCCGAATGGTCGTTAGTATTATAAATGGTAGATTAAGCACGAAGATTGGAACAGCAATTACTTTTGATATGCGAGGGAGACTGGTTCAACATCTCCAGCGCTTATCTGTATCCTATTATGATAAACAGCAGGTTGGATCCCTCGTCGGACGTGTGGCTTATGACACCGAAGCCCTTCACGGATTTGTTGCACAACTAACGGGTGGGTTTTTATTTCAGCTGCTTATGGTGGTTGGCGTTGGGATCATGATGTTCAGCATCAACCTGAAGCTGGCATTATTTACCATC
>CAYPZJ010000043.1:0-19654 GCA_964414635.1 uncultured Spirochaetia bacterium
GGGAGAATTTATGGATCACCCACGATTCGGTTGGCAATTTAAAGCAACCCGTTTTGAGGTTAAAGCGCCCACTTCTTTAATAGGAATCAAGCGATATTTATCATCCGGATTAGTTCAAGGATTGGGTGAAGAATATGCCCGACGGATTGTTCAGATTTTTGGTGAAGAAACCCTCGAAATTATTGACAAATATCCCCGTCGATTATTGGAAGTTCCAGGAATTGGAAAAGCGCGATTAGCAAAAATTCAACAATCCTGGGAAGAAAATAAAACGATTCGTGCAATCATGGTTTTTCTGAAAAGTATAGGAATCACTACCGGACTTGCTATGAAAATCTACCGTAAATATGGTGAGCAGACCATCCCCTTATTAAAAGCAAATCCATACCGATTATCAGATGATTTATTCCAGGTCGGATTCCGTACAGCAGATACAATAGCAAATGAAATGGGCATTCAACACGATTCTCCAAAGCGGATCCAAGCATTTGCACACTATTACATGCGAGAGCTCACAAGTCAGGGGCATGTATATTATCCCTATGCAGAATTTATACAAAAATGTACCTTGGAATTAGGAGTTACAAAAACACTGGTCGAAGACGCCATAACCCATCTTATTCAATTAAAACGATTCCATAAGGAGCAATTTATCGATTCTAACATGGAAGTGGTGTATCTACATCGCATGTACATACAGGAAGTGGAATTAGGAATCTTGCTTCATAAACGAATCCAACAACAAACCACTGCTCGTTCTTTATTTCATTTTGCACCGGAAAATCTCCACAAATCTATTCGGGAATTAGAAAAACGTTTTCAAATAACCTTTGCCTCTATTCAAAGACAAGCATTACAGGCAGCTACACAGGAACGAATTTTAATCATAACCGGCGGACCAGGAACAGGTAAAACGACCTTGATCCGAAGTATTTTAGAACTCTATGCTACCCATAGTGATTTGGATCCATCCGCTATTTTTCTTGCAGCACCCACTGGACGTGCAGCCAAACGATTGGAAGAAACAACCCAACGGGAAGCATCCACGATCCATCGTATGCTAAAATTTAACCCGATTGGTGGAAAATTTCATTACTCCCCCGGTCATTACCTTCCTGCCAAACTCGTCATTTTAGATGAGTGTTCCATGATTGATCAATCGCTTTTCCACAGCCTTTTAAATGGATTGCCTCCCGAAGCGCATCTTATTCTCGTTGGGGATGCTGATCAGCTGCCCAGTGTCGGACCTGGAAATGTATTGAATGATTTAATAGAATCCAACCGAATCCCCACAGTTCGGCTGAATCAAATTTTTCGACAGGAAGAACATTCGTTAATCAAGGTAAATGCTCATGCGATAAACCGGGGAGAAGTACCCTCACAACCTTCTTCAGAAAACATCCTGCAGGATTATTATTTTATTGAGAAAGAAGAACCCGAAGCCATCCAGGAAACATTATTAAAAATCTATTTTGAACGAATTCCAACACGTTTTGGTTTTGCTCCAGGGACAGATATCCAAATATTAAGTCCCATGCGGCGTGGAATGCTGGGGGTCGATACCCTAAACCGTATTATCCAACACCGCTTGCTTTCTTCTGATTCGAATGCTATTGGTTCTGATTCACGTTTTCATATCAATGACCGGGTTATGCAACTGCGGAATAATTACCAACATGATGTATACAACGGTGATATCGGAAAGGTTGTAGGTTTGGAACCAGAGGAAGGAGCAATCCGTGTTCTTTTTGATGGGCATACGGTTCGGTATGAAAAGAGTGAATTAGATGAATTGATACTTGCCTATGCAATTACCATCCACAAAAGTCAGGGAAGTGAATTCCCAGCAGTGTGTATCCCCCTTCATACCCAACACTATATGATGCTTCAACGTCAGCTTATCTACACCGCTATAACTCGTGCCAAGCAATTGGTCGTACTAATAGGAAGTAGAAAGGCATTGGAAATGGCAGTGCGGAATGTAACTCAAGAACCTCGTTATACTTATTTACAACAGCGTTTGATACAAGCAGAAGAACACATAAGTTAACTATCTTTGATGCCTAAACAGAACAGGTACGATTTACAAACGGGTGGAAGAAAAACCATCTTAAGGATTCAGGTGATAAGGAGCGGGAATATGTCGCGTTGAAGATAAACATCGGGTATGGGATTGAATATGAAAGGATTCGAATTCGGAGCACCGAAGGTCCCGACATGGAGAATCCTTTATTTCAATACCAACCGGATGCGCTCTAATACCTTCAATCGATTAAGTGGTTTTACGATGTAGTTTTTTGCACCTAATAATAGGGATTCTTTTACTAAGTCTTGTTTTCCAATAGCGCTAATCATAATAACCCGAGCTTCTGGATCAATTTCGATTATGCGTTTCAAGGCTTCCATCCCATCCATTTTAGGCATAGTAATATCCATCGTGACCAGATCCACATTACCCTTCATGGCTTTGTACTTTTCAACAGCTTCCTCTCCATCTTGAGCAGTTCCTACTACATCATATTTTTCACTCGTTAAAATTTGCTTCAGCTGTTTCACTACAAACATGGAATCATCCACGATCATCACTTTGTACGACTCTTCGCTGTCTGGTTTTAAGCCATCAGGAGTTCGTTCTTCGTCTTCAATCAAAGGCATATGATTCTCCTTTTCTGATTTAGTAATCGATACCTGACACTGGTACGATAGTTCTTTCGGTATTCATTAATCCTGTTTTTCTTTAATTGCTACATTGATTTCCAATTTCCCAAACGGGGTAGCAAGCGGTACGATAAACGCTTCAATAGATGGGCTGGTTATTTCCATATTATCCCCTGTGAATATCGTGGGTGGAGAAATATGAAAGGTGAAACCCAAACCATGAAGCTTGGTAATCGCACGCCCCGAGATCAAATTAGCTAATTCGCAGATCGTAGATCGTGCCAATTCATCAAATGCATTACAATCTTCCCCATTCATCGCTCCAGACAGTGCCATGGCAGTTTCCTCAGTCATATCAAATAGCACACGCCCTCGGACTCCTCCCGCTAACCCAACTAAAACGGCTACTCCTAGTATCGGTTGGGTTGTTTCTTTCAGGTATAAATCTTCTTTTGTAATTTCGGCATCTTCTAACACTTCCTGAAGAATATCAATCGACGCCTCAACAAATGGATTAATATATTCTATACGCATGGGAAACTCCTTATACCTTCGGCTTTACCAGAACACGACTTTCGAAAGCCGCTCCCAGCTAGTAATATGAATAAAATTTTCGATTATTAACTTCCTGAATAGATAAATCAAAAAACAAATCCTCCAACGATTCCACCTCGCTTAGCAAGATGATCCCACCTTTGCGTAGACTTTCCACAATGCCTTTGACCACTTCCGGCAGGTATTGCGGTTCTACTTTCGAAAGATAATGTCGTGCCAATACAAGATCAACCTCTTCCAATGGTGCTTCATGATTTTTTAACGAACGGATATCAAACACAATCCAGTCTTTGATCTCCGGACGTAATCGAAAATAATGCGTCTCCTTATCATCCGATATGGAACCTGCATCCATGTGAGCCGGTTCCTCCGTTTGCGGGGTTGCTGAATTCCCATTGGATACCGATTCATCCTTATTCTCGGTATCCTGTTCCTGATCGTAATCGTCTTCCATGATGAAATATCGATTTAAATCTGCTTTATTGATCCGACGTAATAAGCGAGTATCAAATTTCCCAGAGTTCGCCTGTTGCAACGCTTCAAATGAATCCCCAGAACACGAAATCCGTATATTCCATTCGGAGGGATTCTCAAGATAGGTGTATAACAAAATCGCCAACGATATCGCTTCGGATCCAGAAGAATCTCCTAGATTCCAAATCTTTAAGTTTTTATCACCTGCTCTTTCTTTTTCCACCATCACCGTATCTATCAAAATCGACTTGAAAATATAGAAATCCTCATCCAAATCAAAAACAACCTTGGTTCCATCGGGTTTAAAGTTGCTGTAGTCCGTTGTTTGGGAAATATTTTCCACTAAACGTTCCAGAAAGGTATCGACCTTCATATTTTTACGAACGAGGATCTTAACTATATAATTTAATACCTCTCGATAGGTGGCTTGATTCAACGGAAAGTCTAATTTTCGTAAGGTGTTATAACATTTTTTCTGGCTTTCCACCGTAAATTGAGTATGGTATTTGGTCATCTGCTTCACCAAATACTCATCTTCACTGGAATTTATAAATTGCTGGGTATCCGTTGCGTTGAAGATGGCTTCTATATTTAGAATAGAAACCAGTCCATCATCCTCTTCAACTAAACCAATCACATACTTCTCGATTTCCTTGCTCATGGTTCCCATTTGCCGGACATTCTTATCTTCGATGGTAACCTTCCGCAAAATTTGATCAATTATTACGCCAAACCGTTCTTTGTTGATCTCAATTAAAATGATATTCTTTTCCAATCCCAAATCAAAATGGTTGAAATTGAAAAGCTTCTTAAAATTAATAATGGGGATGATTTCCCCACGAAGATCCATCATCCCTTCTATATATATAGGAGAATTAGGTATAGGACGAAGTGCAGGCATCTCCAAAATACCTTGGATCGCCATGATATCAATACCAAAGACATCATCTTCCAACTTAAAGGTAATGAGATCATTAATCGTTTCTAGTTTACTCATAGGACCTTCGTTACTTCTTGTCGTAATCAACCTGCTTTCAACGGTAGTCTATGTGCTCGCAGTTACGCATTCATTCCAATCAATTGGTTTTCCCGTTGTTGGGCAACTAAATCAAAAATACCTGCAATATCTATAATCAAAGACACTTGACCATCACCGAGAATGGTAGCCCCCATAATCCCCAACACGTTTGCGTATTTATTATCCAACGGCTTAATCACAACATCCTGTTCCCCAATCATATTATCCACAACCAAACCCACTTTTTTGCTTCCTAACTCTACAATAATTACATAGAAATACTCATCATCCGCTTTTGATTTATGCTTAAATAGCTTTTCCAGTCGAACCAATGCAAGCACTTCATCACGAACCTTTATCACTTCATTATCTTCCAGGAGTTCGATTTCTTCCTTACTCGTACGCTGGGTTTCTCCCACGTGGGTAATTGGAATGGAATAAATATAGTCGGAGACTCGAACTAATAACGCCTGTACAATTGCCAGGGTCATAGGAAGTTTTATTACAAAGGTGGTCCCTTTCCCATCTTCTGTATCAATTTCAAGGGTTCCTTTAATCCCTTCAATCTTACGTTTAACAACATCCATCCCCACTCCTCTTCCAGAAACAGAAGAGACCGAATCCTGTGTAGAAAATCCTGGTTGAAAAACCAAATCCAACGTATCCCGTTTACTCAATTCAACACCAGGATCAACCAACCCTTTCTCAATCGCCTTCTCTTTGATCTTCTCAAAGTTAAATCCCTTCCCATCATCGGAAATGGTAATGACAATATTGTTTCCTTCATGTTCGGCTGCCATTCGAATCGTACCCGCAGGATCTTTGCCCATCCGCTTCCGTTCGCTAGCCGTTTCAATCCCATGATCAACCGCATTCCGAATGATATGAACCAATGGATCAAATAAATCTTCTACCATCCCTTTATCCAGCTCGGTATCTTCCCCTTCCATAATCAAATTCACTTCTCGATTCAGACTCTTTGAAAGATCCCGAACCAACCGTGGAAAACGACCAAACACATGATTAATAGGAACCATCCGAACCTTCATCACACTTTCATGCAAATCTTTCGTCGTTCGATTTAAATTTTGAGACGAATTGCGGAGCTTTTCCTGAATTTGCTTGGATTGAGGTAAGAGCGGATCAAATAAGGAAATCAGATTTTCCAGCTGTTCTTTAAGCAGTGTTTTTTCTTCTTCGGGATCCCGTTTCTCATCTTCATCACTCAATTCAAGTAATAGCTGCTTAACATCCTTTTTATATTGCACAAACGTGGAATGAATACTATCCAAAAGATTCGCATTCTTATCGGTCAACTCTTGAAAACTCGCATTGGTGATAACTAGCTCACTTACTTTATTCAACAGATCATCGATGCGGCGGCTTTCTACCCGTAGCATGCTCACCTGCTGGGGTTTTGATTCCGCAACGTCTTTTTTAAACTTCTCTGCAGCCGCTTCTTTCTTTCTAGTCTTAATTTCCTCATTTATCGCTGCTGCTTTTGCATCGCCTCCATTATCCAACCGCTCATCGTACTCATCTGAAAGCATTTCGTCCTCGTCCTCGATGAGAAGATCTTCTTTGGATCGGATGGTTTTAAATTCCAATTGTTTCGTAACATCACTAAGATAAAGCTTTTCGCGTAATTCATCTTCTGCCATTTCCGTTATAACAACGAAGTAGGTATTATCAAAGAATAAATCCTTTTTCAGTTCCTCAAAACTAGGGAAACATCGCACTACATCTCCCTGTGAATTGAGCATAGAATGGAGGAGTACCCCGCTTACAGAACGCATCGGGTTGGAATCATCAAAAATCAAATGTATTTGAAAAACTTTCTTTTTCGCTTTTAACGCCGCTTCTACCCGTTCTGCTTCTTCAGGGCTTACTTTTACTTCTTCCGGTCGAATACCCAGCACCTGCGACTCAACGGATTCCGCATCCTCATATCCCTGGATCTCAACTAAATCCACCACATCCGAAATACTAATCTTTTCTTGGATGCGCTCCCGATCCTCGGTAGTCGCGTATAAAAACAAAATTTCCTTATGGAATGAATCCTGCATCAGATCATCTATATCCGGAAGACTTTTTATCACATTCCCATATTCTTTTAGGATAGAGTGGATTTGAATACCACTCACTGTTTTCATGGGATTATCCGAAGAAAGAATAACCTGTATCTCAAAAATTGTTTGTCCTTCATTCTGACAAGTCTTAATCAGATGAGCATCATATTCATTAAGTTTGAAATCGACTTTTTTCTTTTTCTGTATTTTCTCTTCTTTTACAAAATCCAATGCCGCTTTTTTTGTTTCATCACTTACACTGGGCATATAATGCTCACGGATTTCTTGGAGCACTTTATCCTCAAAACCTTCTTCAGGAACCTTATCATCCATTGCTGCCTGGAAAAGTTCTTTTACAATATCAATCGCTTGTAACAGCGTATCAATAATATCTTCCGTTAACTTAATATTCCCCGATCTAATCTCTTCTAATAACGATTCCATTTCATGAGTAAAATTTGAGATTCGATCCAGGTCAAGGGTGGCTGATCCCCCTTTCATCGTATGTGCTGCACGGAAGATTTCGTTGATGGCTTCCTGATTTGAAGGATCTTTCTCTATCGCGAGGATATTCGTTTCGAGAATATCGATCAATGTTTGGGCTTCATCAAAGAAGTCTTTTTTCAGTTCTTCCAAATAATATTGATCTTCTTCCATAGGTTAACCCTGAAATAATTATATCCTAAGAATAGTATTTTCTCATTGGTTTGTCAAATCCTACCTCGTCCTTCCTTCCTAATCGAAGTGGATCCGTCGAATCAATGGTTTGTTTGGGTTGGCATCATTGCAACCCATTCGTGAATTATAGGTGTCGGATTAGGCGGATTAACCACCCTTACGCTATCGAAAGAATCGTACCTAAAATCCCCCACGTAATGTCATAGCTTCATAACTGACTCATCTAAGTTATCACAAACAAAGAACATACCGTTAAGTTCAGGAGAATGATCTACACCCATCTGTTAATAAACAAATCCCAAACGTTGGTATGGCGAAATTCAACTCGGGAGCTGTTCATACCATACCTTATTATTCCAACATGATTGTATGGAGTTCTATCCTTATATACCAGGATATCAAAAAGCCAGCGCATCACCTAATTATATGTTTTTTTTTATTGTGCGTCAAAAGCTATTCACAAATGAAACGAATTTTCGAGATTTTTTCCTAATCGTTGTATTCGTTATTACGAGAAGCGAAGCGACGAAGTAATCACCGTTCCGAAAAGAGATTGCTTCACGTCCATTCGCAATGACGCACAGGTTTTCAATGATTTGGAAAAACTCTCGAATTTTCTCAATTTTCTCATTACAAAGAAATAATTTGTGCAAAAATAAAAATGATGATACAATCGTTTTCTGTAACAAACAAGTGTCAGGGCATTCGTAATTGACATCCCATTTTTTCGATACGTCATGCATTTTCTCTAAGTATGTTGTATTTCCATCTATCCTTATTTCTCCGATTTACTCTGATCAACCAACTTAATACCGTTTGTGGCATCCCCATGCGAATACATAGCTTGTTGCTTAATATTAAATTGGTTGACCAAATCCATAAGCGCTTCAGATTGACTTCGAAGTGACACCGTATTCGCGGAAAGCTGTTCTGCACTAGCGCTATTGCTTTGGGTAATATCATTAACGGACTCAATCGCATTTCGAATTTGATCACTACCATCCTTTTGTTGTTCCACCGCGTTGGATATCTCTTCTACGAGGTGGGTATTTTCTTTAACCCCTTCCAAAATATCGTCAAATGCTTCGCCCAGTTTCCGTACGGATACTACCCCCTGCTCAATGTTTGTCATATTCCCCTTAATTAACGTCCGAACATCCTTGGTTGAGGACGCACTTTTATCCGCCAGTTTCGAAACCTCTTGGGCTACTACTGCAAATCCTTTCCCATATTCTCCCGCACGGGCTGCTTCAATAGACGCATTCAATGATAATAAATTCGTTTGATCTGCAATATCTGAAATAACTTGAATGATTTCAGTTACCTGTTTGGATCCCTCATCAATACGCTGCATCCCATCAATCACATCATTAACAATACTAGTACTACTCTGGGAAATGGTGAGTAATTGCATACTTTTATTGGCAACATGTTCCGCATTCTGTGCCACATCATTGATAATGTTATTCAACTCGATCATGGATGCTGTTGTTTCTTCAACATTTGCAGCTGCTTGTTGTGATGTATCAGAAAAAGCAGTGGCAACCGCTGCAATTTCTTCTGCACTAGCAGCTAGATTACTCGAAACGTCAGATATTTGAATCATGATATTTGTCAGACTTACTTGCATATTGCGAGTGCTTTCGGTCAAATCACCCAGCTCATCCTTTCGAACCATCGAAATTTCCTGGGTTAAATCCCCTTCGGCTATTGCAGCTAAATGCCTTTTTAAACTAATAATCGGTTGGTTGATCTGGCGTTGCAGAATGAGCGCAAATAATAAAATGACTAGCCCAACCAAACCTGCTGTAACAACCAAAGCAATGAGAACATTATTTAAAACCGTAGAACGGAGCTCCACCAATGATAACTGCAATTTAAACATCCCATGAATCTCATCCGCTTTCCAACCTTCACCAGCACCTGTACCAGTAGGATCCTTCCCATCCGCTACACCCCAAAAAGCATTTACCTGAGACGCCGTTCCATGACAAACTAAACACGATTCGGTTAAAATAACCGGTTTTTGATATACTAAATGATCGGTCTCCGGATCGATTTCCCACAAATCTAACGTCTTGCGTTCATTCTGCCACAGCGCTTTCCCCCCTTCATCATTAAAAAGAGTTTTAAGCTGCTGCAAAACCTTACGGTCTTCTGGTCCGGCTTCGTTTTCTGGAACACGCGCATCAATTTTATGAACCGAAAAGATAACATTTAACTCATCTGCTTTATTGCGAAGGGCGCGCATGGTAGATATAATAGGGACAGTAAGAAAAAATGGGGAGTCATTATACGTTGCGTATCGACTATCCGTAAACGATTCTTTGAATGTCGTAACATCAAATACCTCGTTTGCCCAATGCTCTTCTGCTATACTCCGAGCGGAATCAGCAAAATCACCAATTGCTTTGGCTTTGCTCACCATATCCGCCATCACCGCATTTTGCAATCGAATATTATAAAAAATTGTTAAGCCCGTCACCGTGATTAACAAAGCAATCAGCGTAAATAGAATTATTTTCGTACCTATACGTTGTACTAATTTCATACCTGCTCCGGCAGTGATCTTTACAAATCAGAATCAGTCATTCAACACGCTTATCCTTTTCTGATATAAAAAATAATAAAAACAAAAAATCCTGCAATATTCATAATGCTTTTTGCTCAAATTCGCAAATAGTAACGTACCCGATTATTCATGAAAACGATGTTCTACAGTAGGATATCCTAACTAATGCTATCATTGCCTAAGGTATTGAAAAAAAATAAAAGAAGGGATTAGGTTGCTGTTTTTTTAATTATACTGGTTATTCGTTATTCACAATAAAAAGTAGCCTATTGTAAGAACAATCACATTTGTTCGGATAGGATTCCTGTATCCAACCACATGCATTCGTCTGAAGTGAGTTGTATTTCGAGTGCATCAACATTCGCTTGAAATTCAGCGGGGGTACCACAGCCCACCAAAGCATACATATTCATCTTTTGATGCATCACAAACGCCAATGCAATTTGTGGTACACTAACCCCTTTCTGTTTAGCCAATTCCAAAGCCCGATCATACCGTTTAAAATTATCTTCTCCCGTATAACATCGAACCACGAGTGCATCAAAATAGGATGTTTTTTCCTCCAAATTCATGCGCGTAAACCGTCCAGAAAAAAACCCTCCAGCCAAACTCGACCAAGCAAATACAGCCAGCTGCTGCTGCTTATACCATGTTAAGGCATCCCGGTTCTTTTCACCAGTTAAGCTAACACATCCATCCCATGGTTCTTCATACTGCACCGCTAAACTATAATGAGGACTGCTGGCAACAAACGGGCTTTTATTTGTTTGTGATGCATAGGAATTCGCCTGCTGAATCCGGTCGTGATGCCAGTTGGATCCCCCATACGCATGGATCAAACCTCTTGTTTTTAATTCATGAAGCTTGTCTACAAGGGGCTCCACAGGCACATCGGGATCATCTCGGTGGAGCAGATACAAATCAATATAATCGGTTTGAAGTCGTACCAGCGAATCATGCAAATCCGATTCCAAATCAAATGGTGTTACTCGATTTCGATCGGCACTGTGATGGCATCCTTTTCCAATAATCACCACCTCATCCCGTAATCCTTGTTGTTGAAGCCATCTTCCAAAAGTTCGTTCCACACTCCCATTTTCATAAATATGTGCCGTATCAAAGGTCGTGCACCCCATCTCAAAAACGCGATCCAAAAGGTCAAAACTAAAGGAATCCTCCTCGGATGCAATGGGCATCGTACCTTGTACCAATCGGGATACTTTCTTGGAAATACCACCAATACTTCCATATTGCATGGGAACCTCCTAAACCTAAAGCCATCGTAACTATTTTCACGAAATGCTTACCGCTCCAATAGTTGTTTGTACCGGCTTGTGGGGATCACATAAGGGAGTACCACATCTTTCGGAACAAAAAACTCTTGTTGACCAGCTGCATAGGGTCCAATCTCGTAGGTTGAAAATAAAAAACCGATCCCTCCCGGAGTTAGATAGTATTGATCGGGAAGATAAAATACATCTAGCATAAAACCCACGTCGTCATACGATTGTCCTTCTTCTAAACGAATTGCTTTTTGGAAATATAATTCTGCTTCCTCGGTGAGTCTCTTTTTTATACCAGGTTTTAGCACGTCATCCAACAGTACTTCCTCCCCGGTCGTTAAATCAACATTATAAAACCGTGTATAATAATTTGGATGCGCTCCCCCTGAATAAGCATAATACGATTCCTCTAAAACAAGCCATTGATCGTGATTGTACAGAACAGAAAACTCCATGGTAAATGTAAAATCTAACATCGGTCCCCATTCTGATTCATTCATATGTTCATACGCTTGCTCAATCTTCAACATCATACTATCAATCGTTTCCACATTCAAATCTAACTGGGGTAGACTATCACCAATCCAATAACTAAGTAGGAATTCCTTTGCTCGCTTCTTTTGTGCTGCTTCCACTTTCTGATAAATAGGATCCGTCCTTTCTGTATTTACTTTATAATACGATACACTTAGAGTCAGGGTTCGGGTGTTTTCATCCATGGGAACTGCTTTTTCTTTTTCACGAACGATTAATTCCAACGGAAGTGTTGTGTGGTCGTTAGGTACCGTTAAAATAAATGGATACGATCGTTTCTTATCAGCCGATGTCCATGTTCCTCGCCAGGTATCTGCTGCTACAAAAAAACCATCGAAGGCACCCGTTTCATTATGGGTAATGGGATCTAATTCCGCAAGACGAATAGTGCTATCATTTACGATTGTCCCCCGTAAAGTCAGGGGAATCTGCTGTGATTCGTAATAATACGCCCCTTTAACTTGATCGTTGATGCGTGTTAGATGCATGACAATAGGATAGGAATTCCCCAGCGTTCCTGTAAATCGTTTATAAAAAACGGATTCGGACAACTTAATGGGTTTAGTACCAATCGGTTCAGAAGTTTTTGTCTCCGAATGGGTTACTTCGGGATTTTCAGTAGAAGACCCTTGCTCTACCGAGCTCGATTCCATTGGAGTTACTTCATTGGGATCGGATTGCTGAGTGGTTGATGTAATCGTTTGACTGGGGAGGGTGGGGATATGTTTGTTTTGTAGGGGATCATCTTTATATTCGATTTTATTCTCATTGGAACCGGATTGGCAGCTACCAAAGGCAAGGAACCATCCTAACACTACAAGAAAAACGATAGATCTAGAATTCATCAGGGTTACTCCTTAGCTGGATACTTCGCATCAGTATAGCACGGATTGTTGTATACCTTTCCCTTCCTATAGGTGATCTAAAATAAAAACGATTAACAGGATAATCAACTGGATGCGATTTTAGGTTCAGGATGAATTTTCAGTCTCAATAGTGACACGCTACAATGCAGTATCACACCTTACCCTATTAGGAAAAGCAATAATATCTATACAAAATTCGCACCCTAATTAACTCGTATACCATACAATCCTCTTTTCAACCAATCGGATTTTTTCCTTATTTATATTCAATCCTGTTTTTATAGAATTCTTTGTTATACTATTAGATTAGAACGCTGTGATTTTACGAACCGATACGTATTCAAATTGCGTATACCATTTATATATAAACAAAGGAGAATCCATTATGGATGGGATGCCAATTACCTGGAATCATTTTGTAAGCAACATACTAGCTATTCTATTTTGTTGGTTGCTTATGCTAAATTTTGGTTTATTTACCAGCTGTGGAACAGCTGAGGATGGGAATCGCTCCCACAACCGAAATTTGCAGTTATTTCATGATCCCATTACAGATTCCTTCACGTTGGATCAGCTGCATTTAGAGCAAAAAAACAGTACTTCTTTTCCACGGAGTATCAGTGAAATTGCGTATAGTGATGGTACGATTTACTTTAGTGCAGAAGATCGGCATCTTTATGGAATTAATATAGAGAGTGGGGAGCGGAATTGGGAATACACCCTGGACGCGCCGCTTATCTCATATCCTATTGTAGATACCCAACGTTTGTACATCCCAACATTGGATGGGCGGATGTTGGCTATTGGTTTACAAGATAAGACAATCCAATGGGAAACCCCAATGGATGGAACACTAAGTACGTTTATTCGACCGGTTGTGGATCAAGAAGGAATTTATTTCGCTACTTCCACAGGATACATCTATGGATTAAACAAAGAATCGGGGGGTTTAATTTGGGAAGCTATTCGATTACCAGAAGGGGTGTATAATTCACTAACGTACGATTCTAAAACCAATTATTTAATTGTAGGTTCTGATGATGGGGGGCTGTATGCAATAAATAAAGCCACGGGCGAAATCGTCTGGAAGGTGGAGCATTCAAAATCTATCCGACGATCCCAAGCTGTTTTATTCACTGATTATGTTGCCAGCATTGATACGGCGGGAAATATCCTTTTAGTGGTAATAAAAACGGGTGAGATAACTCGGACAAAAACATTTCAACCACCCCACGGGCATCCCCTTGCATACAAACAGTGGATGTTATATCCCCAATCGGATGACGTAGTTGCGATTCAACTGGAAACCATGAGCCTTGCATCCGCGTTTCCTTATAAAAAGGAAGAATTCCTGGATTATTGCATGTTGGGAAATCTACTAATTATGCAGACCGATCTAGGAAATCAACTCTTGGTTTATAATTTAGAAAATCCTACCCAACAACGATCCCTTTCGCTCCCGTCAAAACCATTCCGTCAAGCTATCCCATTAAATGATCGTCGGCTATTGTTTGTATTAGAAGGTTCTGAACTGATGATCCTATCGATCCGTTAGATACAATGCTGAGGGAATCAACGCACTTGCTTGATATCCTACAGATTCGATCGATGCTGGATGGATTCACCCAACATAGATCTTTCTCTGTTCAACTCATTGGAGTTAACGATAATTTACACCGGTTTTTTGCATGTCTTCGAAAGCAATCCGGGCACAAAAGAAAGCAAGAATCGAAATATTGGTGTCCCATTTTATGGTTATGTTATATCATGTGAAGACTAAATAAACGGAGGCAACTATGAAACGACAATTAATGCTCATACTAAGCATACTCGTAGTGGTAATGCTAGCGATGGGTTGTAACAAGGTAGATGATCCTGCAGGGGACACTGCCACTTTAAATGGTGTGGTAGCAGATGAGGGGAGTATGATATCCTCTCGTTTAGCATCAGACAGTAGTACTGTTGATTTATCCCAATCTTCCATCACCGTAAGCCAGGTCAATGCGGATGGTTCAGAAGAAGTCTTGATAGAGGATGTTTCAGTAAATGCAAACGGTACCTTTCAAGCCAATGTACCAAGTCACGCAAAAAATTTGAAAGTGTGCGTACATCATAATAATGGACAAAAAAAATGTTCGTTTTATGCTGATGACCTTAGCTCCGATGGGGAAAATATAGTAGAACCCATCACAGATAGTAGTGATGTACTGGTAAGTCTTGTAGAAGGAGAAATAACCGATGAAAACGTAGATCCTTCCAATGTAGATGTATCGGAGCTTTCTGATTGGATTGAACCCGATGTCGCGAATCGGATCAATGCTTTGGATATAGAACAGCGCACATGTATTCTTCGTGTATTCCATGGAGCGGTTGTAATCGCACGACATGCATTTTACGCTGCGTTGCAGGATGCGAATGTCGTCGATGTTTCAATTGGAGATTTTACGAACAAGCTCCAAACTATCCGACAAAGTCTTAAGGAAGCCCGGCGCACCCTCCGAGCCGATTTATATGAAGCGATTGTCAACGATGACTACGATGGCTATTTAGCAGCGCGGTTAGTTTATCGTGATACCATCAGTGATATCTTTGAACAAGCAAGAATCCCTCGTGTTGTATATGCAAAAGCATTGCAATTAGCGCACGAAGAATTTGAAAAAGCAGTATTTCATATAGCAGCAGAAGTCCGATCTTCTGGAGCATGCATCATACCGGATGGAATCCTTCGCTATCTTCATGCCCGAGCAATTGGACGGAAAATTCATCATGATGCCCGTGTTCTAACATTTGTTCTCACAGATGAATTCAGTTATTCCGGGACAGCAATTCGTGATGCAGTAGGAACTTTTATTGAATCGGTAAAAGCCCTGGATACGTCTGCACCTATTGATATGCAATTGATAGCAGCTGTAGAAACGTTTTATGCAACGGCGCGTGCCGAACTAAAAGGTGCTGTGGATGATACGTTTGTAGCGGATACTGCAATTGATACGATTGATGCAGCGATTGTGGCTGCACAAGTACAATTAAAAACAGATCTAGAAGCCGCTACTACGTTGGAAGCCACGCGAATAGCGTTCCATGAGTTTCATACCACAATTCAAACCACGGCTCATACTACATTGGGGATTGATATATCCACCCCACTTCAGGAACGAGCACAAAAAACGATGATCCTTGATCTGTTGATGATGATGCATCATCCAATTTTTATTCATCACTAAGGCTTTGACTTTTCATTTATGATCTTTATCGGGGTATTGGGAATGGCTATCATCTGCACGCCCAATGCCCCTTTTTTCTTTCGCTACTTACCCACGATTTGGATTTCGATCTAGTATATTCACACTCCTAATAATTAAAAACAAGAATGTCATTCTGAACTTGTTTCAGAATCTCGATGTAAAAATTTTGCAGATGCTGAAACCATTTTGAATGACGCGTATGAAACCCGTGTCGTTTTTATATCAGTTCTACATACAATGATATACAAATCCGTATGTTATTTTTCGACGATAATAAGGATGGGAAAGGCGTGGTGTATTATTTTTTTTGTTTGCGAATTAGGATCTTACTGGCATCTTTGAGGTTGGTAGTGCCTGCGGTTTTAGCAGCACTTTGGTTGGCTCGCTGAATCTCCTCGAATACTTCCTTACGGTGGACTTCCACTTCTCGAGGGGCATTAATTCCCAGTTTTACCTGATCACCTTTTACTTCCACCACATGGATCTCAATATTGTTTCCAATCATGATGCTCTGATTGGGTTTCCTGGCAAGTACGAGCATACGGTTAGTCCCCTCCCTGGGTCATTTTTTCAAGTTCTTCCAAAATGTTATGCTGGGTGGTATACTCGGGGTTTAATGAGATGGCTTGTTTAGCCAGACGGGTTTTTGTATTAATAATAACAGGACCCAGCAAATTTGCAGTCATTTGGGATGGATCTTCTTCGGGGATGGTTACAATCACAAAATGAAGCAAGTCCTCGGTTGCTTTTTCTGGATTGGCAGAAAATCCGATGGATTTAAAATCCGCCTGCGCCACCTCCAATTGATAGTCTTTTTTAAAATAACAGGGGTCAATAATAACAAACGCAATTTCAGGCATTTCAGCCGATTGTAGCCAGTAAAACGGACCCTCTTTATAATCGAGAATATAATATTCTCGAAAATTTTCTAATCCGTATAATCCTTGTTCAAAAATGACCCGGGACGCCTCATCCACTTCTACCTTACCGTAAGCCTTGGATTCAATATGTTTTACTGCTTGCACGGAGTTCACTCCTCACTTGTAATCTGGAGTTGGTTTCTATTGAGTAGGGTGTTGTATTAGTATATGTAATACCGGTATAGAACCCAACTGCACCTGCTACTCAATAATATAACCACAATCGGCTAAAATGACGACTAACTTAGCGTAAATAATCAAGAAGTGTACGAGGGATAAGTCGGGCGCCTACTTGTAAAGTCATCTGGTGCATCAATTCCATATTTTTGAGTTCCGTAATCGTTTTTGGCATATCCGTTCCAGAAACATCTGCCAACCGATCTTCGGTAACCATTTTCATGTGCGCCACTCGGTTTTCTACCATTTCAGCGCGTTTTGCCCGAGAACCTAATGTCGCTGTATGTGCCAATACATTTTCCAACGCTTCATCCACGCCACCAATGGCACGATTAACCCCTTGGCTATCTCCAGCATATAAGGAATCTCGTAGCTGCATAACTTTATCGAATACACTATCTCCATCAACAATTGCTGATGGTGCGTAGTTATGTACGGGATCCACGCCAGCACCGGCTACAATTAAACCTAAGTCTTGAAGTACCTGCCCTCCCTGGAGATCCTCTAATACAATCTGATGGGGTTCCGTGGCTTGTAACGCAATGAAATTCATACCCGTTGTATTATCTATCTCGGCTCGGACAGCGATATCCGCTGCGTTTATTTTATCCACGATCATCTCAACCGTGTCCCCTTGGTGGATATCCAGATTCATTCCGTCGATTGCGATCACTTGATCCCGGGTGGCAGCATAGTTAGTAGCCGAAGTCTGAGAAGTAATACGAAAATGATTTGCCCAGAATACCCTATTTCCAGGAAGATTCACTTCGAGGTATTCTCCCCGATCAATCTCACGGAACTGATTCCCAATATCTCCGGTATATCGGACTTGTGTGACGACCGGTGCATCGTATTCGGGAATTCGATTCATTTCAATATGGAACGCGTTTCCATCAATTCGATGGCCGGCAAAGATACTTTCACCCGTGTGTTTCGCATTCGCCACATTAATAATCTGACGCAGTAATTGTTCCACCTGGGAACCTAAGGCTTGTAGATCATCTTGGGTATAGGTTCCTGTTGCACCTTGTACAGCATATTCTCGAATCGCATTAAGGTAGTCGACGGTTTCCTGAAGTTTCCCATCGGTGAAATTTAAACGATCTTTGGCTTCCGCTGCATTGGTTTCATATCGATTGTATTCCCCCAACATTTGGCGGAATTGCATACTTTTTGCAGCACCAGAAGGATCCTGATGCGGTCGATTGATACGATACCCGCTGGCTAAATTGTCTTGGTAAGTTTTCAAGGCGGCACGTTGGGTGTTCACCTCGGTCATAAAGTTGTTGGCAAGTAGGTTGTTGGTTACCCGGATCATAATTAAACTCCTTTTTAATTACGGGGTTCTGAGTTAAATATCGGATTCGTTCCGATTTTTTTCATGCGATTTATTGGTAGATCAGGCATTCCTGATCCAAGGATATTTTTTTATTATACTCCCATCCGATTAATGATAACATCGAGCATGCGATCTTGGATGTTAATTACCCGAGCAGCGGATTGATATGCATGTTGAAATGTAATCATCTGTGTTAATTCTTCATCGATATTGACACCGGAATAGGATTCTCGCTTTGCAATGAGACTTCCTAAGATATCCTCTCCCTTTTGGAGGGATTGTTGAGCGCTTCGAGTCCATGCGCCGGTTTCCTCAACCACGCGATCCATAAACTTGTTAAATCCCCGGTCGGTAGGATCCAACATTACCGTATGGGTGTCAATCCGATTCAAACTATCCAGATCATTGCGTTCATTTTTCTGGATAAGGGAAGCTACAATACGGAGCGCATTGCTACCATCGCCTTCCGCATTTCCTACGTTATTAATTCCATCCCCAGTCGTATCTTTTCCACTTGCTGCAGCGATATTCTGTGGTGACATGCGAATGGCATCATTGACGGTAATCCATCCAGCTGGGTGGTAAAACGGAGTGATGGCAACTCGGTTACTTGGAGGTGCTAGCTGGGTTAAATCTCCTGCATTCTGCCAATGAAACGCTCCATTCGCTCCACTTTGTCGAAGAATACCTGTGAAATCCGTTAAAAACTGTCCCGTATCTTCTAGATGTTCTATCATAAAATCAGGACGATTGGGATCTGCTGTGGGAAGCGCACGAATGGTGAATTCATTTCGATGATTCAAATAGGCAACCACTTCTGCACTACTGCGATTTATTTTCGCAATCACATCGCTTACTTGATCGGATTCGTAATAGGCTATATCGATGGGATTGCCGATGGAATCCACTCCAAGATTGATTACCCCATTCATATTTAACCGTTGATCCATGGTCATGGATTGGGTTCCGCTTATCTTAAACAAGGCAGCCGTATTTAAGGCTCCTTGATCTGCCAAATCATAATTCCCCGTATTGGGAACGGCTGCGGGATTGGTTCGTTCAGGAAAATGAACGAAATGTCCATCTGAATTTTCAGTGATGGGTTTCACTTCAAAGAAGTTGGTGCCGGTGTTGAAATTTAACCCAAATCCATCCCGGTGAATATCATTCACCGTTGTAATCAGGGTTGACGCAAAATTATCCAATTGTTTTATCTGATAGTTGAGATCCACATCGCGTACTTCTAATAAGCCGGTGAGCTCTCCT
>CAYPZJ010000044.1:0-1706 GCA_964414635.1 uncultured Spirochaetia bacterium
GTGTTATATGAAATACACGGTTCCCTACTTCAAATGGAATGTTTACTGCTTCTGTATCAAATCCAACCGCTGGAAGACGATGGGTTTCAAAAGAAGGTTTCCCTACGACTGTTTGTACCATAGCCTCGTAGGGAGATGGGATAGAAGTAAGTTCCACATCAAAGATTCCCGCATCTGTTTCCATAGAGAATTGTTTTGTATCGATTAGTCCCTGCTCGTATGCAAAAAAAGAAATACAGCGTAAACCGTTACCACACATCTGCGCACGGGATCCATCTGCATTATACATTTCCATCCGAAATGGAGCATCGTTTCCAGAACGTAGGAGAATTAATCCATCGGCTCCAATTCCGAAATGCCGATTACTCATCCGTTTTGCGAGTTGATCGGGATGGGAAACCGTCTGATTGATAGCATTGATATAAATGTAATCGTTCCCCAATCCCGTCATTTTTGTGAATTTCAATGGGAACCTCGTTGGTTACAATTCATCGGGTCCTATACTGGCAAAGCGTACCAGCTGATCAAAATAACGAACCGGTAGATCATCATTTGTAGTAATACCACGGTACTTATCATGATCCAGATAATTGTTAAAAAATCGTTTTGCTACCAAGGCTTTTCTACCATCACCTGCATTAATTTGATCCTGCGCTTCCTTCAGCAAGATTGCACCTGCGTGTAGATGAGTCATCCATTCAGCCACTCTACGGGACATTAGAGTCCCATAATTCATCGCATCCGGATGTTTACTAATATGTGTCATGGCTTCTTCAAAGTTTTTCCAGCTGGAAAGTAAGTTTTCTTTTAATGGCTGTAAATAGCTATGTGTAATTTCACCAATTAGTTGATCGATATCTTCTTTAACAACGGGAAGCACGTCTTCTTTCGCAATGGCACGCATTACATCCATGACTTGTATTTCATTGGTTCCCTCATAGAGGGTCATAATTTGAGCATCCCTCAACATTCGTTCTGCTTCAAATTCTTTGCTATATCCATACCCACCAAATACTTGGATACACTTGGAACCATTTTTTACACCCCAGGCTGATGCCGTATTTTTTGATTGAGGGGTCATAATCCGAGCCAATCGTGCCCACTTATTTTTTGGATCGCCGCCCTCTTCTAGGATTTCTTTATTTTTATCCAGAGCATATGCGTTTCTGAAAATGAAAGCAAACATAGCTTCGACATCCACTGCCATATCAGTTAGCAGCTCACGAACCAATGGGAACGAATCAATGGTTGTTCCAAATTGTTCCCGAACCGATGCATATTTTGCAGCTTCTAAAAAAGAACGACGCATAATCCCTAGGGATTGTGTTCCAACCTTCAATCGGGAAATATTCATGAGGGTTAACATGTATTTGAACCCACTCGAAGGATCGCCAACAGCATATCCTTCGCTATCGTTATATACGACTTCACCCGTCGCAGAAGCATTGATTCCCAGTTTATGTTCAAGTTTGGCAATTTCCACTCCATTATGGCTGCCATCATCTTTTAACATAGGAATAAGAAATAATCCAATTCCTTTCGTACCAGCAGGCGCTCCTTCGGGACGAGCCAACACGAGATGAATGTGAGATTGAGGGGTTGTGATAAATGTTTTGGTTCCATTAATTTTCCAGACATTATCTCCCACCTGTTTTGCGCTGGCTTTAACACTTCCCACATCGGAACCAGCCCAGGGTTCGGTTAAT
>CAYPZJ010000044.1:1716-19496 GCA_964414635.1 uncultured Spirochaetia bacterium
AGGTGGGCTTCATCGGGATCTAACGAACAGAATTTAGGAAGGTATTTTTCTTTGAGTTCCTCCGAACCAAATCGCTCAATGGTTGCTGCTACACCCGATGTAAGCATGGGGAGAAGATATAAAGCCGGGTCTGCTTGTGAAACCAGGTATCCCAGCGCCATCTCCATTACATAGGGTAACTGCATCGATTCTTCACCCCGATATTCATCCGACACTGCAACTGCCATGGTCCCCATCTCAATCAATAGTTTATGCCCGGCATCGGCTCCTTCGGGCATTTTGACAACATTGGTCTCTTTTCCCCCAAAGGTTCCTTTCCCTAATTGGGCTCCCACTTCATCGTTTTCTGGAGCGGTTTTCGCTATAATGGAGCCACACATTTCTCCTAATTCGGACAGCATGGTACCGCATAAATCCTGCATCTCATCATCTTCAATTAATGTGGGTAAGTTGTTTACGAAATTCCGATCCAACTCATAAAAGTTGGGTTTTTCAAGATTTGAGATTTGGTTAAAATCCAGTGGTTCAGAACTCATAAGGACTCCTTTTAGTTGTGGTGGATATTTTCGAAAGCCAGCCAAACGCTATATTACAGAATAAAAAAATATTATCTTTTTGGCAAAGCATTGTTTCAGGAGCCTTTACATGTTTGCGAAATTATTTAGTTGCGCCTTGATTGGGTTGGAAAGCTATGTGATCGAGGTGGAGGTGGATGCTCATGCCGGTATGCCTTATCTTCAGATTGTTGGGTTGCCGGATGCAATTATTAAAGAATCACGCGAACGGATTTGGAATGCTCTCAAGTATACTGGATACCGTCTTCCTAATAAACGAATCACCATAAACCTAGCGCCTGCAAGTCTAAAAAAAGAGGGGGCTTTTCTTGATTTACCAATTGCAGTGGGAATGCTGATCGCAACAAATCAGCTTGTAGTAGAAAACATGGATCGGTACATTATCGCGGGAGAGTTAGCCTTGGATGGCGCCCTGCGCCCTATTAGTGGAAGTTTATCCATTGCCATCAATGCTGCCAAACAAGGTTGGAAAAATATCATCGTACCGGCTCAAAATGCTGCTGAAGCCAGTGTGATCGATACTGCACATATCTATCCCATGCAGACTTTGGAGGAATGCTTGGATTTTTTGCAGCATCCTGAATCCAAATCTCCATTTAAATCTTCCTCGATCCATGTTCCTGAACCCTATAATAAAAGCATCGATTTCTCAGATATAAAGGGACAGCATTTTGCCAAACGTGCTGTAGAGATTGCCTGCGCTGGTGCGCATAATCTATTGATGATCGGTCCTCCTGGTTCTGGGAAAACAATGATTGCTCAGCGTATACCTACAATATTACCTCCCCTAACCTTTGATGAAATGCTGGAGACAACACAGTTGTACAGTATTTCGAATCTACTTACCGAAGATCAACAACTGATAGTGGAGCGCCCCTTTCGATCACCCCATCATACAGCTTCCGATGTTGCCATTGTGGGAGGCGGAAGTTCTCCAAAACCGGGGGAAATAAGTTTAGCTCATCATGGAATACTTTTTTTAGATGAATTAACCGAATTTCGTTCCAAAGTACTTCAAGTATTAAGACAGCCGTTGGAGGATCGCAAAGTGACCATCAGCCGATCGGAACGAAGTGTCACCTATCCTTCTCAGATTATGTTTGTAGGGGCGATGAATCCATGTGAATGCGGCTATTATGGACACCCAGACATTCCATGTAAGTGTTCTCCCATGAAACTTCAGCGATATTTTACAAAAATTTCAGGACCCATATTGGATCGTATCGATATTCAAGTGGAAGTTCCCAAAATGAAATTTCAAGAAATGGCATCTGATCAACCCAATGAGCCTTCCAAGGATATTTATAATCGGGTGGTACATGCTCGGAAGATACAATTGAAGCGGTATGAAGGATTGCCCTTTAGCTACAATGCGTATATGAACCGAGATGCTATTGAGCGTTATTGCCGTATGACGGATAGCATAAAAAAGATACTCCAAACCGCGATGGAAAAACTAAATTACAGTGCTCGTTCCTTTGACAAAATTCTGAAGGTAGCTCGAACGATTGCAGATATGAATCAACGAGATCAACTTGCAGATACCGATGTGATGGAAGCTTTACAATATCGAGGGTTGGATCGTATGATGCATTAACACAATGATTTTCATATTGGAGAAATCTCATATTGAGAAAACAATTGTGAAGCCAGGTGGAAAGGATTTGTAGCGCTCTCGGTTCTCAAACATACGTGCTTCGACATTCTGCTTTTCGCAATTGATCCTGTTACATGTTGTGGAAAATTCATTCTTTACTATTTTGCGAATGATTTGATCTAATACGAATTTTGCTATACTTTCCCAGCGACCATGGATACCCGGCTTTTTGATTTTCATATTCCTGATGAACGAATCGCTCTTTATCCCACCCAAAGACGTGAATCATGCAAGTTAATGGTTGTGGATCGAGCAACCAAATCCATCGATATCATCGAATTCAATCAACTTGGAACCTACTTGCACCCAGGGGATATCATTGTATTGAATAACTCCAAAGTACTAGCATGTCAACTTTTTGCTCGACGTCAAACAGGTGGAGAACACGAAATTTTACTTACGAAACCCCTTGATTCATACCGTACAGATTGGGAAGCTCTAATAAAACGCAGTAAGAAGCTCAAACCTGGTGATACACTATATTTCGATTCGGAGCTACATGCAAGGATTATTGAAAAAAAAGAGGATGGACGCGTACGATTGCATTTTAATCTATCCTTGGATGGAGAACGGTTGGAGCACTATGGAAATGTTCCGCTTCCACCTTATATCAAAAAGATGCGAGAATGGGAAGCGGGGGATGCAGAATGGTACCAAACCGTATATGCGAAGGAATATGGGTCTATCGCTAGTCCCACGGCAGGATTGCATTTTTCGGAATCATTAATCCAGCAGTTAATCGAGTCCGGTGTTTATTTTGTAACAATCACCCTTCATGTTTCTATTGGTACATTCAGATTGATCCAAACGGATCAACTGGAAAATCATTGGATGGACACCGAATTTTTTAAGATTGATCCGTCCGTTTGTAGGTTGCTCAACACAGCGATATCTGATCGACGACGAATTATTGCCACAGGTACCACGGTAACACGCACGTTGGAAAGTGCTGGAAAATCAGGAGTGATTGAATCCGGAGAAGGGCAAACCAATTTATTTATTACGCCCGGTTATGATTTTTCTGTAATTTCTGGCATGATCACAAATTTCCACCTTCCCCGTTCAACACCATTGGTACTTGTTTGTAGCTTAGCAGGTTTTGATTTGATGAAACGTGCTTATGATATGGCTTTAACCGAAGGATTCCGGTTTTTCAGTTATGGGGATGCTATGTTGATTATTTAATATGTTTTTTGTATAATAGTTCCGAACACCGTTTTTTCTATAGCAACGGAGCTTTCCATACTCCTGCGGCGAGACGGAGTGATAAAACGGCTGAATCTTGAACCCTTGTCTGATAAGGCAATTGTAGGGGAGGATTTCTCACTTGGAGGAAAATTTTATGAGATTGTTTGATGAAGATTACGATGATTTCGATGATGACGACGATTTCGATGATGACGATGATGACGATTTTGATGACGATGACGATTTCGATGACGATGATTTCGACGACGACTACGATGATGACTACGATGATGATGATTTCGACGACGACTACGATGATGACTACGATGATGATGACGACTTCGATGATGATTTTGATGATGATGACGATGATTACGATGATGATTTTTTAGATGAAGATGATGAATAAGGATGGGGATGTTATTATTAGATCCCCTTCTCCATAAGTAGGATACTCATGTCGTATGTGAAACTGCTAATTTGGGTTATTGTTTTAACCTTTTGCTCCGTAATTCTTATCCAAAATGGGGGGCAACTCATAAAAATCCGGTTTCTCATGTGGGAAACCCGAGAATTCGAAGCCATTCTGCTGTTTCTGTTAGGCGTATTGTTGGGTGTAATTACTGTAATCCCAACGATTATTCGCCAGACCATCCATACCAAACGCAATGTAATTGAACGACAGCAAAAGCAACAGGAGAAAGGCAGAAAGCGTCTGGCTTTGTTTCCAAAGAAAGACACTCCAACTGCTGAATCCGAACCACCATCCAATGAAAATAAGAAAACCCAATCCAACCAGTCTGAGACAAAAGAGGAACGAGAAACCTTTGAAAAAAGTGACACGAGCAAGGCACGCAAACAAAATAGAGATGATCCTAGTTTGACTGAATAAGTGCTCGTCGTGGATCTATCTGGGTTTCTTCGTATAAGTCGTTGTGATTCTCTACATGGACGATTTTTCCATGATTATCATAATATTCAACTTTAATTACATCCCCAACCTCATCATAAAACCAACGTATCCGGATTCGATTATTGGATTGGAAGACCGTGCGACTTTCCAGTGTGTTTTCGGGAGTATACGTAAATAATAGCGAAAATTGACTGGCTTCAGGTGCATCATAGACCACAAGACGCTCTACGTACCCCCGATAATCTAAGATAAAATGATAGAAGCTCACCACGTGAAACGTAGATATGAATTCAATGCGATAAATCCAATCCCGATCGTTCCGTGTGAAATGCAGCGTAAACGCACCGCTTTTCCCTCCGATTATTTTTCCATCTGCATCATAATTTAATTCCATAAGAGGGATGACACTACCCGTTTTCTTTTTTATTAAAATCACCACCGGTCTACCTTGTTCATTAAACCGTACTTTGTAGCAATCGGTGGGATAATCCGCGGTAGTTTCAAAAAGCAATACGGGTCCATAGGATCGGTAGATTAATTGCTTAAAATAATAATATTGATTTGATTGGTAGGATGTAGTACTCGGTGGATAATGAATCAAATCAGGCGGGGAAGATTCCTGGTGCTCCTGCTCTATTATTCCTTCTCCCGACGGTTCCTGGCAAAAAATTGGAGTGGATAATATGGGAATACCAATCAGCGCAGAAATAATAACAATAAAATAAAAACGTGTTTGATTACACCCCATACTCAACTTCCTTAAAAACAAAATAAGCTTTTTATTGATGGGTGCCAAGCAAGGTTCAATACCAGTGTGCTTTCTTTACTCGAAAAAAGTGGTGCATATAAAAAATCCTGATAAAACAATAAAACTATTTAATACGATGGCTACATGATCTGTTCAAGGGGAATCTGTCGGTAAGCCCTCACTCTGCAGAAGAGTCGAATCGTACGGCGTGCGCTACCAGTAAAAGATAATCATAACTCCAATATAAACCATAACTTTAGAAGTAATCCTTCTAAAGTTATGGTTTATATTGGTTCTGTTTCTGAGTCTTGATTGTGGCTTGTTTGAGGTTATACTCGAACAAATGTTAGTCCTGAAATCGAACAAGGTTTCAGCTGTTGAATTACACGAGCAGCTTCATTTAAGGTTGCCCCGGTTGTGGCTACATCATCTATTATCCAGATTGTTTTTCCATGCAAAGGAGCGGCAACATCACTTATTTTGAATTTTCCATAAATGCTTTTTCTTCTTTCTTTTTCTGAAAGCGTTTTTTGATCAAATCCCCGTTGCACACGTATTAAACCATTCCATTTTGGAATATGAAATTGAGCCGCTAGGATATCTGCTAGTATTTCTGCCTGATTAAATCCTCGCTGTTTATATTTGTGAGTATGCAATGGGATTGCTGCTATGTAATCTGGGCGTAATAGCATGTATTCGTCCAAAACGTTTTGTTGCCATTCGATCGCTTGGGTAACAATATATTCCCACAATCGTTTTCTTCCCTGGTTTTTCACATCGAGAATGATTTGTTGCCATAAGGTGGTATACGGATAAAATGAATATAAGCGCTCCAGGATAAATCCGGTATTATTGCACACGGTACATGTATGGATATCCGAAGATTCCAATTGAGCTAGGCACCGTGGACATCGTGATTCACTATGGATTGATGGTTGATCTCCGAAACAGGTGGTGCATAATCCCCAGCCATGATATTCCAGCGTAATTCCACATTGATAGCATCGATTTTCAAAAAAGAAACCGACGAGATTAGCTATTTTTTGAGTTAAAACCGTGCTTATCCGATGCAAATGTTTGGCATTCTTCATGATTCTTATTAATCTATTCCAAAGGGATATGGGCATGGCACGAGGACCATATGCAGAAAAGGGCGCTCTTACTAAATAGTACCTATGAACCACTCCGAATCATCTCGTGGAAGCGAGCGTTCAATCTGTATTTCTTAGGAAAAATAGAAATCCTCGATGAATATGATAGCTATGTTCGATCGGTAAATCAAGAGTTCAAAATACCCGCTGTCGTGCGCCTTTTGGATTTCGCACGGGTGAAATATAATCCGAATGTAAAGTTCTCAAAAACCAATGTTTTTATTCGGGATCATTACACCTGTGCTTATTGCGGTAAAACCTTTGCAAAACATCAATTAACGATTGATCATATTGTTCCCGTTTCATATGGAGGATTAAAGAAATGGGAAAATGTGATTACAGCATGCCGCCCTTGTAATGCGAAAAAGGGAAATCGAACTCCTGAGAAGGCAGGTATGAAAATGCATTTCCAACCTAAAAAGCCGGTTGCTGCATATGCATCCTATTGGTACTCACACATGCAATCCATGCCCGATTGTTGGAAAATTTATCTGATGCATATACTCCCAAGTCAAGCTACGTGAAAGTACTAAGGTGTCACGTGTATTCGGTTAATTGACTAGATTAAAGAGAGAATAGTAGAAAGGAAAAAAAATGGAACAAGCACAGGTTGATATTGCTATTATTGGAGCCGGACCTGGTGGGTATGTGGCAGCGATTCGTGCTGCCCAACTCGGGAAAAAGGTTTGTGTGATTGAACGGGAGCATATCGGAGGGATTTGTCTTAATTGGGGATGTATTCCAACGAAAGTGTTACTGAAAAATGCAGAAGTTTTAACTGAAATTCAAAAAGCCAAAACCTTTGGGATCAAAGTAGGAACGCCGGAAATTGATTTCACTACTTTTATTAAACGGAGTCGGGATACCGCAACGAGGTTATCCAAAGGTGTTGCATATCTATTCAAGAAATATGAAATCACAGTACTGGATGGTTCGGGATCCTTGCAAGATAACAATCGGGTTGCTGTTGAGAAGGATGGAAAACAAACCCATGAGGTTAAAGCTGACCATATTATTTTAGCAACTGGAGCGCGTCCTCGTACCCTTCCCTCCATCAAGATTGATTACAACCAGATTATAACCTCCAAAGAAGCAATGATATTGGAATCCATTCCAAAATCTATGATAATTATAGGTGCAGGTGCCATTGGTGTTGAATTCGCCCAGATTTATAATGCATTAGGTACTGAAATTACCATTCTCGAAGCACTACCCAAGATTTTACCCATCGAAGATGAAGAAGTATCTGATACCCTTGCAAAATCATTTAAAAAACGGAAAATTGCTATTCATACGAATGCCATGGTGCAATCTGCCAGCGTGAAAAATGATAAGGAAGTGGCGGTAACATTTAAGGTGAATGAGGAAGAACAGACAATTCGTGCGGAAAAGGTATTGGTGTCAATTGGTGTCCAAGGTAATACAGAGGGATTAAACCTGGATAAGATTGGAGTGAAAACTGAACGAAGTTTTGTTGTTGTGGATAAAAAAACCTTACAGACGAGTGTGGAGGGGATCTATGCAATTGGTGATGTCAATGGTCCTCCATTACTTGCGCATATGGCATCCGCAGAAGGGATCTATTTAGTTGAAAAACTTGCAGGTCATAAGGTGGAACCTATAAACTACGATCTCACCCCTGGATGCACGTATTGTTCACCTCAAGTGGCGAGTGTGGGGATGACAGAAAAACAAGCACGCGATGCAGGGAAACAGATTAAAGTAGGTAAGTTTTTCTTTCGTGCAAACGGTAAAGCATTAGCCCTGGGTGAGTACGATGGTTTTGTGAAAGCAATAATCGATGAAAAATATGGTGAAATTCTTGGTGTGCATATGATCGGACCCGAGGTTACCGAATTATTAGGTGAAGTGTGTGTGGCTATGAAAAACGAAGTAACCTATAAGGATCTGATAAAAACCATTCATCCCCATCCAACCCTTTCCGAATCCATTATGGAAGTGATGGGAGAACCATTTGGAGAGTCTACTGCAACTTAATGATACCCTCATTATTTCTACTCTTGACCCTGGTTATCGGTACACCAGCAGGTGACGATTCCCCGATTTCCCCTCCCGCTCCAGAGGGTGATTCCGCTATTCCTGTTGAAGAAACGGACAATTCTTCAGAGCCAACCGAAGAATCACCATCAGAAGAACCTCATAAAGCTGATGAAATAAAACCTGAAGCAGAGCAGGTCCCAACGGCTCCAGCGTTTCAGCTCCCCTATCAACCAGTTGTGGTGAATAATACATTGTATCTGGCTCCAGTTAAAATCGGATGTAAAGTAGTATTAAATACACTTATCAGTGGATTGGGTCACTTCAGCCTCCAAGACTATAAAACAGGTGGAGCGTTGTTAGCAAGTGGGATCGGAGCATTTGGTATTTCCATGTTCTTTTATGGAAGAGTAATCCGAGATATCGTATCAGAACAATGGGATTCCTTTGAAGCTAGTGAAACTAGTATGTTGGGATTTACAAATCCTGATATCTCACTTATGATGAAAACCTTGCTCATGTGGCAGAATATCAAGTTTTATAGCGCATTTGCTGCGTTTCGGGATGCACGAAAATTTAATGAGGAACATTTTGGGATTAGCTATCGCTATCCTGTACGGGATTATGATCTAAAGGATTTTCTTCGTGCGCCTTATAATCCAAAGATTGCATTGGATTGGAAAATATGGGTTCCCATTCTCGCATTTGCAGGGATCAGTCTACTAATTGATGGTATCCCAGGAGATGTGGGTGAAACAAATATTTTCACCGGTCGCAATGTGGATTTGATGGGAGTATCCGCACGACCCGGTTGGGCAGCTCTATTTGAAACCATGTCGATTATGAGTATGAATCATTTTGTTTCGGTGGGAGAAGAGTCGTTGTTTCGAGGTGTCATCCAACATCGGTTTGCGGAACGATGGGGTAAATATCGTGGGATCCCGCTGGCATCAGTTCTGTTCGGGTTACCGCATATGTTCAATGTACCATCTTTTGAAGAGGAAACCCGAGAAGAAAAGATTGAGAAATGGAAGAATCGGTTGCTATATTTTGGATTCACTACGTTGGCTGGAGCCTATATGGGTTTTCTATATGAATATTATGATTTTGATTTGCGAAAAAGCATTGCCTTCCATTTTTGGTATAATGTTACCATCTCACTGGTATCCTTCATCATAAATCCCCACGCAGATAATTACTTCTCGTTTTCTCATTCCATTCCTTTCGGTAAGCCATGATTAAAGATAAAATAAGGGATATGGCAACTCTCGAATTGTTTCCTAGGTATTCACAAGGTATTAAACAACCACCAGCAGAGCTCCTCTTTGAGACCAATCGCCCCTTGTTCTGAAACGTGATTGATTAATGCTTGGAGATCTTTTTTTTGTTTATGTTTCATGATTTGTGCTTGTTCTAAATAGACTTTAGGGGTAAAAATCATCTGTTTAGATTTCTGGAACTCAATTTTTTCTTCCAATTCTTGTATCATTATCGTTGCAAAACGCTCTTGATGGGATAAGTGATTAAATGAAATCATACAAGCATAGAGTTGATAGATGAGTGTGGAATACTCTAATTCCATCACGATATGATAACTACTGGTCCAATACTCATGGGTTTGATTAAGATTTTTTTGGTATAAATAAGCAAGGCCAATTAGAAAAAGCATGGTGCTTTCCTGTGGTTTATATCCAATAGATCGGATGATTTCATACGCTCGTTCCAAAAGTGAAAGCGCTTTTTCCACTTGGTCGGTTCGAAGATATATTTGGGCGATATAGGACAAAATTAGCGGGATTTGTTCGGTGAATTGAATGGTTCGTGTTAATTCAGCAGCAATCTGGAATTTTTCGAGTGCGAGATCGTAATTCCCTTGGTAAAAATCATTAATTCCTAGATAAAAATGTGCTTGGCTATCCACGCGTTTATTACGCTCCTCTTCCATTAACCCGATAGCTGTGGCAATGCGTTTTTCGGCAACCAAAAACTCCCCTTTCAACGTATGCAAATACCCCAGGGTGTTAAGTGCCTGGGCTTCACCTAAAAAATCTCGTATGGCTTGGCTTTGTTTTAATTGTTGTTCATGATACTCAAAAGCTAGATCATAATTACCCATATCCAAATACATTAATCCGATGAAATACAGCGCCATCACCTGTCCAGTTTGATTTTTCTGTGCTTGATGTAACTGAAGGCTGTGCTGATAGAAGCTTAATCCATGCGTTAGATTTCCTAGCGCTTTATACACATGACCGACAAAACTTAAGACCGTTGCTTCACCACTTGAATAATCAAGCTGGCGAAATAAACTCAGACTTCGTTCAAAATGGTGGAGTGCTTTCAGGTAATGACTGCGTTGAAGCAAGACGCGTCCCATATTCAGATGCGCTCGAGCTTGGGTTAGGGTTCCCTTAAGTTGTAACGCTTGTTGAGCAGACATTTCAACATCAACAATGCGATCCAACCGCCAATAGCATTCTCCCAGTTGGTTTAACGCTGCACCCAGATATTCCTCATCATGAATTTGATCGGCATTAACTTTAAGATGAACCAGATACGATATAGCGTGTTCCCAGGACCCTATTTGTAAATAGCCTTTTCCAATGCGGTAAAGCATTTCCAATTCATCCTTATGGGTTGCCTGGGGTTTATTTTCTAAAGGTGTTTTAACCACGTTGAAATAATGGAGATAACAATCTAAATATTCCGCTTCTCCTCTTTTATAGAACCATTCGCCACTTCGATGATACCATTCTTTTGCACGTTCCAAGTCCCCTGCTCTTGTAAAGTGCCACGCAGCACGTTTCCAGTCAGAACCACCGCCACTTGTCCGAACAACATAGCTGCCTAATGCATGATGCAACGTGTTTTTTAATGATTCAGAAATGAGGCTATAGGCAGTGTCACGGAGCAATACATGTCGAAAACTATATTCTTGATCATTGACATCCACAGGAATAATGATGTTATGTCGTTCCCCTTCTTCAATGGCTTCTTTTATTTGTGCATCAGTAAGAGGGGTCGGGTAAATGGCTAGCAATGTTTGTATATCAAATTCTGTTCCAATAACAGAACAGACTTTCAGCACTTCTTCGGCTGTTTTACCAATAAAATCGAGTCGCGCTGTGATTAAAGATTGAAGCGAATCAGGAATATTTGAGTCATCCCCTTTATTCAATACATGTTTGACCAATTCTTCGATATAGAGCGGGATCCCGTTGGCTAATTTTATTATCCGTTCATCGATATCACTCAATCCGATCAATTCCCACAATTCCAACTGTTCTTCCCAGGAAAGGCTATCTAACTTAAGTTCTGTAATCCGTTTTTTAGAACCAGTTTGAAGAAAGGGTTTCATTGGACGATAGGTGCAAAACATTAATATGCGGTTGCTATGCAGCATTTTAAGGAGGTGATTAAGCAACAACCGCGTATCTTCATCGCTATAATGCATATCTTCAATAATAAGCATCACAGGTTGTTGTTCCGCTAAATGTATGAGCCACCGTTCCAATCCATGAAAAATCAGTTGGTGACGATGGGCTTGATTTAGTTTTTGTGTGAATCCTGAATGGGGGAAATCTTCTCCGAGTGTTTGAATCAACACCGGAATGAATTTCGATAATTCAGGAATATGATGTTCAAAATACGTTTTGTAGCGAAGTTGGCGTTCACGATCTGTATGATGCCGTTCAATACCTGCTTCCTGGGCAATGATTTGTTTTATTGGATCATACGGAGTACTCATATGATCGAATCCACCGGATAGAACCAGATATCCTGCTAGATGCGCTTTGGGGATAAGTTCCTCAATCAAGCGGGTTTTTCCAATCCCTGATTCTCCTTGAATAGCAATCATCCAACCCGATTTGAATCGACATCGCTCTAATCGCTGTGATATTGTTTGTATCTCGGTTTTACGCCCTACAAAGGGCATTTTTTCAATGGTTTCCTTCGCATCCGTTACTTCAAGTAGATCAAAAACTTCCAATGGTTCTAATTTACCTTTAAATTGAACCATCCCTTGGGATTCCCAGGTTGCCATGGTTTCTAAAGTCTGCTGGGTGTGTTTAATACAGAGGATTTGGTTTCGATTCGCCTGGACCATTAGACGAGCCGCCGTATTTACGGTATCGCCAATGGCGGTATATTCCTTTCGGTACACACCACCGATCCACCCACAATACGCATGCCCCCAATTTATTCCCGCTTTTAATACTAATTTCATTGGATTCTGTCGGATTAATTCTTCAACCGCATGAAGAGCATGGGTCCGTTCTTTCCCATCCGATCGCGGTGCACCAAATAGAAGCAACGCTTTTGCACCTTTGTCTCCCATATCCAGTTTATTCACATACCCATTATATCGTTTTATCGTTTGATATAAATGGGTATAGAACTGCTGTAATTGATTTGCTTTGTAGGGGATCCCTTGAAACGATAAAAAAACAACGGCTATGTTTCGATGCTCACCGGTAAATCCTACCCCACCAGAAAACAACGTTTCAAATTGGGAAGGATGGGCGAAGGATTTAAGCGCTTGCAAGACATAATCCTGATCATCTGCTTCCAATCCCATAAAATTGGGTGGAAGTGCGAGCGGAAGACGTGGGAATTTATGCGTTTCTTTAAATACTAAATAGTCCGTCTGTTTAACACCAATCGCAATATCATGCTTAACCCGTTCGAAAAAATCATCATGAAGAATGATTTCTTTTCTTGCAGCCAGATTTTCAGCCCGGGCAGCAATATCCAATGGTTCACCTGCTACGATATATTCCATTTGTGTATTGGGAGTTCCCAGCACGGTTTCATAAATTTTACCAAATGCTAATCCGCATTTCATTAATAATTCAAAGGTACCAGCGGGAGTACGTAGGTTGGAAAGGAGTCCCATGTTTTGCATCATATGTTTGGCGCAATGGATAGCAGCGAGCTCGTAGTTATAGGCGTCGGAATGGGGAAATAGAATTGTAAGTGAATCCCCGCCAAATTTCGCTATGGAGCCCTGGTATTGATTCACCGTGTTAATCATCGTGAAAAAATATTGATTTAGAATCTGAGTCAGGTATTCTGCTCCAGACTGATCCTGACGCAACAGAGCTTCCGACATTGCGGTAAATCCGGATACATCCGCAAATAGAATCGTTGCATAACGGTATTGCTCCCAATTCATGAGTTGCCCGGGTCCCTCAATAAACTGCCGCTGGAGGTGTTGTGGAACGAGTGGTAACAATTGATAGATCTGTTCAAGTTGTTCCATAAGTCTATTGGCTAGGTAATCACTAACTATTCTGATGGTTTCCCAATTCTGCACACGTTCGCATGGTTTGGTTCTGGATTACGTATGAATCCTGAACGATAAATAAAAGCAGGAACGTATTGTAACTACAGCACCTACTGAAAATAATGAACTACGTTGGGAAAGCAAGTCTATTCTGAGTAGGACAATCCTCTGTGATTGCCTTTGTTCGGTTGAGCTATTACATTTACGCTTACACTTGAAAGCAGAAATAACCTGTCCTTACTATAAAATTCGTGAAATCTGCACAGAATTTGCATCCGAATAGGAGCGGATTATATATCCACAAAAAATTGTAGAACAGTTAACCCATCTTGGATATTCACTTGTATTTGATAGTATGTAATGGCTTTCACCCCTAAATAGGGTACCCATCCCAGCGTTTCAGGAGAAACCCATGTTACCGTACCACTTAATTTCACAGATGTAAGTGATGTAAGGTGAATGGTGTATGCAACGAGTCCATCTACTTCATAACGAAATAGAAACTCATTTAAATAAGTAACCAACAGCGATGGTGCATCTATACCTGAACAGGCGATGGAATTCGTTTGTTGATTCAATAAAAACTCATCCAGCTGCGTGTTCTCAATCGGTTCCGTTTCAACCAACAAATCTCGTACTGCATATCCTGCTTCTTGAAATGCAGCTAGGGTATCGGGTGCTGAGATATGTATTCCAACGTCAGCGGTATGTTCCAAAATAGTACGCTGTATACTCATGAGGTTGCATATCCTGTTTTTCGGTTAATGAGGGTTGCTGCATACGCTGCACCAAATCCATTATCAATGTTTACTGTTACCACAGAAGGCGCGCAACTATTTAACATCGCAAGCAACGGGGCAATCCCGTCTAAATGAGCACCATAACCAACTGAAGTAGGAACTGCAATAATCGGAGCGGCTACCAAACCACCCACAACTGAGGCTAGTGCACCTTCCATTCCAGCAACTACAATTATCACAGAGGCAGATTCCAATATCGTTCGATGGGCAAGCAATCTATGTAAACCAGCCACACCGACATCCTGAAGCAAGTGTACCGGATTCCCCATTAATTCAGCAGTGACCCGTGCCTCCTCCACAATGGGAAGATCCGACGTTCCCGCACATAAGATTACAATGGTTCCATTTAGTTTTGGTAAGGGAGTCTCTTTCCAGAAAGCAATTCTACCAATTGAATTATATTCCAGTGTTGTCACTTCAGGTTGGATACGTTCCCATTGTTCCTGGTTTAAACGGGTGACCAACAGAGGTGTATCTTGGTTCTGCATTCGTTGAATGATACCAATCAGTTGTTCTGGTGTTTTAGATGCGCCATATATCACTTCAGGTAATCCCTGACGAATCATGCGATGGTGATCTACTTTGGCATATCCCAGATCTTCGTAGGGAAGATGGCGAAGTTTTTCTACAGCGTCTTCAATGGATATAGAATGCTCGTGCAATTCTGTGAGAAGCAATTTTAATTGGTTTTCATTCATGAGCATTATCTCCGGAGGGATAATAACGCATACCCTCAACAGCGGGAGTGGTAGGGAGTGATGGATCGGGAGGGGTGTTTTGACGTGGTTTGATGGGAGCTGTTTGATTCCGATAATTCAAAATTAATGAATGAACTGCTGGAATTACCGGATAATCATTCGTAACAATCCCATAATCAAGAATCAACTGGTGGATCTGGTGATCCGAATGTATCGTGGCGTGAAGAATTAAATAGTCTGCTTGGTGTTCAGATCCAGTAGTAGCAGAATCCAAAGTAACTAAATAAGAAGAATCAATCTGTAAGGGAGTTGCTAAAAAGGGGGTTTCATAATTATCCCACGTTGCCAGTACTAAATCCAATTGGGGATAGTATTCTATCAGCTCTTTTTCAAATTGATACAGGGCAGAAGGATCGGATGGTACATGAGTAATGACCCATTGCTGATCCGTGTGGTTTATTAGGTCTTCAAGTGGTTTTTTCAGCGCCTGTTTTAGTGATTGTTCCACGGATTTTTCCATTCTAAATCGTGGAATAATCCCTCTATTTGAAGGATTACTATAGTAAGATAATCCACGGGGGTCCATGAGTACTACTATACCAACACGTATACTTCCCTGTTTCAGGATCACACGATGTACGGCTCCAAGATCACTTATGGTAGCATGGCGGGGACGTACTCCTATAGGTAATAAAAGCGGAAGTGACCCTTCCGATTGCACTATTGTAGGTAGATCTTGCAACAAGTCGTATCGTCCAGGGGAAATAACATCGAATTCCATGGCTTGAAGACATCGGAACACGGTTTCACTTCGTTGGTAATCGGGATAATTCGGCATGAAATTCCCAGCCATTAATGCCAATCCATTAGGATACCGAGATTTAAATTCGTCTAAGGCTCCTGATAAATGGGCAATCCCACCCTGGTCAACAACCAGCTGGCCCCTTAAAAAGCCTGAAATAAATAGATGGAGTGTATTTTCCCGATCACAAATCCGTTGTTGCTCCTGTTGTAACCATTCGATCCCATTTTCTAGGAGAGATAGGTGCTCTATTTGATTGGGATCACAAAAAAAACGAATTGCTCCCATGTTATCAATTAAGAGCAGCAATGGAGTATGCGGTATTAATTGGGAATACGTAGCACACAACCGATGGAAATATGCACCACCTGGATCCATAAGTATAATAGGATCACCAATTCCTTGTGTTGATACAAACGATTGTATGGATTCCCGGATAAAATACGTTGGATCGGCTCCCACTTCCCATGTATTAAACGATTGTGTGCGTTCATAGTTAGGTGTATCCGTGTTGATAGCTATGAAGTGTATGTTTTGCCTGGAATGTGCCGTGGATTGCTTCGTTATTAATTGTTGTTTAAAAGTATGAAGTATTTTTAGGACATTTATGTTTTCGTGGCTAAAAAAGGTGAGCACTAACAAATTCGGTTGCTCTGGACTCCCTCGAAAATGGCGTAGTTGTAGTTTTTCGCACATCTGAAGACCAGGTGGGCAGTCTTTTGTGTAGGATTGCAATGAGAAATCAAGCAACGGTGCATTACATGGTTGAAATTGCAAGGTTGGATTTGTACATGAACTAAGATATACACCTAGTATAAACATTAGGTTGAATACAAGTAGTGTAGGAATAGGGGGGCGATTACGCATGATAGATAATATAGTCATGGTAAGATGGTTTGACAAAGTCATTTATGGACATACCCGCCGGGTTGTTTGATCTTTACTCAGCCTCTTGTTATCTTAATGATAAGTAAGGAGATCTGCTATGAGTGATCAACAACCAAAAACCACATACTTAAAAAACTATAAACCCACAGAATATTGTGTGGAACAAATTGAATTGGACGTTCAATTGGGAGAAGAAAAGACAACCGTCATTTCAAAACAGAAAACGATAAAAAATCCTGAAGCTGAATCATCTGGAAACACCCATACGCACGTCGGCGGAGCCAGGCGGGCGTGAGTCGGCTGGCGGGGATGTGTTCGTGGACCAGGGCATCGGCGGCCCAGCGGATTTCAGCGCCGCGTCGGTGGAGGGTCTGGAAGAGCTGGCTGTCGGTGCCGCCGGCGAGGGGGGCGGATTCGTCGAAGGGTGTTTCGCGGAGGAGTCGGGCGTCGGCGAGGACGTTTCCGGTGAAGGCGCGATCGAGTCGGGCGTGATGCGGGTGGTCGGGTCCGCGGAAATGTCGATTGGCGTCGAGCCAGTCGGGGGGCGTGATGTCGAAGCGGGGTCGGACGGGTCCGGTGACGACATCGGCGTGGGTGGCGTCGCGGGTATCGAGGAGGGCGGTGATCCAGCGTGGGTCGGGTGTTTCGTCGTCGTCGACGAAGGCGATGGCATCGGTTCGCGGGGTGGTGGCGCGGACGGCGGCGTTTCGGGCGACGGGGATGCCGCGTCGGGGTTCGTGGACGAGGGTGAGGGGTCCGGGGAGGTGGATGTCGAGTCGTCGGAGGGTTTCGGCGGCGCTGTGATCGGGGTCGTTATCGACGACGACGACGTCGAGGGTGGCGCGTCGGGGGTCGAGTTCGAGTTCGGCGAGGGCGTGGAGGAGGCGTTCGAGGCCCTCGGGCCGTCGGAAAGTGATGACGCAGACGGCGATGTGTGCCGCGGCGGCGGTCATGCGGGCATGATATGGTGTGGCGGGGGTGGGTCGTGCGTCGGGAGGGATGTTGATGTCGGAGTCGGTCGGAGCGATATCCGGGGGTTCGGGGTCATCGGCGGTTCGGTTGTCGGTGGTGATTC
>CAYPZJ010000045.1:0-19309 GCA_964414635.1 uncultured Spirochaetia bacterium
GGGGTAGAATTTGCTCTTCGATGGGATTTTCCTGAAGTCTTAAACATGTTGTTGATTCCGATGCAAGGCAAGCAATTTCAGAATCAAAATCATGAATTCGGCTTGTGGATCAAGTTTACGGAGAAAACCGAGGGGAATCAACCCTTCCGATATTCCTATCAATAAATATACGCAGAACTTGTTATCCCAAGAAGCAACACGACAAAGTGATCTCGGATTAAGTAGATTGCTGCATCGTTTTGCTTCTCGCAAAGTCCGTTTTGCGTATGGTATCTTTCTATTTTCTGATAATCTGGTTGAATATTGTTCGCAGATTGCTGACTGCTCATTTGTCGGGAACCAGAAATCAATTTCTTACGCCTATAAAACAGCTGTTTGTCAAGCGAGGGCATTTTTACTATTCTAGAAAAGACATTTCTTGCATGGAGGTACGTGCATGCGCATAGTATTCCCCTCGTTTCTAATTGCTGTCTTGGTTAGCTGGCTAGCCTGCTCAGCTACCACCGATGATACAACCGTATCAGACGATTCAAATACCGATGAATCGGAACAAGCAAGCCCCATGACTTACGTAGGGGTGCTCTTTAGCAATCAACCGGGCTTATCCCCACTCCCCCAAGAAGTATGTTTGGAGGATGGAAACTTATACGCAATCACCCCTTATTCCATTCATGAGACGTACATATATTCAGATAGTTATGATTTTTTAGAAGATATCCAAGGCTTACCCGTTGTCCTAAAAGGGATCCCTAAAAATGATATTACCGCTATCCTTACAGAAAAAGGAACGTGTTCTGAAGAGAACAACGAGACGAATATGCCCCCTTCCAAGACCAAAACAGAACTGAGTCAGATGGAGTATATACTAGCTTATCAAGCAACCGCTTTTGATGGGCTAAAATTAATTCAACAACCGAAAAAACTCCAAGTAGAACTAAAAAATACGCTTCAGGTACCTATGGAACAGATTACAATTACGGGGATTTATGTTTCCGCAGCAGATGGGGAAACCATCAACGATGAGGTGGTGAACGAACCCAAGCTCCTTCCAAACAAGGATCTATTACATATTTTTGATTTGGAAATTCCTGAGCATGGTGTGATGCAGCTCAAAGCTGTCCAGGTGAAAGCACTAGGCAAAGATTTGGTAGTGGACTTAGAAATGCCACTCCGATAGACTACATGGGCAAGATATAGCAATAATCCTACCAGCTCCCCATGCAACCGAATAAAAAAACCCCTGTTTCATTGGTTAATTTAGAAAAATGGGGTTATATTTCATGGTGGATGGCTTTGATTGTACCAATGCAATGCTTTATGGTTTTGAATTAATCAAAGTTTTTTATTTTTCGCGAGAACGCTTTACCAATAGAAAGCGATTTTGTCAGTAACAAACATATTCACCCGTATTTGAGGATTACCGTATGCAACGTATTGTGTTTTCTAAGCTGGTTCTTTTTAGTTTCGTACTAGCGTTTATCTCGGCGTGTACGGATTTTAAAGAAATAACCTCCACGATTACTGTGGATCGTCCAGCAGATCAAGAACAAACGATTTGTGATGGTTCGGAAATAACTGTTACATGGGATTTAGAATTGAAGAATGGGAGTGACCCGAGCCGATCCATTGATTCCTTTATTATCCAACTCTATGCTACGTATACCTACCAGGATGAAAATGATGTACCCGTTGAAGTTATCGGAACCTCATATTATTATCCTTCTTCTGATTCTGAGAAGGGATTGGCAAACACCGTACGGGAAGCTACATTTACATTGGATGATTTGGGTACCTGGCTTGCCGAACCGAATCTTCAACTACCTGAATCGAAATCCCTACCAGTGAATGGAGTTACCAACCCGCTTCGTTCTGCTGTATTTCCCGATGATTTATATGGTGCGAAAATTTCTGCAGTGGTAAAGGCATATAATGAATTTCAAATTCAGCCCTCCGTGAATACGCTGGATACGGTAATTTTTCCGGAACATCAATTTTCAGAGGAACCGAATATCAACACCTGTGATGCCCTGAATGACGAGTCGGTAACAAGTTTCACCTACACAGAACAAGCAGGCTTTGTATACGCTCCCAAATTTTTTAATGGATCGGAATGGAAAACACCGAGTAGCATCGCTGCTGAAGGAAAAACAAAGACTGCTTACTATCCGTTAGTCAATGGGAAGGATTACAGATGGAAGCTCGATTGGCAAACGATTTCGGGAACTTGCCCTGGAACGTGGGAAATGTCGGAAGAACAATCGTTTTCGTTTTATGAACCATCGGATGCGGTAGGGAGTGTGGATTGCGATGCAAGTGAATTGATACTTACTTTTGAACCTGTATCTGGGTTTGAATTTTTTGTTTATTTCTGTGATACGGAATCAACCCCGGTTGCAAGTTGCACAGCGGTTACTAATTTTACTATGGTAGATAACAACCGAGAATACCGTCTTGATATGAATGAAGCGTTACAGACCTCCGTTTGGAAGGTTGCTTCCACGGCGACTTGTTCGGGAATGGGTGATTTCAGTGCAATTTATCCGGGGATGGTATCACGCAAAGTGCTTTGGTATGGAGAATATTATACGGATGAAGAAGCGGCAGAATGTTCGGCAAATTTTGTGACATGGGGAACGGAAGGAAGTTCTAACTCATTTCCGCCCCCACCTGCGGTAACGTCTTATTTTGACGAAGTAAACGTACTCTATGATAAACGGATTGTTGAAGAGGACGCCGAAGGTAATGAGGTCGTGGTTTCCTATGGATGTAACGGGATCAGAACGTTACCTAGTGGATATGATGTATTGGTAATTGCTGATACTGGGTTTGAGTTTGATATAAAAACGTTTGATGGAAGAATTATTGTTACAACAGATACTGCACCAGGTAGCTTACTTGCACAGCTTCTTGATCCACGAGAAGAAGGTGGAAGTACCAGTGATCCTTATAATGGGTATGGAGCGGGTGAATTGTGGTACCAATTTGAAGCATCCAGTTTAACCACAACCCGTTATTTTGACGACGATTATTGTTCTGGACAGAGTGAAGAGATTAATATTCCTGAAAAAACGCACGATCCAGGTGTCGCATGGCCACTTTCCTATTTAACTATAACTAACTTTAACGCTACGAATAGAAATGGGACTACATTTGAGCCCTATGGTGACATATTTAGCGCCCATGTGGAAGAAAGAACGGTGGATACGCCATCCGAATATTTATACAAAATCACCCATGTAGATCCCGAAACTTCTGAAACATATGAATGGTATTGGTTGCATTTAGGTTTTGTTCATGCAAATTCAGCGGATGCCGAAAAAGAATCCATCGCGAAGATGATTATCTATGTATCCCAGAAGATATTGGGATGTGTCCCCGATTCTCAGATAGTATACCCCTGTGAATAATCCTGTATATCTTTTGGATAATATTCGATCTACTGGTACCGAAACGAAAAGTTGGTTTCGTGAAGAATTATTTCCCCTCTATTATCAGCGGCTACATTCTCACAAGACGGATACATGATATGATGAAACAACTAATTAAATGGATCGGTCTAGGACTTTGTATTCTAGGATGCGTGCTTAGCACGTGTAAAGAATATGCGACCTTCCATGAGATTGAACAACCTCCCACAATTCTTGAACCCCGCACCCACGAGCATTTGCAGGATTACTATATTGATCAATTTGTTTTTGATACAGTAGATCATGCGACCTTTTACCGAATTATGATCCAAGGAAATCCTATTGCGGAAGTAGAAGCTTCTCCTTTTATACCTGATGAGCCCCTTTATACATGTGACTATCCACCAGAAGCGCGAATGACCATTGGTGCCTGCAATAAATTTCAATGTAACTATGCAGCACCCATTCCCTTGGAGAATGTATATCCTGCGATGGTTCCGCCTGCTCTTCCTTCCAATTGTCCGGATACACCGGTTGAAATTACGTGGGAAGCGTATGAACAAGCCACTGAATATGAGGTAGAAGTAAAGGATCAAAGCGGTAACCATTTTGTACGTCCCCGATACTACACTACGAATAAACCTTCAGTAGAGATAGATCCGCTTCCTCTTGGAGAATACGCGGTACGGTTTCGATGGAAAAGTGATTGTAGTAGCGCCTGGAGTATTCCCAAAATTCTACATATAGAAAATCCTGAACCCATCGTTATTCCAGATATAGGGTTTACCATTACCAATCTCCAACCTGCCAATCGAAATCGAATCAACTGGAATATTGATGAAGGGACGAATTGGCAATATGAAATTCAAATAGCGGAGGATGAATCCTTTGAACCGATCGTATGGAGTACGTTTGTGCGGGATAATTATGTTACAGCACCTTGTCTAGCTGCTGGAAAGTACAAATACCGCGTTCGGATTAATGAAGGAACATGCGTCAGTGAATGGTCCAATGCGGGAAGATTTACCATGCTTTTTCAGATTCCTGAAATATTTGGCAACGAAGAACAATGCCCGTTTGTACCGTTTCTGATAAATTGGACGTATAATGAAACCTGTGATGTGGATTTCCTGGTAGAATTGGACGATGCAAGCAATTTTTCGGATCCGGAACGTATCACAGTTGAAGAACCGTATTTGTATTATGAACCCGGCAAACCAGAAGGAGTGTATTTTGCTCGAATGAAAGCCATTCATGAATGGGGGGAATCTGACTTTTCCAATCCAATATCAATCGAAGTCACAACGGATCCCAAATGGACGCTCAACATGCTCCAATCGCCTGCCTATTTGGATTATGGGTCGGTATTTGTAGATACCCAATTCAATGTTCATACGGTAACCCAACTTCAGCATACATATACCACGTATTACATTGAGAGCAAAGATAACGGAGTGAGTTGGAATCCAGCAGATAAAAAAGTAATCGACGATAGTGGACTGGAAAAATGGGCGAATAAATTAGTTGTTACAAAGAATGGTTGGATTCATCTTTTTTCAACCGTGTTGGAATCAGGAGCAGGTGTGATTTATTACCTTCGCAGCAAGGATCAGGGGGTGTCCTGGGAAAAAACGATGTTATATACGGATACCCGAATCATTCCTGAATCCGAGGTCATCCTTACTTCTAACGAGACCATCTATTTTCTTCATAGTGGGCAACCGCCATCTTCTGCAACCAAAAGGGTATATTTACAAGTATCAGAAGATCAAGGTGACACCTGGATTATGAACGATACTCCCGTTTTGCACGGATTGGGAGAAATCAATCAGGTTGCATTGGCAGCCCGATCCGACCCCAATGATATTCATGTAGCAGTCGGGCATGGTAAATTTATGAGTTATATACATAGTCCGGACGGAGGTACCAGTTGGACTCAACGAAAGATATTTGGTTCTGGGAAAATTACAGGTCCGGTATTTGTATCGGTAGCAGTAAGTAATTATGATGGAAATCCCACCGTGTATCTGGCTCATAACGATGTGGAAATGACGTTGCATTTTCAACGTAGTTCTGATAATGGAGTCACATGGGACACCGATGTAGGTGGGGAGATCAATGAAGTCTATCTAGCAGGATCGGCTAATGTGGGACTGGCATTTAGTCAATCCCAGCAAATCTATTTAATCTATCATGACGAACGATCCAGCGGGGGGTTACAAGTGACGATTAGCCATGACAACGGGGTTACCTGGAAAGATACAGAGATTGATCGGACGCGCAGTACAACGGGTTATGGCAGTTATACATTTATTGATCAACATGATACCATCCACGCCCGTTATTTTTCCGTTTCCAATAGCGCAAACTTTTTAAAATATACACGACTCGGCTTATGCCCCTGAAAATTCCAAAGAACCCATCGCCCATCATTTCTATCAAAAAACGTTTCTTATATGTGATGAATCTATAACCAACCTTGTTTGGAAAAGCGACACAACCGATATAAAATTACACACAAGAATAGCGCTTTTGATTCGACTTATTAGTATTCTAATTTGGATTTTTCGAAAGTGTTGTGGTTGGAAGAAGTTATGAATCTACCCCTACATGGGTGTAGGGGTAGAAATAATTGCAGGAACCAGTTTATTCTCCGGATGCCCCTTCAATAGTTTGACTTGTTTTATAAAGGAAAATGGCGATCACTTCGGTTGCTAATGGATAAGGTTGTGAATCAGCAAGATTTCTACCGAAGTAGGCATTTTTTAAATCAGCATAGGGTAAGTCAACGTATTCAGGACACCCAAAGTCTCTTGATTCGGTCGTATGGGGTACTTTCTCATCTACTAACTGCGTGGATTTCACCTTGTCTTCCGCTGGGTTAAGTGTATCACCCAAAATTTTTATTGCATACTGTAATTTATCTGGTGAATTAGACAACAACCAGTTGTATTGTGCAATAATATAGGCACCAGCATAGATATCACCATTTTGGTCATCTAATCCAATACCTCCATTACCAGGTAGGAACCCCCCACAATCTGCGCCGTACAGCGAATATGCAAATTTACCGCCACGAGTGTTGTCGATGTATGCTGCAATTTCGTTCCAATACATGATATCGCTTTCTTTTTGGGCGAAATCAAAAAAGCCCTGTCCATCGTACATGGGATTGGGATTATTCTTGATAACCATAAAAACCGCGCCATCTTCTAATTGAGGTCCACTAAAACTAATGTAACTAGAAGCGTTAAATACGGAGCCTGTAGGTGATCGAGTGATGCTATGTTCGGTGTAATTTTTAATTAAACCATCATCGATGCTACAGGGAGTGCCTGAATTTTCTTCATCCCGTAAGTCTACGTGAAGAATAAGATCCGCATTATTTGGCACTTTCCACACATCGGGGAATTGACAAGGTTCTAAACCCCCACCTCCGCCACCAGTACCCGTACCAGTACCGGTGTTAGTACCCGATTCGGTTCCAGTTGATGAGCCGGAACCCGAACCGCCTCCTCCAATATATGGTAGGTCAACCGTTTCTAAACAGCTTATTATAATGAGTCCTCCAAAAAGAAGGCTTACAATTCCAACTAAAATGCTTATTTTGACTTTCATAACATCTCCTTTGCAGAACATCGCTAATTATAATATAGTACGATTAGCAAGAAAAACAACTTTTTCATAAAAAAAAGGAGATCAACTCCCCGTTCGGATACCACTGGTGGAAGGTATGGTTTTTTCAAACCTGTTGGATTTTTTAATTTTAATAGATTTCCAAATATACTCATCCTAATTAATAATCTATGCGCGTCATTGCAGATACAATGAAGTAATCTCATTTCTGAGCAGGGGATTGCTTTGTTGCTTCGTTTCTCGCAACGTCGGTTTCGCATATAGTATTTATTGCAAGTCCCCTAAACCGATTTTGTACCACAAGAGACTGAAGATTGTGTATTTCTAATTATACGTTGGATATCCTTTGGTAGGAACGGGTTACCATAATTATTAAAGAAACGCAAGTTTAAGGTAATAAGGCATATAGATTAATTGGTGTGGAGCGATTGGTACATAAGTCTGTAATTTCTTGTTCGGTATGCAACGACCCGATATTGACCAACGGTGGTGCATCTCCCATAATAATAATAGCTTGCTTGGTTGTGGATTCCCAATCCATACGGGTTATGGTTTCAAATAACGCATCATAAACGGATTCTGGGATATCCCCACCATACTGCAAGGATATTCTTTCAATGAATGACCGAATGGTTGCATAGTCTGCTGTTAGATTCTCCATGGTATACCAATCTACCCCATCATAGTTTTTATCGGAATAAGTAGCGGCTCCCAGACGGATATCCCCAATGTTTTCCAATGTGGAAATAATCTCATCCAGAAAGCTCTGAATGGAAGCAATATCGTCCACCATGCTAATGGAATTATCTATGAGAAACACTACATCTGAATAGGGAGGGAGTAATTCTCCAATAATTTCCTCCAATTGGGTACCCGCATCCTCAAAACATTTACGGAAAACACGTCCCAGGGTTGGATGCGTCAGGTTGGTAAACACATCCACAAGAGATCCATTTAGTCGGCATTCCATATACAAATTCTGCACCGGAGAATCAATATGATGGCAGGGGTTTGCAGCACGAATCATCCAGGTATTCTCAGCCCCGATGGAGTCTACATCCTCGATATCAATAATCGTATCGTATTGCTGTACCGTTTGTTGAAACGGGATAGAGCGGATCAGTTCATTATTTATGAATAGTTGAAATTCTTTAAGGTTTGTCATCACCGGTGTTTCCCACCGAAATGTAAGATGAGGTAATATGCGAATATCATCCAGCTCAATCACTTTATCGGGTACTGGACTTTTTAATTCGGGGGCGTGGTTAGTAGAAAAGGATGCACCATACTCAAAAATAAAGGGTTCCGAATCCATTGGATTTACCTGATGTTTTATACACGATGAACTACTTGTAACAACCAATTGTTGGCTGCATTGAGTGTCCATATACCACGCTCCCTGAGGATAGGTTTGGGTAAATTGAAGCAATCCGGTTTCATCAACGTTGGTAAAGTCACTTTGTGGATCAAGCTCCGCAATTTTCCGATCATTGATAAATACAATATACGTATCGGTATCCTGCTGGGTTCCCTGCCACCTAATTTCCAAATCTGCTCCGTATTCATAGTGCTGAGGCATGGGATCAAAAACCGGCGCAATCAAATTGGTGGTACAGGAATCAAAATTTCTGACCCGTGAACTCCGCATCATGAATTCGTTTTTTAAAAGAATATTCCAATAATGAATACCCGTTTCAAGATCACGAGAAAGCGTAAAGGAAGTGGCATCGGGCGGTAAGGTTTGGATCATTTGTTGGTCTAGCCAAAATTCAATGGAATCCGTTCCGGGTGGTGCAGGTGACCATCTAAATTCTGGACGCGCTTGATTACTGATTTCAATCTGGTTTTCCAATTGAATCAACCGAAATTCATCCGAAATTTCCACAAAAATAGAATCGTCGCAGCTCCAGGTTCCAACCAGACTAAATAGGATTAGAACAGCAATCAAACGTTTCATATAAGTTCCTAAAGCTTTGTTTGCCAGTGAGTAAAACGGTGATAAACCTTCTAAATCACATACTAGTAAGTATAGGTAATTTTCTTGTTTAGGTCAGAAAAAAATAAAAAAGAAGATGGAGCTAATCGGTGTACGCGATTAATGCAACATTTTTACTGGAGCTCGTGCCAACCACTGTTTGGGATTCATCTCCCCAAAAATCGTTTGTTCCGTAAATAACACCGGCAGCAAAATAGGTTGCATCATCTGTAGAACAAGCGATTCCATTGAATGCTGCATTGGATTGTGCTTCATACATGGACTTCCCCCACACTACATTACCCGAGGAATTATATTTGGCAATTACCGTGTTCGATCCATCATAAGGAAGGGGCATGATGACCGTACTACTCAATCCAACCGTCTTATCTTCATTTGCAACACCTACCACAACCATATTGCTATCCGATAGAACGGACACGCCATTATACTTGGTAAACGAACCTGCCGATGTAGGACCGGTAATCCATGTGGTATTCCCAGACGTATCCAGTTTAACTAAGCATGCATTTTCTTCCGTAGTTGGACCAGTATAAGTGTTGCCTGATCCTAATTCAAAGGCATCATCCCCCGTTACGTATCCACTTGCGACAACCGCCGTATCTCCATCTACACTTACATCAAGAAATTCGGATGCATCCGATCCTGAGGTAATCCCCGTACACCAAGTGGGATCACCAGTTGCAGGATCGTAGGCAACGATTAATCCGGTTGTTCCATTGTTTGTTCCCGGAAACGTTTGGCTATTGCCCAAATTGACCGACCCCGTACCCGTCATTGACCCCACAGCATAAAGGGTACCAGCATTGCTGATATCAACTCGGTTAAAAAGGGAATCATCAGCTGCAGCAATCGTGGAATTGACCCACTGTGCTGTCCCCGTATTGTCATATTTTACAATCACTAGGTTGCTACCTGCATAGGCAGGAGTAATCAGAACCGAGTTGCCAAAATCATACTCCAGATTTTGTTCCAACACTCCTACCACATAGATCGAACCATCCGAAGCCACAGTGACCCCACGAAATACACTGTTATTCGGAGCAGAAACGGGGCTGGTTACCCATGATGCAGTTAGTGAATTATCATAACACGCCAAAATCGCATTGGTTCCCGAAAAATCACCACTTTGAGTTACCCCATCTCCAAAATCAAAGTTGGATGTTCCACTAATAAACCCAACGGCGTATACTGTTCCATCCGAAGCCACAGCAATATCATAATAGGTGGAATTTTGTGCTGCACCACTTTGCAGTGTGACTGCTGCGGTAGCCTGTAAATTACTTTGATACTTTACCAACGATCCATTGGTAATAGATGTTCCTGTAATCGTAATTGACTGAGTGGAATCAAAGGCATAGGTGGCTGAACCCTTTATATAACCAACCGCAAAGGCGTTCCCACTGGAATCAACATCCACCGAAACCCATTCGCTACCGGAGCTTCCCGCATAGGTAGAAGCCAAGGCATCCACGTTTCCTAATAACGAATATGTAAGGGTTTGTGTTTCCAACGGATTCCCCGCCAAATCGGTTCCATCCATTGTAAATGTAAATACCCCCTTTTGCCATGTATCTGAAGGAGATAAAGTTAATATGCTGTCAGCAACGGGAGGCGTATCTGTAGAAGAAGACCAGACCCCTCCGTCACTATCTTCGATAAGCGTTCCCGAACCTGAATCTTCTAAAGTAAACGTGGACGTTAGCATCGTTTCTGAAAAGGTAAAAACGAGGGTTTCATCCGTTTGAATAGCACTCCCACTGGTTGGGGCGCTATCCGTTAATGTTGGAGTGGTCAAATCTGCTGTGTAAGTGTATGTTTCTGTTTCGGTTTGATATCCAGATGCGTCTGTAAGATATATACTGAAGGTTACCGTTCCAGATGCGGCTGCACTAAGATGCAACTCCAACGCGTCCGATTCTAAAATCCCTTCTAATTCTTCTGTTAGGGTGCAATTATTACAGGTGACTACATAACTGCTTCCTTCAATACCGGTAATGGAAATAGGTATGGTAGCCGTATTTTCTGCAATATTAATATAGGTATCGCTACCCGTATCCGGAACTGCAATAGGGGTTGTAAGGGTAAGAAGCGGACTATTTCCTTGCGCATAAATGCTGGAAAGGAATTGTCCCGGCGGATCCTTGGAGTACATTTCGCAGCTCAGCACGGTGGTTATTGAAAAACCAATGCACGCAACGATCCATATCGCTCGTTTATAAAAGGAAGATGTCGATCGCATTACTAACTCCCCCTATTTCCCCCTAGTAAAATAACACGTTTTGGCTTATTAATCTACATAATTTATCACGAGCATATTTTTTGCATTGTTAATCCCTGTAAGAGTTACATCATTCCCAAAATCAAATACACTCGTACCATACATCACCCCTCCAGCAATGATCAAATTGGTACTTGTAGCCAAACAAGTAATAGAAATGTCTTTTTCCGCATCAACAGCCGATCGTACCCAATCCAAACTCCCATTATTCTCATATTTACCAATTAACATATTGGTACCTTCCACAAAAGTACGTGCGAATAATGTGGTGGATTCATCAAAATAATAATATCCTGCTTGGGAAGTTGATCCTCCAAAAACAACCGAACCATCCGTCAGACCTGCAACCGTCGAGATCCTACTCGCCCCCGCTGCAGTTGTGATACCATTTGCCCACAACAAAGTCCCTGTCGAATCATATAAGGCTACGACTCCTGTTTCTTCATCGTTCGCCCCAGTATGGGTTTGACTGCTCCCAAAATCCGTAGTACCTGTTCCACTAATGTAACCAGAAACATATATGACATTCAATTTAGGAGCGGCTACCCCCAGGTATTCCGCATCACCCGATGAAGAAACCAACGAAGATACCCATTCCGCCGTTCCGTTAATTTGATTAATTTTTATTAGAAACGGATTCTTCCCGGAATGAGGTGCAGCCAACGTAATACTATTTCCAAAATCAAAGGTGGAGGAGCCCTCAACCCTACCCACAAGATACAAGCGTCCATCCTTGGAAACCGTTAGATCATGATAAGCAGAAGCCGATGCAGCACTCGCAAGTGTACTCCCCCACTGGGGAACACCATCTTCATCATAACATACGACAAAGGCATTGTCACCCGCATACGCCCCCGTTATTTTTACACTGTTTCCAAAATCAAATTCATCGTTTATTTCTAAAATACCTGCAGCATAAACATTGACTCCATCATTACTTACACCCAAAGCGGAGTATGTAGCATTATGGGGACTTGCCGCTGTTGTTTTCGCCCAGAGTGCAGATCCTGTTGAATCATATTTAACAAGAATCGGATTACTCCCCGACCGAATCCCTGCAACCGTAACTGATGATCCAAAATCGTAGGTTGCTGTACCAGAAATAAACCCCGCAGCATAAACATTCCCATTACTATCTACGGCTATTCGATTAAATACCGATGCCTCCTCCGCATCAACACCTACTGAAATTGCCCATTGGGGGATCCCTGTACTATCGTATTGAGCCACGAACGCATTCGTAGATTGAGCACCCCCGGCAAGGGTGATGGTGGATTCCGCATCTAAGGCATACGTCCCTGTACCAGCTACGTATCCAGCAATAACCACTTGATCCGTTACGGACACTGCAACATCAAATATTTCTATGGCGGAATTGCCACTAAGAGCCGTGGCAGCCCAACTGGGATACCCTTCGATGGAATAGGTAAATTGTGCATCTTTAACCAAAGTACCAATCGCTGTTTTAACCTGAAGATCAAACTGAACGGTTCCTGATTGCCATGATGAAACGGGTGAAAGGGTAAGACGATTATTGGTTATGCCCGATCCATCATCATACGAATCCCAAACCCCTTCGTCACTTGCACTTTTAAAATCGCCTTCGATGTTTATAATCGTTATTTCCGACGTATCCATTGCTTCTGAAAAAACGATTTGTAAAGGTTCTGTGGGAGCCAATCCCGATCCATTCGGGGGGTATGCTCGAACTACGGAGGGTTCTTCTAATTCAGCTGTAGATGTAGCGGTTGCAGAGGGCGTTATATTCCCATTTTTATCGGATAAGTAACCCGTCACTTCCACCGTTCCGGATGCCTCCGCTGTAAGATGGAGGATAACTGTATCCAAAATCATCGTTCCGGTTGTTTCTTCAGCGAGGGTTCCATTGGTTACCTCCAAATGGTAATTCAAACTCCAATTGTCTTCCGTCCCTGCTTTGATTTGTACTTCCACACTTTTCGCGTTCTCATCGGCATTAATGATCCCATCACCATCAAGAATTTCGATGGTTGGGGGAATATCTGGTTCGGGTAGATACCCTACATGCTGATCCATTAGTTTTGTTTGGATTGTATCGGCAATATCACTTACCTTATCACATCCCAACAATCCCACACTTACGATTAGTAGCAATCCACCTATGATAAAGGGTAATGAATTAGTTGTTAGCTTTTCTTTCATAGCAGTATTCCTTTTTCCTATTTTTTTCATTATGAAACGGTTTGAAGGGAGTTTGCTTTTCTACGCTTAGCCCACCCCAAATTAAACAACCACACAATCATGAGTAATAGGTATTGGTTAAAATGTTAATGTCCCCCATTCTGCAGGACAGTGCCACATATTCCCGGTAAGATCGGGTGTCCATTTGTATTCCCCATAGGGATTTTTATTCCAAGCAATACACTGTGCCTCGCATTCTTCGGTTGACCAACCCTGATTTGCTACACACGCGGGTGTACAAGAGGTGGTTCCATCCGGACGGCATCGATTCCAGCATGTTCCGGCGGTTTGAGGTTCTGCTAAACAATCGGAATAACAATTTGCATCACCCCCATCATTATACGTCCCTTCCCAATCAAACATCTTAATACCAATTCCAATACTGCTACCTGCTGTAATGGATGATGGAGTACCACTTCCGCCAACATGGGCTGGATGTCCATCAACAATTAAGGTTTCAAATGGAAGCTTGACTTCCTGGGTCCAACCCGTATCGATATCTGAATTGTCATTCGGGGTTCCCTCAATATACAATGCATTTTCAATGGAACTGGGTGCCGTATACATAGCGCTATAAGGTTCAACCCAGCTGAAATAATTACGTGTAAATGGAGTTGCATTCTGATCCCCCAAATAATCCCATGGAGAATCGTAAAATCCACCAGAAGTACCCAAATTCGCTTGCTGCCCCGTACCTCGTGCTACACTAAACGAAGGAGCGCTGGGGTCAGTTAGTTGAAAATGGAAATGATAATCATCCAATTCCACCGCCATCCAACACGTTTCTGGTTCCCCTGTTTTTTCTTTGAAACTGCGATCAAATGCCATATCTAAAAAGATCTCAAAGTCATCTCCCCACAGAATCCCATCTTCAGGACCATCTTTTTCATTGGGGTCAAAATCCATAGGATCCGTAATCCCATCGCCCCAATGCCAATAATTTAAATATTTATCGTAAAACTGAGCAAAAATATACAGGTTGTCTTCATCGTATGCAAATTTCAAATAGCCTGAAATATTGGGATCATTAGAATATTCCACATTTGCAACCTGTTTCTCATAGTTAAAATCCAACACAACAGCACTATCCCAGGCAGCATCATCATCCTTTCCATCAATAACAATGGGTTGGGTTACCGGTTCTAGTACTACTGCGGGTTTGCCGGCAACGGCGGCAAATGATTCCCCAGAAGTATATACATCTTTCTGACTCTGAACCCATACATTATAGTAATACAACGTATCTCCATCAATGTTGCCCACCTCGCCGTCCACACCGCTATCCGAAAAACTTGTTAAACTGGTTGGAGAAACGACATCCCCATCGGTTAAATCGGTTGGAATACCTGCTTCGGATCGGCGAATTTCCACGGCTTTTATATTACAATCCGGTATTTCCCAGGTGGATTGGATAATCGGATCAACCCCCGATCCGGGAGGATCATCCGGAATATAATTCGTTTGCACAATCATCTTGAATACATCACTCAATGGATTCACATCAAATACATCACTTTCAACCCATTCTGTAGCGCATTCATCATAAGTTTGGCGAATCCGCCATTTATACCCATCATTTAAAATGGGATTCTCTATGGTAGCCAGTCCATCGGTTACCACATCGGGTGTAATCCAAGCTGTACCATCGTAAAATTCAACCTCGTAGTTTTCACCTTCAACATACGACCAGGATAGAGAAGCATCATCCCCTCCACAAACATTTAACGTATCTTCTAAATTCTGATTGCTGACCCTGCCAATCGTAAATGAAAACGTACGGGTAGAAGGAACACCAGTTTTATCAAAGGTTAATACCGTCCAGGTATATTCTCCCTCTGTCTTGGTGGATGTATCCAAAGTGGCAGAAAACTCGTATATATCCGTTCCTGAACCCGTGATTACAGGAGTGGTATCTTCATAAATTTTTTGATTGTTTTCATCCAGAACGAGAATTCGATCCAGACGCCCCGGAGTTTCTACATAACCATAGAATACCTTTGTAGATCCACAAATAGGTTCGGTTATGGTTTCATCCGGATAGAGAATCACAATATCAGGGGGGTATGTCTTCACATCGAAGTGCTCGCCTCCGAAACATCCTCCTAATACAAATAGGATAACTAGTGCGCAGACGCTAAAACATACTGCAGTAACCATAAGCTGCGTTTTTTGCACATGTGATTCGAACATAATAGCCTCCTAAGTTAGCATTCTGCTCTCTACATTTCTTTATACAGTAAATATAATAAGAAATTTTGATTTTCAAACAATTTTTTCTTTTATATGGTTCGCCACCATACAGATTTTTCATCCGGTGATTTGGCAACCAATATATTGGAATCAAGATCTCAGATAACCCTACTATATGTTATCTCATACTGATTATACCTATTATCGATAAAAAACCAGTGGTACTATACTTAGAAATCAACAGTTTGTCACCTTTCTGTTTATAAAATTTGTACTTGTTCTATGGAACAATTGAATTATATAGCGCACAAGAAGGGCAGGCACGGAAGCCAGCTGCTACGGACTGTTGAAATACAGTTTTTTTTGGGTAGGTGCTAGTGTATTTTGCTTCGGCTCCGCTCAGCAAACATGCATCATTCATTGAGCGTAGTCGAAATGAATAATTTCATCTAACTTTCTAACTCATCTTTCGTTCGTTGTTCTATTACCGCTGTCTTTATTATATTACTCCCAAGGGAATATGAGAATACCAATTCAATGTTAAATAAATCAATGATGCAATTATGGACCCTGGTGTGGTTTTTGATTTCAAGAGAAGGTTTAGATTATTGTAAGGATTATGCGTGGATTCATTGTGATTGTGCCCGTTTGCAAAGAAACATAACTCAAAGGATAGAATTATGAATCAAGCGTTTTATAAAAATTATAAAGAACAACTCGACACCATCAAAAAAGTGTGGGGGAAACCATTAACGTTAACGGAGAAAATTCTATATACTCATTTTTTCCATGGGTTCAAAGGTGCACATAGGAAAGGAACGGATTATGTTCAACTGAAACCGGATCGGGTAACCATGCAAGATGCGACGGCTCAGATGGCAATTTTGCAATTCATTACAGCGGGTAAAGAACGGGTTTCGATTCCGACCTCTGTTCATTGTGATCATCTTATCCGTGCGCAAACCGGAGCATCAGAAGATTTGAACCGAGCACGGGAAGAGCATAAAGAGGTGTACGATTTTCTTCAGAGTGCATCTGAAAAATATGGGATGCATTTTTGGAAACCTGGGGCTGGGATTATTCATCAGGTTGTACTCGAAAATTATGCATTCCCTGGTGGGTTGATTATTGGAACGGATTCACATACTCCCAACGGTGCAGGTTTGGGGATGTTAGCGATTGGTGTAGGAGGAGCGGATGCGGTTGATGTTATGGTGGGAATGCCCTGGGAAGTGTTGTTTCCAAAAGTGTTGGGAGTAAAACTGACAGGGAAATTAGATGGTTGGATCTCATCAAAAGATATCATTTTAAAACTAGCAGGCATTCTAACAGTAAAAGGGGGAACAGGTTATATCATCGAATATTTTGGAGAAGGTGCGGAGTCGATATCTTGTACAGGGAAAGGTACCATTGGTAATATGGGAGCGGAAATTGGCGCCACTACTTCTACGTTTCCTTATGATGAACGAATGAAGCGCTATTTAGTTGCAAATAATCGGGAACCCCTGGTACGAATATTAGAAGAAATCCCCACCTACCTCCAACCGGATCCCGAAGTATTGGAGCAGCCGGATGAATATTATGACAAAGTTATCGAAATCAATCTGGACACGTTGGAACCCCATCTTAATGGACCCTTTTCACCCGATTTGGCGCATCCAATCTCCGAGATGAAAAAAGCAATGGAGGAAGAGCATTATCCGGAGGACATCAGCGTAGCCTTGATTGGAAGTTGCACCAATTCCAGTTATGAGGATATTGATCGCTGTGTATCTCTGATTCAACAAGCACAAGCAAAAGGATTAAAAGCAGCGATTCCTTTTCTGATTACACCCGGTTCGGAGCAAATTCGAAGTACCATCGAGCGGGATGGGTTACTTCAAGTATTAACTGAGTTTGGAGGGACCGTACTTGCGAACGCGTGTGGACCATGTATTGGAATGTGGAAGCGGCTCGATATCAAAGAAGGAGAGCGTAATTCTATTGTGAATTCATTTAATCGCAATTTTGCACGTCGAAATGATGGGAATCCCGATACCCAAGCATTTGTAGCAAGTCCAGAAATTGTTACAGCCTTAGCAATGTCTGGCAAGCTGTCGTTTAATCCAGTAACAGACAGCCTTTTCGATTCCGAAGGAAATCCCTTTCAGCTCGAACCCCCAACCGGGAAGGAACTCCCCAATATGGATTTTACGAGGTATTCGGAAGGATGCATTATTCCTCCGCTGGATGGATCACATTTAAATGTGGTGGTGGATCAGACAAGTGATCGAATTCAGCTTCTCGAACCGTTTCCCGCTTGGGATGGGAATGAACTGGAAAACATGGTTGTCCTCATTAAAACCCAGGGGAAATGCACGACGGATCATATATCCATGGCAGGTCCCTGGTTAAAATACCGGGGGCATTTGGATCATATCTCAAGAAATATGTTCTTAGGTGCGGTGAATGCATATAATGGGGAAAGTGGTTCGGTTAAGAATCTATTATCCGAAACATACGAGGAACCTCATCTGGTAGCACGGGCGTATAAACAAAAAGGAATAGGGTGGGTTGTATTTGGCGAAGAGAATTACGGAGAAGGTTCCAGTAGAGAACATGCTGCCATGGAACCTCGTTTTTTAGGGGGAAAAGCGATTATTGTCAAAAGTTTTGCACGAATTCATGAAACCAATCTTAAAAAACAGGGGATGTTGCCGTTAACGTTTGTAAATCCCGATGATTATAATAAAGTCCGAGAGGACGATAAGGTAAGCCTCTATGGTTTACGGCAATTTGCGCCAGATCGCCCTTTAACCCTTACATTACTTCATTCCGATGGGAGTGAGGATCAATTTGAAGTGAATCATTCGTTTAGTTTGGGACAAATCGAATGGTTTAAAGCGGGATCGGCATTAAATCGGATTAGGAAATAATAGGTTGTCTTTTAGTATTCCCGTTTAAACAAAGATGAGGTATTCATGGATCGTACGAGTATTATTAACAATATCCATCCCAATTATTTAAATCAGTTGTATGAATCCTATTTGAATAATCCATCCAATGTGGACGAAAGCTGGCAAACGTTTTTTGAAGGGTTTGATCTGGGATTGAACCGAGATGATACCCGGCCGGATATATCTAAAACGGTTCAGAAAGAAATCAGTGTTCTGAATATGATTACCGATTATCGTCGCCGGGGACATTTGTTTACGCATACAAATCCTGTTCGAAAAAAGCGGCATTTCAGCCCGACCCTTGATATCGAAAACTATGGATTATCCCAGGAAGATTTAACCACCCGATTTGCTTGTGGTGCAGAAATTGGTATTGGAACAGCAACCCTGAAAGAAATAATTGATCACTTAGAAAAAACTTATTGTTCAAATGTAGGTGTGGAATACCTGTATATTCGTGATGTAGAGAAAGTGAAATGGTTGCAGGAGAAAATGGAACCCATACAAAACACCCCGATTTTTGATACCGATATGAAAACGCACCTGCTCAGCCTTCTCAATAAGGTATCGGTATTTGAAAATTTTCTTCATACTCGGTATGTTGGACAAACTCGTTTTTCCATTCAAGGTGGAGAGACCTTGA
>CAYPZJ010000046.1:0-19007 GCA_964414635.1 uncultured Spirochaetia bacterium
TCCCCTTTTTTTATTGCAGATGATTTGATTCCTGCCACATCCGATCCTGCGTTTGGTTCCGTTAGTGCATATGCAGCAACCCCTTTCACTTCGTTTATTAATCCGAAAAAACGCTTGTGTTGCTCATCATTCCCCGAAATGATTAAGGGTGTGAGTGCTAACGTACTTGCATCAATACAAATACCGATCCCCACACAACCCGCTCCAAATTCTTCTGATGCCAATGCTCCACCCATCAAATCATAGCCGTTCCCTCCGAATTTGGGTGGGATTAATCCATTCACAATTTTGTGTTCATAGGCAGCTTTTACAACTTCCCATGGGAATTCTGCTAACTCATCGTATTTCATCCGATTAGGAATGATGTACTGTTCGGTAAATTCTCGATACTTAGCTTGAATCGCTTGTTGGTCCTTATCCAGGGCAAAATTAACCATAACTTACTCCTTTTCATTACACCTGAAATGATATCGTATCAAATAAATGGTTTATTGGTTTAGTAGCCTGAAGATGAAACGCGTTTTCTACTTTATCCACCAGACCATTTATATTGCTCAGATTTGTGTGGGGATATCCTACCGTAGGTGAGATAGAAATCCTACAACAAGGTACCGTTACAATCCCAACCTTGATAAAATAATCCATTTTGATTCAATTGCAAGTGCAGAATCGACTTACTTATCTTACTTCCTGCATACCATGTGATTTACCCTAGCATTAGCATCTCCATCCATATCACACCGAAGCACAAATGCAACCCTGAGTCAGTGTAAATATACGTCAAACTGTTCGTTACGTAGCGCGTGTTCGTCCCTGTTTTTTCCAACATTATATCATACGATGCAAGCTCTGTAAGATAGGAATGGTTGGACTATGCATCTCATTTGTTAACACAACCAACGCACGTCTCCGTTCCGGGTAGATTCGTAGCAGGGCTCCAAATCCTGGTGCTTTCCCTGCATGGCTGTAAACGAGTTCCCCATTTTCACGATCCAACTTCCATCCCAGACCAAATTTGGCAGATCCTTTTTCATCTACTAACTCAATTGGTGATTTTAACACCCGATCATCTAGCATTTGTTCTCGAATTCTAGCTGGTAACACCGTTTCTGTTTCCTGGTTTTGGTTACCAGGAAAGAACAAACGACAAAACCGGAATACGTCCTGAATTGGCCCAATCAACCCGCTAGGTGGTGTACTCCTTGGATAAAACGGATGAAACCAGATTCGTCCTCGCTTAACGGTATATACATAATCCTGATAGAACCGTTTATAATAGGAAGATAATAGGGTAGCTTCGATAGATCCCTGACGATGGCTACCCATTACTATTCTGCGAGGGTCTATCCCGGCTGGTGGTTCAAATGCCGTCTCGGTCATATCCATCGGTTTCAAAATATGGTTTAAAATATACTCTTCATAGGGTTGTTCTGTTACGGTTTCAATCAGTGCCCCAAGTGCCATATACCCAACATTGGTGTAATACTGCGCAGTACCGGGTTCAAATCGAAGATTCCTGAAATATGGGAATTTGGATATAAAAAGCGCTCGTTGGGAATCGATAGGCTCATTCGATTTTCGTGCCCAGGCTAGCACCTGGGGAATATTATTGGGTAATCCCGTACTGTGATCCTGTAATTGACGAATGGTAATGGTATGAATCGGTTTCCCACGGAATAACGGTTGGAATTTAGGGAGGTATTTACACACGGGATCATCGATGGAGAGAGCATGCTGTGCATCAAGTTGTAGAATAGCTAGGGACGTAAATACTTTGGTAAAAGACCACCATTTAAATATTGAATTTTCATAGCAAGGATAATCTGATTCTGGGCGGATCGTTCCAAACGCTCGGGTATAGATGGTTTCATTATTATCCAGAACCCCACAAACCAACGCAGGGATTCGGTAGTTTCCTACATATTCCTGAATTTTTTGTTCTAGCTGATTCAGAGTTTGAATAGTAGGAAAGGTGAAGTCTTTTGCCACACAAGGTTTTCCCACTCTGTTTGACAATACAGCAAATGGATGCTGGATCCCATGTTTTACGATCCCCATAATTGTGCGTCGCTTTAAGGTTTGCTCATTCATTCCCTTACCTGTATTGTTTCTATTGTTAAAAGGGTTTTGATATCCTGGGAGTGTGGGGAAGGTTGCTCCGCCGGTACCCTGCCAGACTAACTATATTCATATTTAATGGTTTACATTATACTGTATGTGAATAATGCTAAGCCTTAATTTCTGCGTAACAAAACATAATAGGTCCCCTCGTTCAGGTCAAGGAGTGGTTTTTAAGATGATTTTTCCAATCTGGAAAAGAAGCTTATTATTTGTATTTGACCTATATTAATAATATGGCTGAATGGCATGTTAAAGAAAACAACGTCCTTAAGTGCGATGCTACTACACCAATGGATAGGACACATCAAGCCCCATAATCGGAGGTGGTATGGCTTCTGGAACAGTGTTTCATATTATTGAGAAAGCTGCTCGGATAAAAAGCGGCGGACAGAATATCGAGCGTACTAAATTAATTTTGAAAATGAGGCTCACAACACAAACGGGTTTGAATATCCAGGAATATACCCCTCATTCTGAAGATCAGCCAGAACAAGTAAACAAAGTATTAGAGGTCATTCGTGGTCCCATGGTTGGACTGCGGGATTTTAGTTTGTGATTTACATACGTAGCTGGTCGAAGCCAAGGCTATCAATATAAAGCTGCCCATTGCCAGTTGACATCCCAATCGAGCTAAACGACGGTTTAAAGTGAAGGGTATGATGGATATCCTGCGAACTATATTTTTCCACAATCCAATTAGCTCCCCTCAAATACTTGCATTTCAATATTTCTTCAATGTTTCGCCCTACCGATTAGAAATGTAGGGGCAATCCTCTGTGGTTGATCTTAGCAAAAAATGATTCTGTTAAAGATTGCTTCACGTTGTTCGCAACGACTTTGTACTTGTTTCATCAGTATGAGATTCATCTTTGTTTGTCTAATGGGATGATTTTTAGTATGCTTTATTATTAGGAAGATTATGAGGTACCAACTTTGTTTAGATCAGTTGTGTACCATAAAAATGGGACCTCCTCTACCTATATAGAGGTAGCAAGAATGAGACCGCTTAGGATAGTGTTATGCCCACATTAAAGCATACAATACTTCACGATAAACATATACAACTGGGAGCCCGTATGGGTTCGTTTGCCGGTTGGGAAATGCCGCTGTGGTATTCCACAGGGCAAATCAAAGAACATATAAACACCAGGGAGCAATGCGCATTATTTGATACCTGTCATATGGGTGAGTTTATGGTTACCGGTAACAATTCCTTATCCTTTTGGAACCGAGTTTTAACCAATGATATTTCCAAAATCCAGGATTATCAAGCCCAATACAATTTTATTTTAAATACCAATGGAGGGCTCATTGATGATGGTATCCTGTATCGTTATAATGAGGAAAAATGGATGCTTGTAGTGAATGCAGGAACCATTGATGAGGTGGATTCGTGGTTACGAGAACAAAACCAGGAAGAAGTTACTATTCTGAATGTATCCGATCAAACCGCTAAAATTGATCTTCAGGGACCCTATGCACCAAAGACTCTTGCAAAATTGATTGGGAAGGATACGGTAGCAGAATTCAAATTCTTCCGTTTCCAGGAAGGGATTACAATAGAGGGGATTTCAACCACGATTTCGCGAACAGGATATACGGGGGAGATTGGTTTTGAACTATATTTCCCAGCGGCATATGGTGAACAAATGTGGGATATTCTGATGAAAGCGGGTAAAGAATTCCAATTAATCCCTGCTGGGCTTGCTGCTCGAGATACCCTTCGTACGGAAGCCGGACTTCCTCTTAGTGGGCAAGATCTTAATTCAGAACGAGTAGCCAGTGGACATCCCTGGATGTTTGCTATTGATAAAGATGGGGATTTTATTGGTAAGGCAGCGTTGGTAAAAGCTGAAGAAGAGGGTAAAAACAAATACATTCAGGCTTTTCGGCTGGATGGGAAATTTAAAGCATTACCTCATTATTCCGTTATCTTTGAGGAAAGTAAGGTGGGTGAAGTGGTCACAGGTGTGATTGCTCCATCCCTTGGGAATCAGCCCATTGGCTATGCGCTACTAGATGAGAAATATCGTTTGGAAACTGAGCTAACCTTTGCATCACCCGATAACAAACGGGTGACCACTGGGCTAATCTGTGAATTCCCTTTGTTAGAAATAACATCACGAAGAAAAATTACTGATTTTTTGAAGTAATATGTCAACAACCGTAAAATTTCATATTCGTCGGAATACCTTATCTAAGCAACTCCAGATCTTCCATCAGGATAGCATAATTATACCTTATTCATCGCTTTTCTTCTTTGACTATTTGCTTCAACGGTTGAATCATCCTTTTTTACAATCCTTTTTAGAAGATGAAATCTACCACCTAACACAGCAGATTATTGCGAATGCATTAGAGGTGAATAACCATTTACAGACGGATCAAGATAAAAAGATGCTGTTGGTGGCAATCTTACGTTCGATGGGGTTTGGTGAAGTGGATCTTCGATATCTGGATGAAACAGGAGGGCAGGTGCGTATCCAGATCAATCGGTTGCAACATTATCTGGAGCAATCCAACCAAGAAGATGCATCGTTTTTTTTCTTAAAAACGTTTTTGATGGGATTATTCAGTGAAATTTATAATATTTCGAGAACATGTATCGCAGCATCTTGTCAGGATATTGGTTCTGATTATATAGATTTTGATTTTTCCTTTAGCACCACAACCTCTAACGAAACTTCCAGTTAAATACAGAAGGAACAAGCTATGATACCCCCAGATTCCAACATCTCTTCTTCAACTGATGGTAAGCCGGGCGAATTCCATCTGGGTCATGAACAAGGGTTGATGGATATGTTTGACGATGCGTTGATATATCTTCCTGCTACCTTTATGTCTAGCTTTTTTAATCGCTTTGCTGAAGTGTTGTATAAAAGTTATGGAATTGAAGATAACCAACCAGCGATCCCCTTATTGGAAGAAGTAGGTGCGTTTATTGGGTACAGTTCGATTGGTGCGATTGATTCAAAGTATCGGGTAAATTTTGATGAAGAGATGGACAACGAAGAACGACGATTGGTCCATTATCTCAAAACGATTAACGAGTTTGGATGGGGAAAGTGGGAATTTATAGAACCATTCAGGACGGATCAACTTAAGCTTAAAGTAGCATATCCCTTTGAATCCAACGCTTCTCTTGCGGAAAAAAAGAAAATGGATTCTCGCTTTTTATTTTTCACTCGTGGTATTGGATGGGCACTTGCATTTTTTGCTAACTTGGAATTCCCTACCAAATTATCCTATCAACATTTTCGTGCTATCTATTATGATCGGCGTCAGAGCTGGAATATTCAAATTGAAACGGATACCCCCCAAAAAGTGCCAACATCATGGATAACCATCCAAAAAGGCTAAAAACGAACGTACCCGTTCTACTTATGTTTTTATAGACAGGACCATATGATTTATTCTGTTATTTTTCTTGAGATAAGTGACAGACACATTCATACAATAAATCGTGTAAGGGAAAGTTTTGTCATTGACCAATTGTGAAAAATCAAGAAGAACACAAGTACTAATCCCAAGTGACAAATCACATGAGTAGTCCTTTATCAGCCATTACGAATGAAGTAAAGTCATCTCGGATTGAATAGGAGATCGCTTTATCGCTTCACTTTTCGCAATGAAAACAATTATATTCATTTCAATGGTAATGTGGTAAAATAGCCTGTTCCCATGGGTTTTCTCTTTCATATTTTATTTTTATATTCTACAAGTACGGTTAGGGAAGAAGAGCAATACACCTAATAACATAAAGGAGCACGTATGCGTACCTATCAATGGATCATTGCAAGCATAATCCTAGTATTGATTCTAGGAACTGGGTTTTGTAGCCAGCAATCCAATCAAGCCAGTCAAGCTCATAAAAAACCTGCAGACGATACTTCCCTTCCTGATGTGAATACATTGATTGACCAAGATGTACCTAAGGAAGGTATTGTAGAAGAGTTGGAAGACCAAAGTAAGTCAAAAGATGTACTAATCGTAGAACAGCAAGGTGATGTATATTATACATTGGAATTTTCAAAAAACAAAGAAGATTGGATTCCTCTTGATGATAATTTAGACCTTTCTACCGGCTATTTACATACAGCCCTACAGGCGTTTTGTATTCTAAAAACGAATACCGGTCTTGTATTACGTATTGATGAGAATTCTACGGTTAATCTTGCTGACTTAATAATAAAGACAACAGAAACCCATGTTCGTTCCCGTATGATTTTGATTGCCGGTTCCATTCAAATCGATTATAAAGGGCGACCAAATGAAACCGTTGAAGCGATTACGCCGTCTGTGGTTATTGGAGTACGAGGAACCAATTTTGTTGTGACCGCTGAACCCAATGATTCAGGTATGTTAGAAAGCATTATTTGGGTAGAAGAGGGGACAGTTGAAGTGCAACCCAATGTTGATTTGGAGCCGGTCAAACAACTCATGGAACAAGAGGGGGATCAGGAAGTCTTAAGGGAGATCGAGGCGGTAGTAACCGAGCGTACAAGTATTGGGGCTTCAGAATACCTTGCCATTTCAGCAACAGATGTTGAAGAAATAGAACAAACAATTCAAACAGCTCAAGATCCTACTAAACGTGGTGAAATAGCTCAACAAATCCGACGGAAACGAATGCAATTCCATAAAGCATCCATGCCAATCCCAGAAGGAATTAAACAAGCAAGCGAGGAATTACGTTCCTATCAACGAGATATTCGCCAGCAGCGAGGGCGATTACTGATTCGAGGGGGAGCGGGAACAGAAATTCGAGTTAATGGGGAACCCGTAACCCAGGCAACATTACAGCGATATGTACAAGAGGGTACGTATAACATTGAAATAGTAAAAGAGGGAGAAGTGATTTTGCAGCAAGATGTTAAGGTGAGTGAGGGGCATACCGTTCGGATCGTATCACCTGAAGCGATGCGCCCCCAAGCAATTCCAGATCAGCAATTCCAACGGATACAACAAACTCAAGAGAGAGAATTGAACGGAATCCGGCGGCATATTCAACAACGTCCAACACCCGAACAAATCCAGCAATTTAGGGAGCGTGCCGACCGACACCGGGCTATCCAACAACAGCGATTAGACCGCACCCAACCAGAACATCCCAGACCTTCAGACCATCAAACGGATCAAGATAATACTCAACAAAATCGACAAACACCTGAAAATCAACGTACTGAAGCGCAAGATCGTCGGCGTTCTACTGCAGTTCCCCAACAAAACCGTGCAGATACCGAAGCAAATCGCCGAAGCAATGCTGAAGCAGAACGGCAAGAGCAAATGCGAGAGAATCAGCGTCGTCAGATTGAACAAACACGAGAACATGCACGGGAAAGCACAGTGGAAAGGACTCGGGAGGATATCGAAGATCTTCGAGAGCGGGTGAATGAATCCAGGCGGAATAATCCCGATGCAACACGTCGATCATCCCAAGGTGATCCCGATCGACAACGCCCGAATACACGTCAACCACAACGCCCACAAGAACCCGAAACACCGGAACGTCCACGAACAGAAAACCGAAGAGATACAGATAACCAGGCGCAACCCCGCACGAACCAAAAAGAAAATCGTAATAATAGAGCAGAGCGTCAAACAAACCGTGAACAAGGACAAGAGCCACAAAATACTACTTCTGAGAATCAATCGGAACAGAATGGTAATGAGCGCGCAAATCGACAGGAGCCACAGCAGAACAGGCAAGGGCGTCATTCCGTTCGAGGTCGAAACAATCGGGATGATTAATATGTGACAATGAAAGTGTTATGAGAATGGATATACTATTTTTCCAGTTTTAAGCACAGTACGAATCCTCCCTTGAACGCGCATATTATGAAATGGTGTATTCCTTCCTTTTGAGTTAAACCGATTGGCATCGATGGTGTATTCGATTTGGGGATCAAAAATAAGGATATCTGCAGGGGTATGAGGATTTAAGTTTCCTAATTCGTTACGATGAATGATAGAAGCGGGATCTTTTGTCCATGCTTCTACCCATCTTTTTAATGATAATTCCTTACGTAATACTAACTGATAGGTAATGGTTGCTGCGGTTTCAAATCCAACAATTCCAAATGGGGTATTCGCAAATGGTTTTTGTTTGTCTTCGAGTGTGTGGGGGGCATGATCGGTGGCAAAGCATGCGATTATGCCAGATTCCAATCCTGCTACTAATTCTTTACGATCGTGTTCGGTACGAAGGGGAGGAGCCATTTTCGCATCGGCTCCATGTTTATTAACGTCTTCATAGGTCAGATAAGCATGGTGGGGTGTAAGTTCTGCTGTGACTAACTTTCCCGCTTGTTGAGCCTGGGCTATAGGTTCTAACGATTCCCCACATGAGAGATGTTGCATGTGTAAATGACCGTAGTTAGGTTTGAGTAAAGCGGTATCCCGTTTAATGATGGTCACTTCACTTTCAGATGGATTCCCTTTTACGTCTAACTGTTTAGCAATCGGACTTGGATGAAGATGTCCGCCCTGACGGATGTGGATATCTTCTTCATGTAACATGATCGGTACCCCATAAGCTTGTGAAACTTCGAGTGCTGCTTCCAATATGGATACGTCCATGATTGGTATTCCATCATTGGATAGCGCAATGGCTCCCTCGTGAAGCATCGTGGGCATATCCACCAATTCCTTGGTATTCAAGTTTTTGGTGATAGCTGAAACGGGATAGACCGTAGCAAAACCTTCTTTGGAAGCCGTATTTATTAAATAACGAGTAATTTCAGGATAATCATTAACGGGATTGGTGTTTGCCATACACACTACTGTAGTGAATCCTCCCGCGGTTGCTGCTCGAACCCCACTTGCAATGCTCTCTTTTTCTGTAAAACCTGGATCCCGCAGATGACAGTGGATATCAATAAAACCCGGGCAGACCAGACAATCCTGTGCATCTATTATAGTGTGTACCGAATTCACATCACGTGTTTCATCCCACATCCCCCATTCCACAGATTGGATTTTCCCATCACAAAGGTATAGGGAACCCAACCGGGGTTGTTCCATCCCAGAATCTATAATCATTCCATTTTTTACAAGAATAGGTGGTGTCGTTATCATATAACTCCTACTAGCAGTGTACATAGGATAATTAGACCGAGAACATATAGCAAACCGTATAGGGTTCCCAGGATACACAGGATCCATACCATTCTAAAAATTATATTTTGTTGAATCGGTGGATCGGTATACAAAGCATGAATGAATACTCGCCAGATCCATATGGTATAGAAGGGAAAGAAAAAGTAGGTAACTGTAAATAAAAATAATCGGATAGAAAGGTTGGGTATTCGTTTTTGTAGTGTATTGAAATCGTGTTGGATCTGTATTCGAATCATCCAATGCCCTTTATGGTTAGATCCATGCTGGTTTGATTCTGTTGAAAGCTGCATATCAGAAAAAGTAGTACGGTTTGATTTTCTTGTCAATGAAACCTACGGGGGTTCATGCAAATGAGAAAAATGAAATTATAACCGCGCTGCTATTACCAATCTGTAATTCCAAATTTGCCAAACCTTTATTATTTTATGGTTAGCAAGCAAGGGTTACTATTTTAAGGAATATTTCTTATGGCAAACAAACCAAACATCATTGTGATTGGTAGCTTCATGTATGATTTAGTGGTACAAACGCCCCGTTTCCCGGATATAGGTGAAACAATTGTTGGAAGCCAATTTTTTCAAGCAACTGGTGGGAAGGGAGCTAATCAGGCGCTTCAGGCGGCTCGCTTGGGTGCGCGGGTAACCATGGCAGGCAAAGTAGGGAACGATGCGTTTGGAGATGCGCATGTGGAATCCATGCGAGAAGCGGGTGTTGATATATCCACAATCTTGCGTTCGGAGACAGCGCCTACAGGTATTGGGAATATCTCCCTGGATCCCGAGGGGAGAAATAAAATCATTATTGTACCTGGTGCGAATATGGAAATAACTGAAGCGGAAATTCAATCTTGGGAACAGGATATTGCCGATGCAGATATGCTAATTTTACAGCTGGAAATTCCGCTTCCTTGCGTGTATAAAGCTATTCAGTTGGCACATCAGAACAACACACCGGTGATGCTCAATCCGGCACCTGCTCAATCCATTGATAAACAGATGGTCGGACTTGTTACCTATTTAACCCCCAACGAAACCGAAACAGCAATCCTAACAGGTGTAAAAGTTGTTGATGAAGCATCCGCTGATCAAGCAGCTCAGACACTTCTAGAACTAGGTGTCCAACATGTAGTTATTACGATGGGAGAGCACGGGGTTTTTTATCGAGATGGGAAACAGAAATTTTTTAAAGAAGCAAACAAAGTCAAGGCGGTGGATACCGTAGCAGCGGGTGATTCGTTTATTGGAGCGCTCGCATTTTCTCTAGCCAGTGGAAAAGGGATTGAAGATAGTTTATCCTTTAGCAACAAAGTTGCAGGGATTTCGGTAACTCGCTATGGTGCACAGCCTTCATTGCCCCATATGCATGAGGTAAACTAAGTTAAACGTGTTTTTTCGGTTCGAATTGAACGAATTATATTTGTATCGTTTAGGAGGTAAGCGGTGAAAATCCATGAATACCAAGCCAAAAGTCTGTTTGAACAGTATCAGATTCCCACTCCCCCAGGGAGGGTTGCAGTTACAGCGGAGGAAGCTAGAAAAATTGCGCAGGAAATCAAAAAGCCTGTTGTCGTAAAGGCACAGGTTCATGTTGGTGGTAGAGGAAAAGCTGGTGGTGTCAAACTTGTGAATACACCGGATGAAGCGTATGATGCTGCGAAACAGATTCTTGGGATGGATCTTAAGGGGTATATTGTAAAAAAGGTACTCGTTGTCGAGGCTGTATCTATCCAGAAAGAGATTTATCTGGGTATGATTCTCGATCGCGATCGAAGTGCGATAACCTGTATGGTGAGCGAAGCCGGTGGGATGGATATTGAAGAAGTAGCGGCTACCACCCCTGAAAAGATCATCAAATGTCAATTGAATCCCTTGGTTGGGTTCCGCCCTTATCACGCGACGGAATTGTTAAGCGGAATATTTAAAGATGCAGATGCATTCAAAACAGCGTCCTACATCGCCAAGCAGCTCTATTCAATTTTCATAGAAAAGGATTGTGATTTAGTGGAAATCAATCCGCTCGCGATCTTGGATGATGGATCGGTGAAAGCGTGTGATGCAAAAATTACCTTTGATGATAATGCATTGTATCGACAAAAGGATGTGGTGGAGATGAAGGATATGGATTATATAAATCCATTGGAAGAAGATGCGAAAGAAAACGGTCTTTCCTTTGTACAATTAGAGGGTACGATTGGTTGTATTGTAAATGGAGCGGGACTTGCTATGGCAACCATGGATGTTGTTAAATTATTCAAAGGGAAACCCGCTAATTTTTTGGATGTAGGTGGGAGTTCCAATCCCAAGAAAGTAGTAAAAGCATTTGAAATATTAAAAACGAACCCCGATTTGAAGGCAGTACTCATAAATATATTTGGGGGAATTACCCGGTGTGATGATATTGCTAATGGAATTATACAAGCGCTGAAAGAGATCTCCGTGGATGTCCCTATAGTTGTGCGATTAACAGGTACCAATCAGGAAGAAGCGATGAAAATCCTTGCTCAGAACCAAAAGCTAATTACCGCTAGATCTATGAATGACGCAGTTGAAAAAGCTGTCGCAGCAAGTAATTAACCAAGGAGGAACAGGTATGAGTGTACTTATAGATGAAAACACAAAAGTAATTGTACAAGGAATAACGGGTCGGGATGGATCCTTTCATGCTTCTAAAATGAAGGAATATGGTACCAAGGTAGTAGGCGGAGTAACACCAGGGAAGGGTGGGCAACACATCCATGATATTCCTGTTTTTGGTACCATGCGAGAAGCTGTTGCAGAAACCCAAGCGAATACATCTGTCATTTATGTTCCGTATTTCGTTGCGGCGGATGCGATTTTGGAAGCAGTCGATGCAGGAATCGAACTTGTTGTTGCCATCACGGAAGGAATTCCTGCCAATGATATGCTATTTATTTATCATTATATGCAAGGCAAACCATGTCGCCTTATTGGACCCAATTGTCCTGGGCTACTTTCTCCCGGAAAAAGCAAGGTTGGAATTCTTCCCGCTCAGATAACCAAACCGGGGCCGGTAGGGGTTGTATCTCGTAGTGGAACTTTGACTTATGAGGTGGTAAATGCGTTAAGTGAAAAAGGAATTGGGCAAACCACCTGTGTGGGTATCGGTGGTGATCCGATTATTGGTACGAATTTCATCGATATGCTACGATTGTTTCAGGATGATCCAGATACAAAAGGGATTGCGCTTATTGGGGAAATTGGAGGGTCAGCAGAAGAAGAAGCGGCAGCTTTCATTCAAGCTTGTGTAACCAAACCTGTAGTTGGCTTTATTTCAGGACGATCCGCTCCGAAAGGAAAACGGATGGGACATGCGGGAGCGATCATTTCGGGAAACACAGGAACAGCAGAAGCTAAGGTGGAAGCGTTCAACAACGCTAAAGTAAAAATCGCGGATACTCCTGTTCAAATTGCGGATTTGATGGCGGATGTGTTATAAAACTATATTAGATTTGTTTAATTGACTGTAGCACCAGAAGTTAATAAAATAAGACTCCATTAACATGATTTTCCAAAGTGTATTGGTATATCGGTTGTGAAACGAGGTTTTGTTAGTAGATAAGATTGACTTTCTTATTTGAGTTTCAGATTAACCAAGACAATCGGAAAGAACTAGATAAGTGTTGTTTCGATATCATTTCCGAACTATACAACTATTTAAGACATAAATTAAAAAGCTATCATGGCACAGTAGTAGTGGGTGTTTTTAGGATTGGTTGTATGGCATACGAAACAAAAAACGCGATCAACGACAACAAAGGGTGATCCGATCCTATTTTTACAGTAGCATAAGTTGTTTAATTCTATTGTGTTGGTATGGAGAATGGGGGTTATTTATCCGTTTAACATATGTTGAATAGCGAGGGAATTTATGGAATCTAGTATAGTACTGCTTAACCGATCGAAATATCAAGTTGAACGCTATGGGTGTTGGATTAAAACAATCATGGGAGTGGCGGTAGCTATTAGTGTTATGGGTGTACTAAAAAATTTAATGGGGTACAAATGATAGGGGCAGCAGGGATTGCATTAATTGTAGTTGTTACGGTCTTAACGATTTAGTAGCGAATGATAATTATTAGAAACGCAATCAACAAAGCTTAGGAACAAGGAATATCGTATATGACAAAACCGAATGTGGTCTTTATTCTTGCGGATGATATGGGATATGGAGATTTTAGTTGTTTTAATGGAAACCGATCGCAAACACCTAACTTGGATTCGTTAGTCAGTGAGGGTGTTTGTTTTTCCCAGCACTATTCTTCATCTCCGGTATGCAACCCTTCTCGAGCATCCTTATTAACGGGTAGATATCCCCATCGCACCGGTTCCATTGATACCTTGGAATGGCGTGGGTTGGAGCGGTTGGCTTTGGATGAAACCACGCTGGCACAAATGTTACAAGCAAATGGATACCGTACGGGATTGGTAGGGAAATGGCATTTGGGGAGTTATGATCTGCGATACCTTCCTCAAAATAGAGGATTTGATGAAGCCGTCTATTTTGCTGGGGGAATGCATGATTATTTCGATTGGCGTATCGCGTATAATGGTGATTATACCAATCAAGATGGACGCTATCTGACCGATGTGTGGACAGAGGAAGCTCTTGCCTTTATTAAACGGCATCATAACCATCCATTCTTCCTTCATGTTACCTACAATGCCCCTCATACGCCCTTACAAGCACTCCAGGAAGATATTAGTCGATTTAGCACCAATCCTGAATTAACCAAAGGGGTTCAGACATTATATGGGATGTTGTATCGGATGGATGAAGGTATCGGGAGAATCAGAGAAACTCTAAAAACCTATGGCATTGAAGATAATACTCTGTTTATTTTTACAAGTGACAATGGCCCCCATTTTGGTGGTGTGGATGAATGGTGTCTTAAACGTTATAATTGTGGATTTAATGGTTCCAAAACGTTGGTTTATGAGGGTGGAATACGAGTACCCCTGGTTATGCAGTTCAACGATGGAATCAACCAAACTTCCGAGATTCAAGATATCGTCCATTTTTGTGATTGGTTCCCCACGTTATTATCTATGGTTGGTGTTCTCATTCCAAACCATATCCATTTGGATGGAGTCGATGTTTCAGGATTACTCCAGGGAACTGGTTGTGATCTGCCCGATCAACGATGCTGGCAATGGAATCGTTTCGATCCATTGGTGACTTGTAATGCAGCTATTCGGGAAGGGGATTGGAAATTGGTTCGTCCACAGATCAAAGAAGCGATGGGTTTTACCGAACATCATTGGTTGGAAAAATCCATGGCGGAACCCGATTATTTCTGGGAGCATGGATTGGTAACTGATCCTTATTTCATCTGGGATTTTCAAACCATTCCAGAACCTGAACTGTACAACATTAAAGAGGATCCTTTAGAAAACCATAATTGTGCGGCTAAGCATCCACAACTTGCTCGAAGACTTCTGTATGATTTGGAACGATGGTTTGAGGAAGTCGAAACCGAACGGGCTCGTTTAAAATGAGAGAGGGATTTACGAGATGCCATAAATCCAATAGCATGGGTACAGTGGATAGATTTTTCTAAATCCATGGGGATGAGGGAAGAGTGGGACATATTCGAATATTAGAAAAAAAAAGAAAAGACGCGCTTGAAAAAAAACAAGATAATTAGTAAATTATAGTAACTGCCTAAAAAAAGAGTAGGCGGTTGCATGGCAAAATTTGGCAGCGATACCCTTTTTGGGCATAGGCTATGATGAGAGACAATAAACCAAAGAACATATTTTTAATTGATGATGATGATGATACCCGGTCGTATATGAAAGAACTGTTAGAATATTATGGGTATTTTGTGGGCGAATGTGAGTGCGCATCGAGCGCATTGGAATTATTTGAAAAAATACAGGTGTCCAATTTTCATTTAATTATTGTGGATGTCTTTATGAAAGGGATTAATGGGATTGATTTTGTTCAATTAATTCGCAAGGATTATCCCGATTTACCCATTCTTGTGGTATCAGGGAACTCCCGCTCGTATTTGGAAGAACGCTTCGATTTTCAGGCGTTTCATTTTATGCAGAAACCCGTGCGCATGCAAGCGTTTATTGATATGGTTAGCCAGCTTCTATCAGATAAAATCACGGTGTGACCGACGTTTGCAATTATTTGTTACGATCGACCCGTCTCATCTTCTATTAACGATTCAAAGCGCTTCAATCGATTTTCTCGCTGGATGAGTTGCTGATTCAATTGGTGGAGCAATCCTGCATCTATTTGAGGGAATATTTTGAGTGTTTGTAGATCCTGCTGAAGTTTCTCAAGCAAGGCAACTCCCTGTAGAAATGGTTCTGGTTGGGGTCCATTTAATTCAAGGTACAAAACCCGTGCATGTAGTCGATAAAACGTATCATTCCATTCCAATAAGGCAAGCGCTGCTTGTTTCCCAAAGGTTAATACCAATGCTCGCCAAAGGCTTCGATCCGGATCGTACTGTTTGGGATTCCACAAATAATCCGCTACAGTCATAAATTTAATTTTATAAAGTGGGTTAATTCCACTATTTATATAAATACTTTTCTGGGCACTCATTTGAGCAAAATCTATTGGGAGAATGGTTTCATAGGGTTCAAAGAGACTAAGTAACACACTTTTACCTGGATTGTATTGCCCCCAATACGCATACCCCGAATCCGATTCAATACTGCGTGCATAGAGGGTATTATCCCATAGCATGGGTTTTTTACCGATTAACTTGGTGAATTTTTGATAATCTGCCTGGTCTACAATTAAAGACCGAACGGCTGCGCCGGTCCACGTCATCACAACATCTGTTGGGATCCTCGGTATTAGTTCCCTAAAATAGACTGCACCAAATCCTCTACTGGAGTGAATGAAAATATTACAATACCAAGGGGGACAAAATTCAAAACGAGTTCCAGGATAATTAATACTTAGCCAATTATATAAATCATTAATCATAAACGCATGGGCATCCCATACCCCGCTAAACCGTTTCCGGTCATCTTCATTGTAAAGGGTCCAGGTTGCAAAGGTGGAATCGGCACGCGGCATATGATCATCAGTAGCCAGCATAATGCTTTGCGCACCTGCCTCTAATCCAATCTTAAAAATATCCTTTAGTTTATCCAGGGCATAGGGATTACTATGGGAAAATTGGTACGTGGAATCCCAGTCGGTGGTCTCCAACGTTCCCCAGAAAGGAAGATGCGTATAGGGGTTAACCATAAAGGCAAGTTCAACCAAACCAGAAGAACGGGCAAGGTCGCCTACTTGCTTAACCCCTTCTTTAAACAAGGTAGTTAGTGCATACCAGGGCATATCCGAATATCGATCCATTGCATATATCTTATTCAGCTTGTATTGTGTCATCCAGCGGATGTTTTCCAAATCCAAGTCTACATCAGCTTGCGAATTCCAACGTTGTAACAACGTAGGGCGTGTGTTAAATGTTGGAAAATCGACGATGGTCGCATCATGATATAAAAATTCGTGTTTGTCGAGTAATTGGGATGCGGTCATGGCGGCATAATACGTGCCAATTGATTCGGTACCATATAGAAAAACTAAATAGTGATTCTGTTGGACCAATGTTTGAATAAAATATGATTCGGGCTCTTCGGTCGGCACTTTGTCTACTATTAGCTGGGAGCGATGGGTATCAAAAAGGGGAGTTCTCCCAATGCTGAATACAAGCTGGGATGACGCATTATCGGATCCATCCGCTCCGGACTGGGTACCCTGTTTGATTTCAATATCTATATGAGTATTGGAGTTTGTGGTAGTAAACACGGTATCCAAGGTTTCTTTTAGGTGAAGCGCTGCTAACTGCTCGGTTTGATTGGGATTGCTTGGCAGTATAATAATAGGTGACAAATATGCTTCTGTATCCGTGCTACTATAATATTCAAGAGATCTTCCTGCTTGGAATTGTTTTGGTGTGGGGATCACCCTCTGATTTGGTTGTAAGGATTCATCTACAAATTGGCGGATCCGTTCCAACGGTGTGAAATTCCATTTACTATATTGCAGTCGTACGTTATCGACCCACATTTGACCGGTACCTTTTAACCCAAAAAAGATGCGTATATAATGGGTGCCTGGGGGTAGATCGCCATCGTTAAAGGGATAGTTCCTACTTCGGCAGAATACTTTCCCCCATCCAAAATGAGGAATTTCCCAGTAATTACTAAACGGATAGGCTTTATTGGTTGTATCAATGCGGCGATTCCCCGTTGGCATGGGTTCGTATCCTGGGATAGGATTTTTATCGGCATCATAATAATACATTCGAATTTGAATGGCATCTTCGACTTTTGAATCGAGGCTTAACGGCTGGATATTTTGGAGTTTGATATAGGCTGAAAATAGGTAATTGCCCGGAATCACACTCATATAGGAACTTAAAAAACCAACAGGATCACTCGCCGCTCCACCCCTATGGGAAATCTTAATAGCACGTTTGCCTTCATAAACATCCTCATGGGAAAAGGGTTCGACCTGTTTATTGATCCATAAGGTCTCTTCCCCCCTTGCTTCCCAATATTTAGGAAGGGTGGAATCCTGTTCATCGGCTTCTTCAAACGAACCATTCAATAAAATATTTCCATACTCGAAATAGTCTTGACGAATATCCAGAGGAATCCGTGTTGGGTAATCAGACAACCATTGATTGCGATCTAAAACCACTTCATCAAAAAGAAAAGAGGAGGTATCGCTATCCGCCAGATCATCCGCTTGGACTATTCCAATGGTAAAGCAAAGGAGAAGTCCGACCAGGGAACATCGTATTCGTTTGATAATCCGAAACATAGCATGTACTTGAAACATCATCCTTTCCTTTCGATTCATTAGATTATCGAGTATAACGTAAAAAATCAAAAAACACAACTATAGGTACTCAGCGGATAGGAGTTCAAGAAGGGGGAAGGGAGAAGGGGGAACTGCCTTTGCCCTTTGTCTCTTACCCGTTCCCCTAACACACGCAGGACTTCAGTCCAAAGACATATTATCTTCTTCTTCCGGTGATTGGACAGCCTGTTTAACTATCGGTTATCATCCCAAAACCGACCTTCGTCGGTTAAGGATAAATTCATTTATGAGCCTTCGCTGAATTAGAGCGCAGGGATTTATTTTTCGTGTAGATACAATAATCAACCCGAAACCAAATTCGCACGCCATTCCACCTTGGTTTACAATATAGTTGGTCTTTCCTTCCAAAATAATTATCTTTTTTCAAACGAAAGATGCGTACTTGTCATCTACTAAAATTCTGAAATTCGCATTTGTACGAGGTTATCTATGAGTACTTGTTTACGATGGAGCCTAATCGCGAGTATGATCCTGGTCTTGAGTATGTGTGGAGGAAAGGCGGAAAACATCAAAACCGATGGAACAGATTCCCTGGAGGAATTACTCCGCACACCTGGGTATGAAAAATGATCGGCGATTATTTTTGATTTTCAAAATATGACTAATAACAGTGAGCTGGACTTTCTGGAACAACAGTTTACCGAACGGATATTCCAAAAAGTAAATCGGGTGTTCTATATGCCGGATACGACTGTGGTAAGGCGGTATGTGAAACAGGATAACTATACCGATAAGCAGCTGAGGGATTGGGATACCTTAAAGTATATCGCGGAGGAGTTTCAAGCAGATGTATTCATCTATGGAACGATAGCCGGATTGGGTGAGGAAGTACAAATCATCGGTAAGATTGCCGCTCGGGAAGGTGGGAAACTAAACGATTTCAC
>CAYPZJ010000047.1:0-11484 GCA_964414635.1 uncultured Spirochaetia bacterium
TGTTAGTTTAATTAACACCCAAAATGGTCCAATCATTTAGGGGGCTAAGACATTTGATAGGATTGGTTTACTATCGCAAAATAATAGGGTAGACACAGCGGATGTGTTGAAAAACGCAAATGTAGGGGCAGGTCTTGCACCTGCCCTTACCGATATCCTGTTCCAAAGGGCGACCGCGAGAGTCGCCCCTACAAAGATCGAATAATTTTTGATTTTTTCAACACGCCCTCTATGATTGCTCTTGTTTGTTTGAGATATTACGGATCTGTCTTATCTACAATAAGTTAGAGATCGTATGCATAATCCTGTTTGTTAGGAAGGAAAAAAAATTGGGTTTAGATAGCTCCCCCAAACCTGCTTGGTATCCTTTCCTTTCCTTTGCTGGAAGGATAAAAAATAGGAAATCAAACGACCGAACGAAGCCTAGAGGGCTAAAATCTCTCGAAGATGTTCCTTGATATCTTTGCTCTCTGGTGCTAAATCATACGCTTTTCGGAGATACTCTACCGCACGATCGTTATCCCCTTTCAGATAATAGCCCCATCCAAGGGAATCCATAATAGATGGATTATCGGGAGCCAACGTCAGCGCTTCTTCACACAAGCGAATCCCAAAATCAATATCGCGCTTCTGTTCAATCTCTATATATCCAATACAATTTTTAGCGTTGTAATTCTCGGGTTCCAGGTTAATCACCTGGGAATAGAGATCAATCGCCAATTCAATGTTATGGGTGCGATGATGAGCATACGCGAGCATCGATAACGCAAACGTATTTCGAGGTTCAACCTGAATTGCTTTCTCAAGATACGATTTCGCTTTGTTGTACTCTTCTTTTTTTGTATATATGTATCCCATCATACAACGAACATGGTTGATATATAAGAATACATACGATGAATTGAGGATTTCCTCAAAATGATACAGGGCTTCGTCGGTTTGACCCAATCGAACCAGACAAATCCCTAATAAATAGTGGGCTTCCAAATTGGTAGGATCTTCGGTAACCACCTGCTGCAATCGTTCCATTGCAAACGGATAATCTTTTTTCACCACCGCCAATTCGGCTTCTTTTACAAGTTGATCAAGCGTAGCATTTTGATCCATGGTCATAATCCCTCCCGTTTATAACCTGGTTTATTTCATCCGCATTCCGCTTTGAGTGAATGAGCAGGTAGCATCACCCCAAGCAAAAAGCAGAATCATTGCTTTATCGAAAAGTCACATTCCTAAATCCCAAACTCCCGAAAGAACGCATCCATTTCCTTCAGCCGTTCCACATACGTGGAATCAATCGTCATAGGAGTTATGCTAATAAAATTATTATGAAATGCAGCCACATCCGTTTCGGGGTCATCCAGCGGGAATCGTTCGTATTTCAACCAAAACTCCTCGACCCCCCTAGAATCGCTTCGTTTTGTTACTACAGTACGTTGACTGCGTAAATCTCCCAATCGCGTAATCTGTATTCCTCGTATTTCAGCAACCGGGCAAAACGGAAAATTAACATTCAAAAGACACATATCAGCAAGGGGGGCCTCCATGATATATTCCACCAGCTTCATGGCTACCTGAGCATATTCCCGAAATGGTTTATCTACAAAAAAATCTCCTCCCATGGAAAAAGCAACCGATGGGACTCCATTCATCACTCCTTCCCGAGCGGCTCCTACCGTTCCTGAGTAGATGACATCGGATCCCAAATTAGCACCGTTGTTGATGCCGGAAATCACCACATCCGCTGCAATTCCCAGTTGTTCCAGTATATAACCCAAACCTAACTTCACGCAATCCGCTGGTCCTCCACTGGTAATATAATCATGGGAACCAATTTGTTTCAACGTTAGGGGTTCAATAATGGTCAAACTATGGGATTTGGCGCTCCGCTCCCCTTCCGGAGCAACCATATATACAGTATGGGATTCTCTCAATGCTTCTTTTAGATGGGTTAAGCCGGGGGCTTCGTACCCATCATCATTTGTAATAAGAATCGTCATATTCGGGCAGGTGAGACTCGAACTCACGACCACACGCCCCCCAGACGTGTACGCTAGCCAACTGCGCCACTGCCCGTTTGTCACATGGTATCATAATAAATTTACAGCTTATCGACAACCAATCTTTCAGAACGGGTGTGAGTTTAAAAATGGTCTTTTCAGCTAATTATTAATACCGATGAATGAATTCGTCGGTTATCATCCCCAAGTCGACCTGTGTTGTCTTGTTTGAGTCGCAGGCAAATCCGAATAATAGCATCGAAACCACGACCAAAAGCATTGTTAAAATCGTTCGAGTTTTCATGGTAATCTCCTTGTCATTTATTGAGAACTGCAAATGTAGCCCTTTCTACTAGTCATTTATGGGAAATCCAATTAATAGATATCCCTAAGATGGAATATGCTGCTTACATACCCATTTTATGCATGGTAGCATGGAACACCAAAAGGGATTGAGCATACCCAATCCCTTTCGTGTTTCTATAACACATGCGACTTACTTGATGGATTAGAATTTGAATTTCGCCTGAAAATCCACATTGAAGTGTAATTCGTTGGTATATGCCTGAAAACCATCCTGATTGTATGCACCTGCCCATACAACATTGGGTAATACCCATAGATACTTGGGATGAATCTTGATGTTAACACCTGCTTTGAACTGATTTACTAATGTATAAGTACTCCAATCTGTTCCTGCAAGCGCTTCTTTAAACCCATCAAACCGGAAGAATAGATCCAACCGATCTTTTATTAGATGACCAATCGCAAGTATGCTCATACCCATAAAACGATTTTTCTCATCATCGGCTTCATTATCCCCATCTGCGTCGATGGCTTGCGTTTTCATAAAGCCTTCCCATTGAATGTGAAAGAACTTCTTAAGATGAAAATGTGCCAATACACTTATCAAATGTGCGCGATCGTTTACACTGGAATAAGTATCGCCAAATTGCAGCGAATACATCACTGCTCCACCGGCGATCATATCATCATTATCAACAGGAACAATTCCTACCCGAGCAGCGAAATCCTTTAACATTCCATCATCCCATTTTTTGTATCCTTCTCCGTTAAGGATTCCAATCCAATAATCCAACATCCCGAATAAGCGTTCCTTTTCCTTTTTGTAGCCGCTATGAATGGCAAATCCAACATCGGCACTTCCATTAATCATTTTTAACAGATCCAAATGCGGTTTTTCAATAACACCTAAATCACCCCATATATTCGTATACCCACCAATCCACGGGTTCCCTTGTAATCCAAACGTGAATTGGAGCTCCTTTTTAGGAGCAAAAGTTGCGTAGGCATATTTTAGATAAAAAAAGCGATACCCCGTATCCGCTCCGGCATCTTTGTATACGACATCCGGAGTAATACGAAGACTGAATTTGTCCGTTTTTACTTTGAAATTCAAGTATGCTCGATGCACATTGAACGCGTTATTGTTTACGGAATATCCTCCGTCTATGGCTTGGAACCCATAATGCAAAAAAGATAGTGCGTCAATAGAAAAATAGTCGTACCACTTTTTTCTTCCTCATCCGCACCGAAAGCAGCAATCCCACTCATTAATACAAATAGTGGAATGAGTAGAAAAATCATATACATTCGTACACGTTTCATTCAGAAACTCCAAAAAAATGTTTTACTGTATCCGATTTGAACGTTAAACAGGCTACTTAATACACTTGAATTGACATACCCTGCACCATGTTAAAATAACATGGCGAGAAACAATTCTTAGTAAAGATTGTGTAAATTGTCACATTTTATCTATTAAGTGCTCTACCCTTTGTTTTCGAGTGTAGTTATATCTCATAGCTATCCTGAACCTGGAGTTTTATTTTAAAGATAACATAAATTATGCAAGACATAGTATGTATTCAGAGCTATTTTGGGGAGTATAAGATCGCCCATAACTAGTACTCAAACATGATACTCTTTGACTTGCTTCGTCACTCTGCTTCTTGCAGAGTGACGTTTTACCTCTGTAGGAATTCATTCTTATTTTTAGTTGTACTCCACCTGGTGTTGTGTTATATTACGTTTCAGGAATGGATAAATACTATTCGTATTCATGCTTGTGTAGATTCTCAACCAATTCATCCAATACCAAACGTGGGAGAACACCTATGAACCGATGGATAGGATTGCTTTTTGTGCTCATTTTAGGAGCAACCACTACCGGGTGTAAGCAACCCCAATTGGATTACTATCTTTATCTTATCGATGAAACGGGTCAATTAGGCTATTATGGTTCCCTAAATCTTGAACTTATTGATTATAAAGCCGAACTTCCTTGTAGCCTATCGGTTACCTTTTCAATCACCGATGAAAAAGACAAGGAAGTCCGCTCCCTTCCTGCCTCATTTTTTCACATGGAGCGTAATGGAATTACTGTTCCAAAGGATGCGTATCAACTGCTTAATTATGGAGATCATACCTACGAGTTAACCTATTCCCCTTCCTGTGCGCTGAATAAATATAGTTTTACCATCAAGACAATCGTATATGGTATTCAAGGCAGTCTGACCATTCAATTAAATCCTGGGGATTTTCAACTAGAGATGCAACCCCTATCGCAATATTATGAAGTACAACAGGGGATTCAGGTGGTGTTTACGTTGCGCACCCTTGGTGGAACACCCGTGGTTGATTTGTATGATTCCCATTTCAAATTGTGGGAGTACCATGATAATGCTTTTCAAGAGCTGGAGGATAAATCTTTTCAAGTAATCTTCTTGGGAGACGGCTTGTTTATGTTAAACTATTGTTCGCAGTTTGGATTGGGGGATCATTATTTACAAATGGAGATTACGATTGGTAATCATCAAGGCGAGATGCGTACCACGATTGATTCTTCAAAAGTGATGCAAGCCTATCCGTGGTATTGGGCGGGGCAATTACCCGAACCCCGATATAATTCAGCGGTTGCATTTTACAATGGATACCTGTATGTGATCGCGGGGCAAAACGAATTCGATCGTAAAACCAGCACGGTGTATTACACAACCATTGATGAGGAAACCGGACGGGTCAATCCATGGCAGGAAACAACCTCCATACCAAACTCCACCTATTTTAATTCCGTACAAGTTATTAAAGGGTACCTCTATTCGTTTGGGGGATTTATGGATGTTGGGAATTATTATGGTCCCTCGCAACGGATATATTTTGTCAAGATCAATTCCGATGGAACGCTTGGAACATGGCAGATATCTGAGAATGAAATCCCCATAAAGATCGCCGTTCAAGCGACTACGCATACGGATACGCATGTGTATTTGGTAGGTGCGGCGATTTCCTTTTATGCCCCAATTCTTCCAGATGGTACCTTGGGGGAATGGAAGGCAGGTCCCGATGTTTCTGTTGCAAGCATTGGGTATCCTAAAATGGAAGTCTATCAGGATCGGATTTATCTCGTAGCGGGGAACTCATATCACACCCTGTATGCCGATATTAACCCCGATGGTTCCCTAACCGACTGGCAGATTCTCACAAGTAAACCGGTTAATCTGGTGGAACATGAGATGGTACGCATCGATAATCAATTGGTGTTTTGGGGGGGACGTAGTCAGGAAGATCAGTCGTATACCAATGTGATGTATTACGCAACGATCCAACCGGATTTATCTCTGAATAGTTGGACACTCGATGATCCCATTCCCCGTCCCATCCGCTTATGTGCTGGCTTTTACTTCAATAACCGTATTTATTCCGTTGGTGGAGAAGATATTAATGGTGAGGTGTTACGGAATATTTACATGGCATCGTTTGATGACACCGAAGGGACCTTCTATCAGTTCGTTAGCTGTGTCCCTTAAACGCTACTTCTCTTCATACCCACATTCCGTATGAACACAATAATAATACTGTCCCTTATCTTTTGCATATTTTTCAAATAATACGCGCCCACATTTAGGACACGTCCGCTCACTGGGTTCATCCCAGGTGATGAAATCACAATCGGGATACCTGGTACATCCATAAAAGGGTGTTTTCCCACGCATCCGAATGCTCACTAACTGTCCATCGCATCCTTCACGGGGGCAAGGTCCCAACGGTAATGATTTCGCATTACGGCACTCTGGAAATGCGCTACAAGCAAGAAAGTATCCATTCTTCCCAAGTTTCTTCAGCATTGGGGCTCCGCATAATTCGCAGACTTCATCGGTTTTTTCATCCAACAGATCGCCCATCTTTTCCACATTTTCCGTAGCAAAATCCACTGTCTTGCTAAACTCATCATAAAACGAATGGAGTAAACGCACCCAATCTCGATTTTCGTTTTCCACGGAATCCAACAATTCTTCCATTTGTGCAGTGAATTTGATATTTACGATATCCTTGAAATTCTCGGTGACGAGTTGATTGGTCAATTCCCCTAATTTGGTGGGAATGAGTTGCTTCTGCCGCTTTTGAACATAATAGCGCTTATACAGCGTTCCAATAATAGATGTATACGTCGAAGGTCTTCCGATTTCTTCTTCGTCCAGCTTTTTAATAAGTGACGCATCATTGTACCGTGGAGGCGGTTCAGTGAAATGTTGTTCCCCCTGAATATCTTCTAATTTAACTTGATCCTTTACTTTGAGAGCGGGAAGTTTGGTTTTATCCATTTTTTCAGGATCATCTTTGCCTGAAAGCTTCGCCACTTTTAAAAACCCATTGAACTTTACTTTGGAGGATGTCACTCGGAACAATCCTTTTCCAACTGAGATTTCGACCTGGGTTTGTTCATATATGGCTGGCTTCATCTGACTGGAAACGAATTTTTCCCAAATCAGATTGTACAATTTATATTGATCGTTGGTCAGGTATTTTTTAATATCCGCAGGTTTTTTGATGATTTCGGTTGGACGAATACATTCGTGCGCATCCTGGCTCCCCTTTTTATTCTTAAATGTGTTGGGTTGTTCAGGTAAATATTCATCCCCAAATTCAGAAGTAATTAACTCCCGTACCTGATCCATTGCCACATTGGAAATACGAGTAGAATCAGTACGCATATAGGTGATTAACCCGGTACGTTCTTTGTCCAAATCAATCCCTTCATACAGTTCCTGAGCAATTTGCATGGTTTTTTGGGATGTAAATCCAAAATGAGTGGATGCATCCTGTTGCATTTTACTTGTGGTATAGGGTGCTGTAGGATTCCGTTTCCGCTCTTTAATTTGGATATCGGAAATGGTCACGGTTTGCTTTTTCAATTCATTTACAAGTTTGGTTACCGCCTTTTCATTATTCAAAGCGAGTTTTTCATCCTCATATCGTACCAATTGCGCTTTGAACTGACTCTTACCCTTTGCAAACAATCCACCAACTGTCCAATATTCTTCGGGTACAAATTTTCGGATTTCTTCTTCTCGATCACAGATGATTTTTAACGCAACCGACTGAACCCGACCAGCCGATAATCCCTTTTTGATCTTCTTCCACAAAAATGGGGAGATATAATACCCCACAATACGATCCAAAATTCGGCGAGCTTTTTGGGCATTAACTTTCCGTTCATCAATCACCTGGGGATGCTTGACCGCGTCCTGAATGGCTGCTTTTGTGATTTCATTAAAAATGATACGCCGCACCACCGTCTTCGGATCCTTTTTTAGAATCGCATTTTTTATATGCCAGGATATTGCTTCGCCTTCGCGATCGGAGTCTGTGGCGAGCAACACTTCTTTTGCATTGGCAGCCATCTTTTTAATCGCATCCAACCGCTTTCCCTGACCACGAACCGTGATATAATCGGGTTCAAAATCATGGTCGATATCCACTGCGAGCCGGCTCTTTGGTAAATCAATCAGATGCCCGTGTGATGCTACCACTTGATAGTTCTTGCCTAGATATCGGTTTATTGTTTTGGCTTTCGCAGGGGATTCTACAATAATCAAATTCTTTTTAGCTCCCACCGTATTCAAACCTCTCTTTTCAAAATGATAGTATGCGTTTCGGAAAACGCGGTATATAGCTTAGCTAGCTTTTATATTCTTTAACGTACTATCTCAAAATAACCAGGTGGACACAGAGGCCTACCGCTACAGAAAAAATTGATAGGGCAATCCTCTGGGGAGTGTTGAAAAAATCAAACATTATTCGATCTTTGTAGGGGTGACTCTTGCGGTCGCCCTTTGGAACAGGATATTGGTAAGGGCAGGCGCAAGACCTGCCCTTACATTTGCGTTTTTCAACACTCCCTCTGTGATTGCCTTTATTCGATTGAGATAATACCTTGAACTCGTAAAAATTCCATCCCCGATGGTTATGATCTACCCATCGGGGTATGTTTGCTGCTTCATACCTAAGAATCGTGGTGTTCTATTCTAGTAGCAATGGACACTTCAAATTATGAGAGTAATTAGCACAGGATTCATTTCGGCTCCGCTCAATGAACGCACACTGCGCAGAGTCGAAGTGTAGAATAATTTTAGTTGTCCCAAGGTACTAGTCGGTTATTTTTTGGCTAACTAGTTTATCAATACTCACCAAATCCGCTATCAGAGCACGATAGCATGCACCGCTTCTTGATGTTTAGCAATCAAGGAAGTCCTCCAGGAAAAGTAGATGGGATTTCTTCCTTATATGTAAAGCAATATACACGGATTTTTTAAAATGTCCACAGCTTACCCGGATATTCACTTTTTTTATATAGATGGTAACACTCCCGTCCTTTTTTTTGCTCTAATCAAATGGTGGGTGAAACGGAATTCTCTTCACATCCATTTCTTTTTCGGATGGATTTGAATAATACATACGGGATGCTCACCCCATGATAACGATGAAAACATGCGTTCTACGAAGATGGTTACACTATCTATGCGTGTAATAAAGGAGCAAACGATGAGAACACTAGCGAACAACCGATTAAATTTGATCTATATGGCTGTTCTACTTATTTTCCTGGTTTGGATCACGCCGGGATTGCTAATGGCTGATGTGGAAATCAAGGTGGTGAATTCCGATGAATCGGTTTCGGATACCCCTGAAACGACAAGCCCCTCGGAAGAAGCGGATCCTTTAGAACCAATTGAAAATTCTGACGCGACGGATAATCCAAATACAGAACAGAAAACTCCAATCGAAACAACGGAGAAACAATCCATAGAACCAACCGAGGATGCAGAACCAAAAGAAGAGGAAAACACTTCAACACACTTAAAAAATTATCTGGGAATTTCTGGGTATACCGAAGGGATCACTACAATAGGAATCTATTACGAACGTGCTGTGGGAACACGACTAGGTGTGTTTACAGAATGCACGGTCGAGCTAGGCGATGAGTTACAAGCTTACTGGGATCATCCCCATCAAAATTTTTCAGAGGAATTCGTCCCTCCTGTGGGTGGAACTGTGGGATTCAAATTATATTTTGGGAAACGAGAATATAAACTCTCAGGATTCTATTTAGGAAGCAGTTTAGGTGCCACCTGGTCTGAAATGGATCAACAAGTACATGCCCTGGTACGACCGATGTTAGGTTGGCGACTCACCTTTGGGAAAAAAATCGGGTTCTTTCTTGATGCAAATTGGGGCTTTTCCTACCATACATTTATCAATGTGGATCATCATTATATCCAGGCGAAATACGGTACTGGATCAGTTAAAGCACTTCTTGGATTTGCTTTCTGATAAGCTTCTTAAAGATTAATCCACAAAAAATTAAAAAAGGGGTGGCAGAGCAGAAATAGAAAGGGTATATTTACTCTTGAGCGATGCCATGAAATTATACTTCACGTACTTTCTACTACTACTAATTTTCTTTTGTGGACTGCTGTATAGCTGTAATCCGCCTGATACCTTCAACGAAATAGTAATCCCACCTACAATACAAAACATGGAAGCAAATTCAACCCTGCCAGCCCTGCCGGAAACCATCCGGTGGAATTTCGTCCCCCATGCTACAGGTTATCAAGTTTATATTGATTCCGATTTGGTGTACGAATCAACGGACGGACTCACCCAAATGGAAACCAGTCATCTCCAATTGGAAATCGGTACCCATCTTATTTTTGTTCGTGCTTATAACGCCTTTCAATATTATAACAGTCCACCCCTCCGATTTTCTTTGATTGAACCCTCGTTTCAAATAGAATTTCTAGATATCGACAACACCTGGGAGAATGATACCACCCTTCTCATCGGAGATCCTTTTCCGTGTCGTTTTCCTAAACCACTAAAGCTCGCGATTCAATCGGAAACCGATATTGAATTGGTTCAAGTTATATGGGATACCAAACCCGCTCCCACGGAAATCATTCTGTTTGAAAAAGAACCCAACGAACAACCCCAAACCGAGTTGGTCCTACATTTTGACCTAACTGCGGAACAGGGGGAGCAGGATTTATCATTCACACTCCGCTTGAAAGATACGTATTTTGATACTTTCAAAACGATTACGGTCTCATTGGAGCCAATAATCGCAGAAGTCTGGGATACCATACCAGATTATGGTCCCTTATCCGAACCGATGGGATTGGCGTTTTTGGATTCCGATACGTTAATTGTAGGAGATGCCGGGACAAATAGGTTTATCCAGCTTAGCCGCGAAGGTGAATTTGAAGATGAGTGGGTTATATCAGAGTCCTATGATACAGCTTCCTTACAAGATGTGGTGGTTCATCCTGTTACGGGTGATATCTTTTATTCCCTTCTATACACTACTTCAGGGAAAGGATATATTGGGATTCAATATGACGATCATCAGTATAAGGATTTCATCCTATCTAACGCCCCCATTGGTATGGCAATTGAAGGTGGGCGCCTTTTTGTTTCCGAAACCGATGATTATGCAAGCGTATACGATTTAGCATCTCCGACGTATACTGAGCTGAATCAATTTGGACTGGGGGATTTTAAATATACTGCAGGATTGGTTCTTTCCGAATATTATATTCTTGTTGGAGATTCCTCCGCCCATGCTGTTATTGCCTTTAGTAAAGCCGATTATGCCCCCCAAGCGAGAATTACGGCTGGATTAGCGCAGCCATTAGGATTAGCCATCGATGAGCAGAATCGGTTGTATGTCGTGAGTTCCATTGATCATAAGATAGATATATACCAGATTGATGAGACTCTGGAGACGATTTCGTTTACGCATATTCAAACAATCGGAAAGGAAGGCACTTCGGCATCCGCTCCTGGTTCTTTTCTTCGTCCAACCTGGATTGAATTGGATCATGAAGGATTTATCTATATCTCCGACACGGGGAATCATCGCATACAACGGTTGTGTCCCATTGACTAATCGTGTTTTCCAACAATTCCAAACCTAATAATTGGGCTTGCTTCAATCAGAATACTAATGGTAAAGCTTTGTGGTACTTTAGATTTATTCCCTCCCCAATGATTCATTTATAAGAAAGCCTTGGGATTTCACACAAAATAATTTACCTTGTTTTCGTCCTTGCGTGCAGCGAAGCGGCCAAGCCATCGCTTTTTAAAACAGAGATTGCTTCACTCTGTTCGCAATGAAGCTTTCTAC
>CAYPZJ010000047.1:11494-18958 GCA_964414635.1 uncultured Spirochaetia bacterium
TTTTGGTATATTTATGCTTATGATAAACCCTTCCTCAATTAACCAAAGAGCTTAAATTTCTGAGATGCATTTCCCGATAATCCGTATAGAGATGTATTAAAACAAAGGAAATGATTATGAGAAAAGGTATGATTATTCGTTATTTACTCCTGATGGGACTGGTGCTATTTCCCTTGATGGCAACTGCTCAATCAACAAAGGTTGTGATATTTCCATTTGATACACAAACAGACATCACCACCGGTCCCTCTAATTATTTAGGATCCGATCTGGCGGGTTTACTTGAGCTCCAGCTGCATTTTACAGGGGATCTATCCATTGTCTCCACCCAACAATGGAAGCAATCATTCGAAGCGCAGCTTCCCGAACCCGTATCGGAAGAACCGGCTGAAGTGGATTCCGAACCGGACACAACATCCCCCAACATGGTACCGTATCCAGCAAGCTATGACCACCCCTTATCCGATTTGCAAAAAGAAAATTTAAAGGTTCTTCAGGTAGAGTATGTAATTCGTGGTCACCTACAAATCACCACCCATCAAAGTCGCGTACGATTAACCCTCAATCGAGTTTTTTTTGATCCAATTACCGATCAATTGTACCTTCAAACCGAATCCAATCTCCAACTTTCAGCGGATGGGCTGGATTTACGTAGTGAACGTGCTCACTATCAATCCTATCTCCCAGGCAGTTTTCATAACTTGGCATTTCAAGTGTTCCAGAAGGTGTATGAGCACCTACGCCATACCCCTCTTGCTGGAAGCGTGATTCATAGTAACGAAGTTGAGGTATTGCTTGCATTGGATTTAACAGAGGGGATGCAAATCCCATTGGATATCTTCCAAGCTCAATTTCTGGAATCAATCAATGCATTTACGGGGGATCATGCACACATTCATTTTCGGATTGGTATCCTAACAGCCCGAGAACCGTGTAATGATCCGAATGTCCGTGTACATCCGTTTACCCACCATTATGTACAGCTGGACGAATTCATCCGCTGCAATAAAATTCAACAAGGTATCCACAATCGAATAAATATTAACCGATTACTGGATAAAGCGGTAGAAGAGGTTCATTGGTCTCATTTGAATCGTGCTAGCCGACAGATTTTTTTACTAACGGATTCCATCCAGAACGGAGATCAACCGGATCGACAAACGTTTCAGCGGCTCAAACATTATGGAATACGAGTAAACATTATACAGTGTGCGGGACTCAATGAACAAACACAGTACGCCTGGCAGCAAGCTATTGCTGAAACCGGAGGGAGCTTTGCGTTTCTCACCTACCAGATTAACACCCGTATTGATCATGAATTGGTAGCCATATTCTACCATGGGAAGCAAAATGGATCCATCTTTATCCAACCCGATCAGCAGGTAGAGCTGAGTACCGAAGGTGCTTTTTCCATCTCTCGCACGCTATTCAATCTCAATCGCGATGAAGATGTATTAACAATCGAGGATGTATACGACTATTTGAAAGAGCGAGGTGTGAATTTACATGTCAATGAAGATGTATTTTACAATCAAGTTAGTCTGAATCTCGAACAATTATTTCAACAACAGATGAATGTCACCTTACCACCTGCAGAACGGGATATTCCTCATATCGTTTTCCGCAATGGACGCTCCATCTATTCATTGGAACTTCCCGTAGATCCTACCAAACTAACCCAAACACTAAACACTTACTCCGCAACGGAAGAATCAACCAATCGGGTCCTTGTTTCAGGTGAAATTGTTCCAAATCGCTCCCAGTTAGGATTCACCCTCAATCCAAATACGATTTGCATTCATCCTAAGGATTTTTTCACCGAGTGGTTTGGCCCGGGGGAACAACAGGAACGAATGACACGGTATTTGGTCCGTACCTTTGATCAAATTCAACCGTATACTTCCACGTATGAATCGGAAGGCATATTCTTCCCCACGCGTTGGTTCTTCTTCCTGACATTTTCGAACCAATAAAAGGACAAGTACCAATTTATTGGGTACGCATTTTGTACTAGGATGATGAATCTCAAAGTAATGCAAAAATATTTAAGACAATCTCAGAGGGAGAAAGGGTCTTTGCGAGAAGCGAAGCGCCGAAGTAATCTTTTTTTTATACAGAGATTGCTTCACGTTGTTCGCAATTGACTTTGTACTTGTTTCATCAGTATGAGATTCACCCTGTACCAGGATGATATTCGACAATCTCCAAAATATTTATTATTATTGTACTGGCTTAGAGTTGCTTCCGTTTCTTATTTATACACCATAAGTTCCTTCCGGAAACGTTTGACGATGAGAGTTCACGCATTAGGAGACCGTATGACAGAATATAAAACTATACAATTGATTTCGTTGATTCTGTTTTTGTATTTATCGGTGGTACTTTCACTGGTATCCTGTACCTCGAATCAAGCGTCCCAAACGGAATCCGATTCATTTCATTTTCTTGTTTTAGGTGATCGCACGGGTGGGCATATTCCAGGTGAATTTCCTAAGTATGTAGAGGAAATCAACCGATTGCATCCTGATATTGTTATTAACGTAGGTGATATGATTGAAGGGTATACTGCCGATGAAGAAGAATTAAATAAACAATGGGCTGAATATAAACAGATCGTAGAGGAGGTCGAAGCACCTGTATTTTTTACACCCGGGAATCATGATATTTCACCCTGTGATGATTGCGAAGGAACCATGAGAAAATTGTATGAGCAATATATTGGTCAAACGAATTATACCTTTACATTCAAAAATTGTTATTTCATCATATTTGATAATAGTATGTGGGATTCGGTTGATGATCTTCCTAAAGAAAAACTTAGCTGGATGGAACAGCAATTACAAAACCGTCCGGATGAAGCGGATCATATCTTTGTTTTCATGCATCGTCCTTATTGGATTACGAAGGTTGCTGAAGACAAACCGGATGTGCTACATGACTTATATAAACAATACGACGTAACCGCGGTGTTTACAGGTCATTATCATTATTATGCTTCTGGAATGTATGATAACATTATGTATACACTGATTGGTAGTTCGGGTGCCCAAATTCGTGAAACGGTACGAGGAAAACAATTCAAAAACATTGAGAACATCCCAAACTTCCAACATATTTTATGGGGTTATGTTAATAAGGATCGTGTAGGCTTATCCCCTGTTAAGCATGGAGCTATTCTACCTTGGGATTTTATTAGTCTGAAACGAGTTGAAGTTTTTACCGAGCTGATTAATGATAATTCAACCATACCCCATATCGAATATAATGATGCACATCCGATTATGATGGAAGACTATCGTGTTGTTTTAAATAATACCCATGCCACAAAAACGTTTGCAGCAGATGTAGTCTGGAGATTCGAAAAAAACTGGGATATTGAACCGGTAGAATTTGATTTAAATCTTGAACCAGGAGCAACACAAACACTGACATCCAAGCTCATGCAACAGGATTCATTCTATCCATTACCTGAACTTTCTTTCGTGTTTGAAGATGAAGATGATAATCCCATAATAATAAAAAAACCGTTGGATTTTACACGGATCATGTATTGTCCATTCTTTGAGAAAGCACCTATCTTAGATGGTGAGGTTGATACTATTTGGGACAACGCCGTGAAGGTTCGCGATTTTGGAACAAGTGAAGGAGAACGAACTGAAACCGATACGACTCGTTTCTCTTTTGGTTATGATAAAACAACGCTTTACATATTAGTAGAAGCCATCGATCAAAAAATGGAGGAACTGAAAATTACAGGAACCGAACGTGATGAATATGTACATAATGACGATTGCGCAGGCTTCTTTTTCTATCCAGGTGTTACAGATGATGTATACCAAATCTATTTAAATACCCACCCCAATATTTTTGATATTAAATACACCACCACTCCTGAACCTTTTAAAGTAACCGAAGACTCTGTTGAGTGGAATAGCAATACCGACGTTTACGTAAAACGATATAATGATAAATGGATTATGGAAATTGCTATTCATGTGGATTCCCTGGATGTTGAGCAAATTCAGGCCGGAGATAAATGGCAACTCAACTTCCGAAGAAAACAACAGCGAAACGAAACAACTGCGGACTGGATGCCTAACATTGGAGTGGATTATCATAATTATGGAACGCTGGTGTTTACTAAATAATAAGCATTTTATTTACCGATTTCTTTTCTTCATCCTTTGTCTTATCCTTCCCACAACACTTTTTTCCCACCATTCACAAATCATGGGAAATCCGCTTGGGATTGATGTGTATACCTATATTACACCGGCTCCCAATCAGATTTCTATTACGTATGTGATTGATTATGCAGAAGTTCCTGCAAGCATTGAATTAAGTGTATTGAATCCAAACGCAGATGATGAAATTTCAACCCGAGAGTTTCTGGATTATTATGAAAAACGGGTTCCTGAAATAAGTATGGGGATTATTCTGGAAGTAGATCAGAGCCGATTGAAACAGGTACACACGTCGATCAAATATTTCCTTCCCAACCAATTATCCTTCCTTCCGATTCTACGAGTCGTTTATTTCTTTGATTACAACTATGATTTTCGTTCAAGTGGAGAAGTATACTACCATGATTGCAATTGGGCTTATTCAGCCCGAGGTTATCGAGAAGTGGTTGTCCACCAACCTAGGGGAATAATTATTACAGATGCAGATATTCCCGTGGTTTCCATTGCTGCAGAATATAATAAACTTTCTGAATTAGATCCTGAAACCATTATCATGAAAGACATGCAAGAAGCATCATTCGCATTTGAATTGAATAATGCGGGACAAAGTGAGGTTTACAAATCAACAAACAACCCAGAAAAAATGAAATTGCCAGAAGCAGAACAATCGAGTAAAACAAATAACCCCTTACTGAATAGACTGTTACAATTTCTTGGAAGCAATTCGAATGCATCCCCTTCCATGGGTTATTGGTTGCTCATACTAATTATTGCGATCGCTTTTGGTGCCCTACATGCACTCACACCAGGACATGGAAAAGCATTAACCGCTGCATATCTTGTAGGATCTCGCGGAACCATTCGCCACGCGATTTTCCTTGGAATAATTATAACAGTTTCACATACGTTTGTGATCTATTTGCTTGGAATCCTAATTTGGTTAACGTCTGCATATTTTCTGCAAGAAACCGTTACATACTATTCCACGCTTATTTCAGGAATACTTATTATTCTTATTGGGGGATATATTCTTATTCAACGGATCCGACATCATAAACATCAACACAACCATGAACACATCACATCAACTTCAGAGCATTCACACCCTGTGCTTACCAACAAAGATAAGCGAATAGTTGGACGATGGGAGCTTTTTGGTATCGGCATAGGTGCAGGAATGGTTCCTTGCCCAGACGCGTTGGTTGTTTTACTGCTGGGAGTAAGTCTGGGAAAGGTTGAATGGGGATTAGCTATGGTTGGGTTTTTTAGCATCGGATTGGGTGTAACCATTATTACTTTAGGTGTGGTATGGGTGATCCTAGCGAAAGGAATAAGCAAAATTCTTTCCGATTCTACAATACGAATTATTACCATCATTGCTGCTGTTTGGGTTATTATAATTGGTTGCATCATACTTATATCGGGTGCATAATTCGGGGAGCAATACCATTTCCCTTCCGCGCATAAACGGGTTCTGAAAGAAAATATTAAACACAAGAACATTTAGTTTCCTTGGAATAGGCTCCCAGCAGCACATAGCAATGGATTAACGGCATAATGCTTCATTTGCACAAAATATACATAATCAAAAATAACAATAAAATTCGTCAATTGCAAAAATATTGTGGACAAATTCCTTATTAAGCTATATAATACGATAGGATTTACATAAAAAGGAGGCGTTATGCGTAATTTATTGATTATTAGTTTCGGGATGGTGCTAGCATGTTTCGTGTTTGTCAGCGCTGCATATTCGTTAACGGTTGATGTGACCAACAATACCGATGTGGATATCTATTACTTGTATGTTTCTCCATCGTCATCGGGCGATTGGGAAGAGGATGTATTGGGTGATGAGATTCTTGAGGCGGGTACAACGGTTACGGTTACCTTATCCGGATACGATGAATGCTACTGGGATTTTCTTGCTGTGTTTGATGATGAGGATGAGGTAACATTAACCGAAGTAAACATCTGTGATTCGGATGTGGTGTTTGGATATGAAACAGAGAATTACGAAAGCACGTCATCAGAAACCAGTACAGAACTATATGTGGATGTAACGAATAATACTAATGTAGATATCCATTATCTGTATGTTTCCCCAAATTCTTCAGGTGATTGGGAAGAAGATGTGTTGGGTGACCAAATTCTTGAAGCAGGAACTACCGTCACCGTTACGCTAACCGGATATGATGAATGTTATTGGGATTTTCTTGCTGTATTTGCGGATGAAGATGAAGTGACATTAATGGATATCAACATCTGCGAATCCGATGTCGTCTTCGGGTATGAATAATCGACTTAAAGAAAAACGCTTTAAGACGACACGTACGAATACAAACAATCCTCAAAGTTTCTGATTTGGTTGCTGGGGTGTTCGTGTTACGAAATGCCACGAACACCCTAGTTCAACGTATAACTGACTGTTGACCACTATTTAGAAACCTGAAAACTCCAGCCTATGCCCCATTTTTGGTCCTATGATCCACGTTTCTTTACCAGCCAATGACGAGTTGTATACAAAAATAAATGAATGAGTCCTTTTTTTTGAGTCAATTTTCCTACCAAGTAAGTCTCACTTTTGTTATCTTGTTTTGGGAGTGATATAGGTCATAAATGAGTTAAATCAAAGAAGGTTTTCTGAATTGCAGCAAAAAAAACAACCCATAAATAAGAAGATCGTAATCTCGATTGGGGGATCGATTTTAGTAATAACCATTATCATCCTTCTTGTTGCTTTCTCCACTGCTACAAGCGGATCGGGCGATCATCGTGGGATGCGTTCTATGGTCCCGTTGGTGAAAGCTGAACCGGTAGAAATTCGAACATTGGAAAAACGAGAACGATTTACCGGTGAAGTAGTGGCTCGAAATCAAATTAGTATCACTCCTCGTGTCGATGGGATAATCAAATCCATGCCCTGGTTGGAAGGGGATGATGTAAAGAAAGGGGATCTGTTGGTTCGGATTGACGATACGAGTTATGCGCTGCAGAAAAAAAATCGCGAAGCCGCTTTAATATTAGCAAAAGCCCGGTATGAAGAGCTACTCCACAGTGTGCAACCCGCAGAAATAGAGAAAGCGGAACTGAATGTAGCCAAGCTTAAGGAAGAAGTGGAGTATTATGAGGATTACACTGCGCGGATTGAATCCCTCTATCAGAAAAATGTAATTGCTAAAGACGAGTATGATAAAGCACATCTGACATATGTTACCAAGCGAACTGAATACCTCACTGCATTGGAGCAATTGGAGATTCTACGAAATACGCCCACTCC
>CAYPZJ010000048.1:0-18907 GCA_964414635.1 uncultured Spirochaetia bacterium
GGTATATGCCCATCATTATACTTGCGAGCAGGCCGTACATCTACAATGATGATATCCGATGGTTTATCTTCAATAAGGGATTGCAATTCTTCTGGATCTTGGTATTTTGCTAGTTCAGGAAGGGTTATCGGACCAGAGCATCCTAAAAACAGGATTGTTCCAACGACTAACAAAACGATATATACTTGGTATTTCATACGTTTCCTCTTTCTAGTAAAAGGTAGCTCTTCATGTTGAACACCCAAGCCGGTTGGGCTCATTTTTAAATTTGGTAGTCCTCTTACATATATTAGAAGCAAAGGTGCAGCCGTAATAGATAGCGATCGTGTTTGTTTCAGGTTGATAAATCTCATACTGATGAAACAAGTACAAAGTATTGCGAACAATATGAAGCAATCTCTGCATAAAAAAAGATTACTTCGACGCTTCGCTTCTCGCAAAGACCCTTTCTCCCTCTGAGGTTGTCTTAAATATTTTTGCATTACTTTGAGATTCATCCGTTTCAGGTTGATTTTTTGGTGGAAATAAGCTATCCTTCTCTCAAGGTGGTGGGTTGCATGACTCCTGTATGACCATTCAGGGAGCAAATCCCACTTTAATCCACATTGGGAGTTTTCATGGAATCATCGTATACACTACATCAGATTAAAAATTACCTACGGGAAAAGCATAAACGTTTTTTTCAATGGAATGAATGGGTTCGCTTGGTATTCTTAATCTTGTTAGTGGTTTTTGGATTATCCATGACCCAATTACAAGAATGGAATCCATATCCCGACTGGTATCGGTACGTGTTTGGGGGAGTCACCCTACTTGGCTTATTAGGATATTTCGGATACCAATTTTGGAAAGATTATAAAGGTATTCCACCATCCGATCACCCAAATCCAAAAGCCCGAATTGCGATACTGGGAGGGTTAACTCTTGTTTTTGTGGTGGTTGTTTTAGCAAATCGTCAGGATACGGTGGGGTTGCTTGCAGTCATCCTTATTACCGGACTTATGGGCGTTCGAATTTACCTTCTGTTACGACAATCCAATAATGCGCCGCGATTTACACAGGAAAAAGCAATCAAGGAATATTTCCAGCGAACGATGCGTCGATGGGGTTTACTAATGCTTTTAGTTTTGCTGCTTGCCGTGTTCTATTTTTGGCAATCCACACAGGATTATACTATTCATTATCCTATTCTCTACCGTCTTGGGTTAATGGAATTATGGATTCTAAGTGAAGTAATCTTTCTGGTTCGACTACAAAAAAAAGAAGGCATTGCGCAAAGAAAATCATAACCCCATTTCCTCCTTTGCAGAAGGACACTATATGCATGTATCTATCATCCATATACGCCGTGCACTGGACCATGATGCACCTAGGCTTCATACATGTTTCCAACAAGCAATACTGCATTCGACTTCCGATTATTACGATGAACAAACCCGTTTAGCCTGGAGTCAGCAGCTTTCTATAACAACGTTTACAGAACGAGTAACCAATACGATCGACTGGTGTATTTGGCTTGCTGAATGCGATAACAATCCCGCTGGATTTATTTCCTTAAATCGAACGAATGCATTTATAGAACAATGTTATGTTCATCCACATTTTATGGGAAAGGGGATTGGTAGGATGCTGGTGGATACATTGGAACAGTATGCTTATTCGATAGGATTGAAAACCCTTACGGTGAATGCATCCCTCACCGCTTCGCAGTTTTATTCTAAACAGGGATATAGGGCTGAATATACGCTGGCATATCCACTCTCGGATACCTTGCACATGGAAGTTATCCGGATGAAAAAGCGCGTTGCTTCTTAAACAGTGTGATAACATCAATTAGGTAAAATAGCTTCCAATTAGGGAACAATCTCAAATAGAATAGGCGAACTCCCCCCTATCCATTGCTTATTGTTGGATTCATCTGCGTCGATGGCTTCACTTGAAATATCCAATTCACAGTACAACCCATACACCCCCTCACCAGGAAAATCTGCCTGATCGATTGAATCCATTACCATAACGGCTGTAACCGTAATGGTTTCATAAGGACCGATAGGAGGACGTGGTCCGCCACCGATCTGTCCTGTTCCAATCTGTACGTCATCCCCATTTCCAATAATGCCATCGGTTGAATAATAGAATCGAAGGGTAGGACCTCCAAAATCATGGTTCCCCCCTTCTAAATTGGTTACTGTGATGGATGTCCACCCGGTGGTTTGGGGATACCCCGTTCCAGAAATAGATAACGTTTTTGATTCTAATTCCACATTGTATGGCAGTAAATCCAATCCTGTAACGAAATTAGCAGTAGAAGAAGAAACCGCAGCATTATTTGTTTCATCCGTTTCACCAATGGTGTCCATTGGATCAACCCTTGCAAATAGATACCAGACTCCTTCATCAAATGACGGATCCCAATTGCCTTCCACACGAAAGGTGGAATTTAATGTAACACTTTCACCAGGATCTAAGGGAGGAACTAAAAAATCAGCATCGGCTCCCATAAACATGGAAAGTTCTAGCTCGTTCCCATTCCCGGCATCATTGTCGGGATCCAACCCCAACCGAAGTGACGTTTCCGCAGTTGTTCCAACGGTTCCTTGATTTGTAATGGTAATGCTTGCTGCAAGCGGACCAAAAATATAGGTTTCAGCAGGGGGCGTGATATTGGTAATAACCAAATCATAATTCCCTGCCGTAACCGTGACTATATTTGAATGAAACTGGTGATTATTCGTTTCATTAGATTCTGTGATGCTGCTGAATTGATCAACGAAAATTCCAATATCATATGGACCTCCCAGCGGAGCTGTCCCTCCCACTGTACAGCTGATTGAAACATTAAAACTCCCTGTAAAAACGGGTTGTTCATGAAAATAGGAACACAAATTAAAATCTCCCACATTATAGGTTTGACTGGAGTCCACATCCAAAAATAGTAAGGTGCTAAAACCAGAACTATACGGATCACCCAGGTTTTCTATATCAAAACTGATATCCATATTTCCATCGGGAGATATTTCAGTAGCAGTGATTGGACTTGTTATCACAGCGGTTAAATCTGGTTCAGGTGGATTAGTGTTTTCTATTGTTAGTGTTCCAGTGGAAATAGTTCGATTATTGGTTTCATCGTATTCTCCTACAACCAAATTGGTATCCACATCCACCCACACATAATAGGTCCCAAGGGTTGTAGCGGGATGTATAGGCACACCACTAAGGGTGAGCACATCACATGATGAAACCGGTCCCACATTGTTCAGTGTAGTTAATAAACTATCACCCATATCAATCATGTTATCTGAACTAAGGTAAACCGAAACCTGAAATAATGTTTGACTATCCAATGTTCCATCGTTTTTGATTACAATATCCACATCACCGATACCGCCCTGTTGAACCGTACCGGTGTTGATAATAACATTCTGAGCGATTAACTCTGTTCCCCAAAAACCTGCCACATCGCTTTGGGTAGGACCAACAGTCGTTTCTCCTTCTGAATCGGTTGTGACTATGCGGTAGTAATAGGTTGTTCCGGTAGTTAGCCCGCTTAACATGATACTATGGGTTGTTAGATCTGCTGTAGCATCTGTAGCGGGAACATAGGTACTTCCAGAAAATGTATCTGTTATATCGTACTCAACCTGAGATGTAGCTCCCTCATTGGTCTCCCAACTTACCAAAACCGAATTCCCACAAAGATCATATACCGGACTTGAAATCACCGGCGGGAAATTGGTATCCACAGTAACCGTTATCGAACTACTTGCCTGTAACCCCATCATATCTTCCACTCGTACCAACACGGTTAAACTCCCATCGGTTAACCCACTAGCTGTATAACTCCAGGTAGTGGTTCCAGTTGCATCCTCATACGTTGTTCCCCCATCCAAACTTACTTCGACAGATGCCACCTGATGGTTATCCGCTGCCGTTCCTTCTAACACAAATGAAACCCCGACTGTAGCAAGATTAACAGGTGATGTGATAGTTAGGGTGGGGACTGTATTATCAACCGTAACAGTAACGCGATCTGTACTTGATTCTCCATCTTCATCTGTTGCAATAGCCTGAATAGTGTGCTGACCGTCCGTTAAGTTTTCTAAAACAATATCATATTGATTTGTACTTTTTTCAGAGGCAACTATAGGATCCCCGCTATCTACGATTACTACTACCGATTGTATCGCTACATCATCCGTTGCAGTAATCATAATGGTTGCAGAGGTACCCACCCACCCATTATCCACAGGATTCGTTATACTAATAGTTGGCGAAGCATTGGTAGTGGACTGCGAAGTTGTTGTTGTAGTTGGATCGGGGTTTTCATCCCCTTCATCGCGGCATGTAAAATAGAACGCAACCAAGGTGAAAATACTAATAATTAAGACACTCTGTTTCACTATATTCATAGCTTCCTCCAGCTTGTAGATGCAATCTTTAATCAGTGTTGTTTTAAGAAAGAATGATGGACCATCCTTCATCATACAATCTCACAGGTAGGATTGAATAAAATCATCCCATCCATTTATAATAGTTTAGACAAGTTGTATTGATAATGCCATAAAAAAAACTAAAAGCACAGACATTTTTTCCATAATTCAGACCTCCTCCCAACTATCCTCACTTGAAAATGGTTTAAGATTGTCCAGTGATTCTATTACATGGTATTAGGTATCCTGTTGACAGATTTGCATAAACGATACTACTTTGATTCATCTCGTAATACGGGTGATGATATCGTACCACACAGAATCCTGCTATACTGGGTGTGTATCCATCTTTTAAGGGGATTCTATTGCATTTGCCTACTCCCTATTAGAGCACCCGCTCAACCTTCCCATCCGGGTCTAACCATATTTCAACATCCTTCGGATATGTATGCCCGTTTAGTATGTGGGTTACTGAAAGCGTAAATTTGATTAATTGGTGCTGTTCATTATAAATCACTTCGGTTCCACCCTTACACGGAATCCCATTAATTTCTTGATCTAGCTGTAAAAAACCAAGATTAACCTCGCCGGTTCGGAATAATTGGAGTTTCTTCCCTGCTTGATAATGGACATGATCCAGTTCTAAAGAAATGCGAGGAGTGCAAACCGCCACGGATCCACCAATGTGGAATTGGATGAGTGTATCTTTTTTACAAGGGAATCCTTCAACATCCTGATCTTCAGCCAAGGTTGCAAAATCTATTAAGGTTGGAGCTAACAAACCTAAAACAGAATGGGATTGACAGAGAATGTGTTGAAATCGAAATACTTTGGATAAATATGCTGATTTAAAAAAGCCATTGGGATAAAAATGAATGGGATAGGCTGCTAGGCAAGGAATATTCTGTACGATTAAATCCTGAGGGCAATTCAAGGTGATGATATTGCCAGTTTCATTATCAATTTCTACTAATGTTTCCTCCGGTAATGGTAAACCTTGTACATGGAAATCACAGCGCAGGCTGGCTAACCAATGGTTTTCATCCCAACCATAGATGATGAGTTCATTAAAAAAGAAAGGTGATGTTGGGGATGTCGTTTCCTGCTGCTTCATCCGTAATTATTCCCTATTTACTTCGGAGATCGAATCGACCCCCGTAACAAGGAAGCCCCAATTCCCAATCCACACAAGATTGCGAAGATTAGAAATGCAACGGTAGCACTCTCAAGAAATTGTGGATACTGCGGGGGCTCTATTTTTTCTCTACCAATGGTAATTGCAAAAAGAACCATTATAATTCCCATACTAAACATCTGTCCGGTAAGGCGCATGGTTCCCACCGTTCCTGAAGCGATCCCATAAAATCGTTTTTCCACTGAGCTCATAATGGCATTGGTATTGGGAGAGGAAAAAAGAGCGAATCCAAACCCAAGTACCATAAGACAGGGAAAGATATAATACAAGGTGGTATTAGGAGCCAGAAAAATTAACATGGTGAGTCCTACCGTGGAAATAGCCATCCCCAGGGTGGCAACAATACGAGGCTCGATTCGATCGGAAAGAAATCCAGCCAACGGCGAAAATACTGCCATTACTGCAGGTTGACTAAACATAATTAAACCAGCGGTTTCCGGAGTAAATCCCTTAATATACTGTAGATACAGACTCATTAAAAAACTCACGCCGAACGTAGCGCTATAATTAATAAATGCGGCAAGGTTGGAAAATAGGAAAGCAGGATTGTTCCGAAATAAGTTTAGATTTAATACAGGGGATGGATGCACTAGCTCATATCGTATAAACACAAACAATCCTACGACTCCACCCAATATAATAAATCCAGCCCACCAATCCGGCAAAAAAGTAAAGCCGAGTATAATACCAAACAATGAAAAACTGAATAACACAGATCCAAGCAAGTCAAAGGACTGCCCCTTTGCAAATGCCCATTCCCCTTTAATCTTCCACCATAATATCAATAACACACTGGATAAAAGAGGAATGTTGATCCAAAAAATACTCCGCCAACCGAGATAATGAGTTAGCATGCCTCCTGCAAAAGGACCTAAGGTTAATCCCACATACACTGCTGCTACATTAATACCTAAAGCCATACCCCGTTGATGAGGGGGAAATACCGATGTGAGAATCGCCATTCCCGTACCAAAAATCATTGCTGCGCCAATTCCATTTAACACCCGAGATGCAATAAATTGAACAGTATCAGCAGCCAGGGCAGAGAATCCACATGCCACAGTAAAGATGGAGATACCAATTGCAAAGAATTTTTTTCTCCCATACATATCAGCCAATCTTCCAAATGGAACCAGAAACATCGCTGACGCGAGTAAAAACGAAGTAGCAGACCAGTTTAGGGTGATGGCATCCATATGAAATGTTTCACCGATATGGGGTAATGCAATATTAATAGAGGACCCCACGAAGGTTGTTAGGAAAGCAGAAAGCCCAGCAATTAATAATGCCGACCACTTGAGTCCCTTTTCCGGTTCCTTGTTCATACGGAATAAGGCTCGAGGCCAAGATTAAAAAACTCATTCGGATTATTATACAACCAATCTGCAGCAATGGTCATGCTTTCCTTTTCTGTTATCCATTGCCGTTCCACCATTTCCCCTAGTGCAGCAGCTAATACATCTTTTGTTAATTCCAAATGAGCAACTGCATATTCCACATAATCCCCCGTGTCTGCACCAAATAAATGGATCTTCCCATGAGGCACTACGGTCAGCGCATCACATAATAAATTCTTTGAATAATACGCATCAATAAACGTTGCCCAACATAGATCCAACGCTACATTAGGATGATTCTTTCCTAAATATAGAAATTCACCCATATAAGGCCAATTTCCATGAAATAAATCAAAGGATACATCCCGGTGGAGTTCAATGACATTGGTCAGATGGGCTGCATTAGTTTTTACAATATCGTTGCGCACTCCTGCCATGTGTCCGGTATGCATCTGAACGGGAAATTCCAGATCCCGAGCCATGCGCATAAACTGATGAAATAAATAATCATCCAACGGTTTTCGTTCAGGATACCCTAACGAAGCACGGGGATCCTGAATGATTCGATTGAATAATTTTTCTGCCTCCGAACGGGGGGTCGGCTCAAAATGAATGATCCGGTTATAGGCTGACTGATCCTTCATCCCCAATGTCCCACGTTCTTTCATAAGCTCGAAAATTTGATAGCAGCAGACTTCGTATTCATCCAAGCAGGTGACATGCTGATCCACAAGCCCGGTGATAGCCTGTATGGAATCGTAATTACAAATACTATGAAACCCGGGCAAGGGAATCATCATGCGATCGGTTGGTTCTAACGTAAACGTCCCATCAATGTAGTCTCGCAGATTGGGCCAAATATTTACGATACGTATTTTGATCTGGGCATCGGCAAGCGCTTTTCGATACCATTCCACATTTTTTGGTGTGACCAGACGATCCCGAATACGATGAAGTGTCTCCAAATTCAGCTCGTCTTCTCCATAAAACTTCTTTAAAATGATCTTGGGAACCTGAGCATACGACGTATGTTTAGTTTTCTCCCAAAAGGGTTGAAACAAACGCCATTTTTTATCCGTATCAATGGTGGGGTCGTTAAAAAATTCCATATGGGCTTCCGCCCCTGCACTGATTAAATCCGCATGAAAATATCCACCAATTAATGAATGCAATGGTTCTTTCCATTCCGGTGCAAATTTAGGACCGCTTGTATGATCATGGCAGTCAATTACTGGTATGGCATCCACAGCAGATCGGAGGCGTTTGTATAAATCGGTTGAAGGGTACATAGGGTTTCCTTTTTAGTAGGATGTAACTGTTACGCTAAAAGTATACACAACCCACTATCATTTGACAAGAAGGTGTTTTGGGTTTAAGGATGAATCCGACTATTCGATGAGTCTTCGATTTGTTATTCTTTGGATATACAGGCGGTGTTTATATACTCGTTTAGATGGTTATATAAAAGCATCAGGGGTATATGGGAGGATAACTATTTATATTATCATATTGCTTTGCAAAGGATGTATTAAATAGCAACTCTGGTTTACCGTCGAATTTTAGAAAACAATGCTAGTACTATCAGGTTCTACCTAATCATGCTATACCTGGTCTGATTGTAATACGTTTTTGTTTTGATAAGAGCACATCTGGCAACTAGCTAGAAAAATAAACGATAATCGTGCTCAGATTTGTACTAATTTTTCATTAGTAGATGAATCCGTTCATCACCTGAGCATTAAGGAAGGTTTCACAATATGGTAACGCAAAAAGGCTGGGTAGCTTTATGCACTTCCATTACGGGTGAAATTTCAGATGTGGTGTATGATGGAATTGGTCTAGAAATTGAACCCCAGCAACAATCAACCTTATTATCCTTATTCAAGGACGAATATTTCCAACAAGCGTTCGCATTTGTTTCTTCCATTAGTCAACAGCAAACCATTCAGGATTCCGACTTGGAATTAACACCAACTCATATGGGTGTGGAACCTGGTATTCTCCATTTGTATGGTTGGAAAAAGGATGATACCTTATATTTTCTTGGACTATTGGATAAATCTACTATCTTTGTAATTCACAGTGAGTTGAATGAAGTGTCCCACCCTCTCATACCTGAGTTCAAGTTAGGGCTTCAAAAAATACTATCAAGTTATGACCAAGCCAAAATAGAAGAGAACATATATAACGATTTAACTATGCTGAATAATGAACTCATAACTGTTCAACGGGAACTAACAAAAAAAAATATTGATCTGGAGCGCATGAATGAATTCAAAAACCGGTTTTTGGGTATGACGGTACATGATCTGCGTAATCCACTCATGATCGTGCATAAATACAACGAAATTATGCTCAAAGAGTTATCTCCGCTTCTAAACAAAGAATACCAGGAAATGATTGCCGCCATTTACAATTCCACCGATTATATGATCACTATGGTAAATGATTTATTGGAATACACCAAATTGGATTCTGAAAAGACTATTCTGAACTTACAATCAAGTAGTATTGTTGAAATTATCAAGCGAAGTGTATCGTTAAATCGGATTATCGCCAAACAAAAAGAAATCGATCTTGTGTTTTCCTACAAAGCTCATTTTAACCAGGTAGTACTTGATTCTGCAAAAATTGAACAAGTAATAAATAATCTCATTTCCAATGCGATAAAATTTTCCTATCCGGGTAGTACTATTCAGGTTATGTTGGACAAACAACAACAGAATATATTACTATCGGTGGAAGATCAAGGAATTGGAATCAATGAATCCGATCAAACAAAGCTATTCACTCCCTTTAAGAGCTTCCACGAAACAGGAACTGCTGGTGAATCATGCACAGGTTTAGGGCTGGCGATTGTACATCGAATCGTTACCGCCCATGGTGGAAAAATCTGGTTTAAGAGCCAATTAAATCAAGGAACGACGTTCTATGTGCTACTAAAAACCGATCTATCTCTGCCCGAACAACCCGATCAGCCTGTCGTATCACCTCAGGCGACTCCTTCCCAACCTAAAGCAGATAGCGTTCCTACCCCCAATATGCCTCTTCGTATTTTAATTGCTGATGATTACGAGTTGAATCGACGCTTATTACAAAAGCTGCTTGCACCAAAAAATTATTATATCCAGACAGCAGTGCACGGTGAAGACGCGTTGGAAAAACTACGGCATAATTCGTTTGATGTCTTGTTGGTAGATATTGAGATGCCCAAACTAAGTGGACTGGAGGTAGCTCGCATCATTCGATCGGGGGAACATCCTGATTTGGATGCGAATATCCCCATTATCGCTATAACCGGACATGAATCAGAAGATGAATTAAACGATATGAAAGCCAGTGGGATCGACGCCGTTTATATTAAACCCTTTGATCAGGAAAAATTATTTACTCTACTGGAAGAAGGTTTAGCCAAGCGTTTAGAATCAGATACAGAAACACAATCCAATACCAATACCGTTATCAACCCACCTGTTGACGTTGAACACGCATTGGAAAGACGAACGGGTGATAAGGAATTTTTAATGGAGTTGTGGGAAATATTTATTCAAGATACCCAACAGAAATTAAAACAAATTCAACAAGCATTCGATGAGCAACAATATGATACGATAAAAAATATCGCTCATTCGATGAAAAGTGGTTCCAGCATTATTGGTGCCCTTAGATTAGCAAAAATAGCCGCCCAGCTGGAAGCCTTAGCAAAGAAAAACGAATATACCATGATAGAATCAAAATACTATGAATTTATTGCTGAATCGACGCGAGTAATGGAATATATCGAACAGAATCTTCTAACCGATCGAAAAATTTGATTGGGTACCCATTCCAAAATGATATGAATAGATAGCCTATCGAGAATTATACGCTTGAACACCTGCTGCCAAAATCTCCATGGCTTCATTCAAATCCGCTTCCTTAAGCACATAAGCAATTCGAATTTCATCCAATCCTGCATGCTTAGTAGCATAAAATCCATCTCCAGGAGCCACCATCACTGTTTTTTGATTTACCGCAAAGTCTGTCAACATCCACTGACAAAAGGTATTGCAATTATCAATAGGGAGTTTAACAAATACATAAAAAGCTCCCTTGGGTTCTTTACAGATAACACCGTCCATATTACGAAGGTGAGTATATACGACATCGCGACGCTTCTGGTATTCAGAAATAATCCCTTGATAATAGGTTCCTGGAAGATCAAGCACCCCAATGGAACCCAATTGTTCCAATGATGGAGAACTAAGCCGTGTTTGCGCCATTCGTAATACGGCATCCATAATATCGGGGTTACGACTGGCGATGGAACCTACTCGCGCTCCACATAAACTAAATCGTTTGGAAAGGCTATCGGTTAAAATGGCACGATCGTGGATATCTTCAAACTGCATGATGGAAGTATGAGTCTGGTTGTCGTATGTAAATTCTCGATACACTTCATCAGAAATCAAAAACAAATCCCGTTCTTTGGCAATCGTTGCCAACATCGCTAATTCATCCTTTGTAAATACAGTACCGGTTGGATTATTCGGATTACAAATCAAGATGGCTTTTGTTTTTGGTGTAATAAGCCGCGTAATTTCTTGTTCTTCTGGAAGATGATATCCTGTTTCCGCTTGGGTAGTACAAGGTACCAGTGTAACATTCAACATCCCGGAAAACCCAAGATAATTGGTATACGTCGGTTCAAAAATGATAATCTCATCCTGTGGATCACACACCGCTGCCATAGCAAACTGCAAGGCTTCACTCCCACCAGTGGTGATTAAGATTTGATTCGACTCAAGAGGGATATCTACACGACGATAATACTCCAATGTTGCATCGATACTTTCCTGAATCCCTCGTGAATGCGCGTATGAAATAACCGAAGGAGCATAGCGGTGTATCGCTTTCATAAATTCGGGAGGAGTTTCGATATCAGGTTGTCCAATATTAAGATGATATACCTGTTTTCCCGCCTGCTTGGCTTGTTCTGCAAAGGGTACCAGACGGCGAATAGGGGAGGCAGGAATGTTTTGAGCACGGGTAGATATGTTCATACAATTATCCTCGTTAATTGATAAAGCCTAAGATAAAACCGAAAACATAATATATACCTTAGGTTAGCGTTTGATTGGGTTCAAGTCAAGCTGGGCGTAATAATTCATCCGATCGGATCAACCGCTACATAAATCAAAAAATACTAGGATCGTATGTTGAAGTCAAACCAACCCCCATTTGTTCAACAATCCCTCTCCCTCCATCGATTGAAAGAGCTGGCGATCCCGCTTTTTTTACAAAACCTTACACTGATTTTATTCTGTGAAAGACAATTACGAATTCATTGAACTCAAAGCAGGTGTATAGAACAACGCCGTCACGCTGGGAACATTATTTGGATAGTGTTTGTTCGTCGTATGTATAGGCATTCACAAGGGATTGTCGCTGCCGTTTATATTCATTGATGACTTGTCCACAGTTACTTCCAATTTGGTTTTCTTCCAATTCCCCAATGCTTATTAGCACATTATAACCCGCCTGGGTTAACACTTCTGTTGCATCAGCATGGATCCAATCTTGGGGATGGGTCACACTATTCTTTAAATGGTTATATTCTGCACGAAACGTGGGGTTGATGGGGGTAATTTTCAGGAGAAAGCGCTTGGGATCAAAATACTCTTGAATAACCGATGGATTGAATTCAAACCCTTCTGCTAAAGCAAAATTCAGTGTGATTTTTCGATCTCCTGGTTGGTAAAACTGTTCTCCATACGATGCAATTTCTTTAAACGACCAGGTGCGAATGGGGATAATCTGCTGACGTTGTTTGGAATCGGTTGAATGAATCGAGAACTGCATTTGGAAGTGCCCATTGGAGTAGAATCGGTTTTTTATCTCCAATAACCGGTCAAATACCGCTTCCCGTGCAATTGGTGCCACTGTTGAAAAAGAAGGAATCAATCCGGGAGCTTCATAAAGCTCGGGAAGTGCTTCCAATACATCAAGCACTTCGTGGTTAAATGCGGGTTCCCCCATACGAGAAAATTGGATCTTAAATTTGGGTATGGATATATTGCGTGTATTAAGTCGATTCATTACTAGAAAATCGATCTGAGCGAGCATCTGTTCTTTTGTCAATTTCCCTTGAAACTTCCCACCTGCGTCACACATCACACATCCAACGGGACATCCAAACAGGGTTGAAATGATTAATACCCACTTATCATCACGTGTATAGGGAGGTTGTGTAGATTCTACAAATTCCACCTGTCTACCGTCAGAAAATTCTCCAATATAAACCATCGCTAAGGATTCGGTTCCCGTTCGACTAACAATCTTCATCATACCAATCGCTCCTCTGCAGCTAGTTTCATAGCAATCCGTATACCATCACCGGTTGCAATTGCAACCTGACGAAATGCCTCATTCACTACATCTCCCACCCAAAACAGACGCCCGGATGCTTCCAGCATGCCTTGCAATGTAAAAAGAGAAGGAGATACAAACGAAACCGCGGGTTTTCGTCCGATAGCAGGAATAATATAATCAACAATTTGGGTTTTGTGTGTATCCTGCCAGATCATGTCCACTTTAATACGTTCATCTTTTTGATGGGTTAGTCGAACCACCTGGGTTTCGTTCCAGTATACAATCTCATTTATATCGTGAATACGACGGTATAGATCCGGTAACGCGCGATACGCGTTCCTTCGATTGCAAATATATACTCGATTTTGTGGAGTCAAAGTCAATGCGTAATCAAATGCCGCATCACCAGCTCCAATGATGAGGATATCTTTTGCTACCTGATTTTTTAGGGGATATACAACAGAATAAATTCGAGTATGCATAGCGGCGGATATATCCTGATGAAGATTCCATGAAATAGGCTGAGTCCCACTTGCTATAACAACATGGGTTGCTTCATATATTGTATGGATATCATCAGCATTTCTACAATCAATGTAAAATTTTTTAACGGATTCGTCATATTCAAGCGCTGTTACTTCGGCATTTACTCGGTACATATCAAATTGAAAAAATTGGCGAATCATTTGGTCCACTAATGCATCACCAGAGAGGGGACGCATCCCCAGATAATTTTCCACCATGTGCGCATTTTTTAAGATCCCACCCCAGGAATCCTTTTCAAAAATCATCGGGCGAATTCCCTGGCGTACAAGCTGAATCCCACATGCCATTCCAGCAGGTCCCCCCCCAATGATCGCCACAACCATCAGGTTCCTCCCCTCTGGATTAAACCGACTGCCTCTGCTACGGAAAGTATATAACAACAACCATGGGCTAAATTCAACATGGAAGAACGATGATGGGCTTCGGTATAGGTTGCCGTTCCATTACAGATAAAAAAACAGCGATATCCCCGTACGAATGCGGCACGAGCCGTGGTCTCACAACATAAATGCGTCATCACCCCACCGATTAATAAATCATGAATATTATTGTGAATAAGGATTTCAGGCAGTCGGCTTTCCCAAAACGCATCGTATTGTGTTTTTACAACCCGAATCGCTTGGGTATGTTCGATCTTTGGATGGATTGCCACTCCTGGATGGGATTCTGTTATTAATTCTTTCCACCAATGTTCCATTTGATTTGCGTTGGACAAATCATTTATATGTTGGGTCTGAATGATGGGGACAGCATGAGCACAACAAGTATGTTGTAGATCTGCAAGTACAGGTACAATCGCTTGAGCACTTGGGATATATGCTCGGTATTCTGAATCAATAAAATAACGTTGCATATCGATTAAAAGCAATGCTGGACGAATAAACCGGTTCGGGAGAGGATGCTGGTTGCGTAGTTTATCGATAACTGGATCCCGGAACATCGGATATGTGTGGATATTTTCACTGGTTAGATAACGTTCTTTCATCGAATATACAAAGTAACAAAAGATGCAACTAAACAGAATACGTCCCCCATAATAGTATTCACATTCAAATATAGGCAACCATCGCTTAAATACCTGCTAGCATCATAATAACAACTTGGAATACTATCCTTCCCTATAAATAAGGAAATGGAGAAAGGTAAAACACCGATTATTTCCCCCTTTGCGCTATATTCTTTAACCTAAATATTGCAAAACTTCAGTCTAAAACGTATTTGAGGAAATGTTCTAAAATTTGAATACGTATTCGTGAAAAGATGCTTGTTCATTCTATTCATTTTATTATATTCCGTTCATAGATGGGCTTGGTTAAGGACACATAAAAACATGAGTGACGACGAGAAAAAAATCCTAGTGGTGGAAGATAACCTTAACGGACGCATGGCATTGGTCAAATTTCTGCAAATGAATGAATACCAATGCGATGAAGCAGAAGATGGGTGGAAAGGAATTGAAAAAATTCGCAACACACCATATGATTTGATTCTCTTAGATATTATGCTCCCCTATTACGATGGCTTCACCATCTTGGAAATGATGCAGGAAGAAAACATCACCGTACCGGTTATCGTAACGTCCGCATTGGATGGTAAAGAACATATTCAACGAGCCAAGGACCTGGGCGCACGTGATTATTTTGTGAAACCCCTTCAATTCATCACTGTTCAAAAACGTATCTCTGAAATACTCGATAATCCTACCAATTCATAGCAATTATTTTCTCTCTAGCGTCGTGTGACTCCTTAAATTGTTAACCCTTTCGATTTCGCTCAGTGCACGTATATATCATAATTTTAAGCACCCATTAGTACTAGTGTGATACTCGTAAATGTGAAACCAAAGGGTACCGTCTGGCAATTCCCCAGGTAGCATCACTCAAAACTAAAATAGGAGCATACTGCCGGCGTATCCATTCAGCAGCATGTAGCTGGGGCAGTATGAAATCCAACTCAGCGCTAGTGATTCCTACTTCTACTAATTCTTCACCATCCAAACCATCCTGGACATATCCTTCCAGAATACTATCCAGCCGGTCTAATCCATACGCGTAACCAAACCGAGTGATCCAATCTTTCGCCCATTGTTGGATCTGCTGCATTATTAGATCACCTTTCAACCAATTTACTAACCTCGATACATCCCGTTCGATCAGTTCTAACACCTCCGACAGAAACAAGTCACCTATGGGAGAAAAACAACAATGCTGAGATTGCATGGTTTCCAGAACCCCAAACGCAACTTCTGTTTTCGTATGGGGTAGGATAAAAAGGCATCGTAAATTCGAAATGGGTGAAACAGAGAGTGACTCCCTTATCCTCGTAGTGCTAGGCATGGGTTTTAACAATTGTATTTCCTGGTTTTGGATATAAGATGGTATGGATTCTATATCAGACCAACACTGATACCCTTCGTTATCAAGGAAATAAAGCATACAGGTATCCATCTGCTCAACAAGGATGGAAGCAAGATACCATGATAAGGGATGACCGATGATGGGGAACACCATGGCTTCAAATGCACCTTTATTAAATACATCGATGATTCCTCGTTGAATCGCATGGGGGATCGAAATACATGGTTGTTTATATTTCCAGCATGGGTTGGGTTCTGTTTTGTTCGATTCAAAAAGCGAAACCGTTGTTGTAGATTCCTCAAACGGATCTGTACGATAGCGGATGATTCCTCGGTCGTCTATCCATAACGAACTTCCTTCGTAGAGGTATGAACCATGCCCCCCGGTTTGATTGCAATAGATCAACGGAATTCCTTGGCGACGGCAAAATATGCGAAGCCCGGCTTCTCGTTGCTCGGTTTTGCCTGGATGAAATATAGAGTTACCAAATAATAGTACTGCATCACACTCTAATTTTGGGACTTGCCCCAAAGGAGTTCCTGCAAACCCATCAAAATCCTCTTCTGACTCGATGTACCAGTTATCCTCTTGTAAAACAATTGCCAGGCGATATGTTCCAAATGACACCACACGAATATCGCTAACACGATAAGACCCCACATCTGGACCCCAGGTCGCCATTGCAGCGAAATGAACCTGGGTTGTTTTAATCCACCACGTATCAATAATCCCTAAAACTACATTCAGATTAGGGAACATCTGGCGTAACCGATTGTATATCTGTTCTTGGGATTCAACAAACTCTGAATGTTCCAAGAACTGTTCGGGAAGGGAGCCTGGCAACGTTAATTCGGGGAACAAGACAAGATCGACGGATTCTGCTTGGGCTCGCTTACATGCTTGCTCGATTTTCTGGCTGTTTCCTATGAAATCACCCGTGGTTGGATTAAGTTGAACGATGTGTATATGCATGGGTGAACCATGATTCGATTTTTTAATCTGGGTAGTATTTTGGTTGGAATATCTATTGTCGTAACTTAGGATCCAATGCATCCCGCAGGGCGTCACCAAATAGATTGGTGGGTAAAACCAACCCAAACATCATAAAAAATGCAGCCGCCAGATTCCACCATACTACCGGTTCGCGGCTCAATTCAAAACGCCCCTCATTAATCATATTACCCCAACTCGGTGTTTGGGACCCGACACCAATTCCAATATAACTAAGAAACGTCTCAGCAAGGACATTCCCCGAAAACCAAAGTACAAAGCTAATCAAAACTAAATGCATTACATTGGGGAACAGATGCCGTACAATGATTTTAACACTGCTAACTCCAAACGCCTTCGCAGCTTGAACATATTCAATTTCTCGTAGCTTATATGTTTCACCCCGAAGCAATCGGCATAATCCCACCCAAGCGGTAATTCCCATAACTACACAAAGCTGCACGACGCCTTGACCAAAAATAATCATGAATGCAGCAATAAGTAAAATTCCTGGGATTCCCGAAATCATCGTATATATAAAAACAATAACATCATCCACCCACCGACCAAAGTATCCCGCCATCACACCCAGAAATAAAGCGAATGGTAGCGCTATTAATATAGGGAAAATTCCAATAATCATCGCGGTGCGTATCGCTTTCAACGTGGCATACAACACATCATTCCCCACCTTATCCGTTCCTAATACATGAACACCCGGATATTTCAAAGCAGGATAATCCCTAACAATTTCTCCCATTTCATTTTTGTATGTGGTTTTTACAAGGGAACGGGTTCCAAAAGGGGCACTGAATGTTGTTTCTTGAGCGGTACGGATAGGACTTAGAATTCGGTCGAGCAAAGACAATGGATAGTCCATCACTGCTACGCCGTTATCTGCAATAATGACATGTCCTTCTTCATCATATTTCGGATCCGCCCAGGAAAAGGAATCGAAGAGGGCAATCAGTAGATAAATTACCATGATAAAAAGGGATATCACTGCGAGTTTCCGTCTGCTGATTTGTCGTACGACATCCCGCCAGAATACACTTTTTCGCGCGCGGAAAATAAACACAGCGATGAGTACTACAATGAGTACGGTTATGATATTTCCAATAAGTATTCCAAAACTATCCATATCGGCTCTCAATTCGCATGAATACTATTCCAAACGGATACGCGGATCCACCACCGAGTAGACAATATCCGTGATTAATAAGAAAGTAACCAATAATACCGATCCTAAAAACACCATGGATCGCACGATGGAAAAATCCTGGGCTCGAATGGCATCTACCATAAAACTACCAAGACCAGGTATGGCGAAAAAGGATTCCAAAAGCAAATTCCCCATAATTAGAAACGGAATACTGGTTACAGTATTGGTTACAATGGGAATTAATGCATTTTTAAGAACATGTTTGAATAATACTTTACTTTCAGATAATCCTTTCGAACGGGCAGTCCGAATGTAATCCCGGTTGATTTCTTCCAACATCACCGTTCTATAAAACCGAACACCGCCTCCCATTGATCCGATAAGGGAGATAAGAATCGGCAGCGTAACAAAGCTGACCATTGCCAGATCATACCGAAATCCTGAAATTGGAAAGACCTTTAATACCTGACTGAATAAATATTGTCCAAAAATGATATAAAAAATTGCGGAAATAGACATCACCACGATACTAAACACTT
>CAYPZJ010000049.1:0-18767 GCA_964414635.1 uncultured Spirochaetia bacterium
CCTGATGAAAAGCATGGTACGCATGTGTAAAGCAATCATTTAATTCAACAAATTCCCACGCTAATCCTTTTCCAAATAATCCCACCAGCGCCTTATATAGTGAAAAATCAGCATGATATCCTTGTGTATTCCATAATACATCTGCCAATGTTAGATAACGTATTTTGGTAAGTTCTGTTAATGGATGCTGCATTTGGATAAAACCTTTCGTATTTAGAAAAGCATCTATTGATGGAAGCTGCAGATCCCATGATCCAAAAAGATTGGCTTCACCTTCCCCCCATCGATAATCCCACCGTTTCATTTCTGGATCACATCCCTCAATCATCGACTGCTCCATCATAAATATGGAACGATTCAACACATACGAATGAAACCGATAATAATCCAAAGGATTGGCAAGAAATCGATTTTTATATGCTCCACTCCAACACAGCAAAATCCGTGCAGCTAATCGCCTACTTAGTTCTTCGAGATAGAGTTCACCTTGACCCCGACTCTGATCTATGGTTTTAAGATTGTTCCATGTTGGGATAACTGCCAGCTGTGCCTGAGGGTATTCCAAATCAATCCAATGAGCAAGTTTGTTTATCAAATATGATTGTGCTTGGGCAAGGGAGCCAAACCGATGACGGTCTGTTTCTCCAAATAATGTAGTACCAGAAAAGGAACTCCATCCTCTAAGTTCAGCTTGATCAGCTTGATAAAATAACCAGTTTGCTCCTCCATCCAATCCTATCCCCAACAACGTTCGGATTTTTTCAAAACTTAAGGGATCACTATGGGAAAACGGATAAACCGATTGATCTGATAACGCTTCCGAATCCATGTTTGATAAATGACCATAAGGATTTAGTTGAATCCCAAGCTGCAATAGCGTAGTTGTTTGGGCAATCTTCCCAATTTGTTCTACAATAGGAATAAAAGTAGGTTTGGGTTGATACCACCTTGTTGAATCATCATTGAGACTCATTGTTACAAGATTAAATTTGTATTTGGTACACCAACCAAGAAGAGACGCTATCGCATCCGTATGATCGACTAACCACTGCATATCCAGATGCGGTTGGCGCACACTAAAATCTGGATAATCCAGAATGGATGCAGCATAAAAATAGTAATCGCATCGATCCAATAACTGACGTGCTGTAGTTGCTGCATAATAACATCCTTGAGGAGTTGATCCATAGAGTATAACAAGGTTATAATGCTGTGTTTGTTGAAAAGCAATTTCATAGCTTTGCGGCTGATCCTCTAACGTATGCGATCGTAATTCTTCAGCATATGCCTCTATAAGGTTCGTTTTTCCAATACTAAAAATTAATGGCGGGAATTCTCCTTCATAAGTCTTATACGCTTCGGGCACCGAGGTGACAATCGGGGGATCATAGGAAAATCGGCGAACCGATGAATCTGCTTCAGAACAGGTCGCAACCAATCGGTTTTTTAATAACATCGCAGCATGCTGTATAGGTGGCGAAGCATTCCTTGGAATACAAATCAGAGGGGGTAAACATTGATCTTCATGCTTCGTGTCATAATATTGTAACGTCGATTCCGCTAACACTTGTTGCGGTGTTGGGATGAGTAAGGATCGCGGGTCATACTCATCAGAAAAATACTTCTGTAACCGTTCTTTAAGTGTAAAATTGTATTTGGTATACTCCAGCGAAACATCATCCACATAAATCGTTCCTCGTCCGACAAGTCCAATAAAAATCTGTATAAAAGCGGTTCCCGCTGGGACATTCCCCACTATCGCTGACTCACACCCCGAACGGCACCAAAGTTTTGTCCACGGTTGTTGTTCAATAATTCGAAACATGGCAAGAGTATGATTTTGATTTTGGTATGGATAGGATACGTGGGTAGCATTATCACCAGAACTTAATGATATGAGCTGTCCAGAGGAATCAAAGTATAACATTTGAATTAGTAGGCTATCTCCCAATTTCCGATCTAAATCCACAGGAATCAGCTGATCGATGCGTAACTGCAACGATAACTGATAATTACCTGGTATCACTTCGATTTTTTCACTGCGAATCCCGACAGGATTTCCCAACATATCTCCCTGATAATCAATCTTAATACTACGCTCCCCAGATAGAACCGTTGTTGCATCATAATTTTCTGATGGGTAGGTAACCCAATGGACCCCTTCTCCTTCCAAACTCCATCCTTGGGGTTTTTGCTGAGTTGAATCGGACTGTTCAAATGACGGATTGGGTATCATATTCCCTTGGTTAAAAAACCGTTCTCGTTCCAAGTTAGAAGGAGTTTCAAAGGCAAGGGTGTTGTCAGAATTTCCTAACCCGCTTTGTTCCTCATCCGCATGGAGTGTATTCAACATTAAACATATACCCATACAAGGAATGCATGTTAAAAGTATCATCGTTTGAATAAACTGGATCCTAGAGGTTTTTAATTGAGTTATCATGGGGATCTACCTTGATTCGAAGTGGTTCCATCCAGTATTGGATAACCTACAGAGAATAATGAGGAACAACCAGAATGTCAATATCCACTTAAGAATTATGCTTTTCTGATCTGCAGCATCCACGTCTATCCGTGGTTAGTATTTCTTTTCTTTTTCTTATTTGATTTCATTTGTTTCTGAATAAGCAATGTAATGTGATTTTCAAATCAATTATCAAAAGCTGAGTATGCACACTGTTTGCATGAATGGCATTCCAGTTTCAGGTTCTTCTTTTCAACGAAACATCTCATGCTAACAAAGAAAATCAATATGTTTCGGCTAATTGAATAGGCTGTCTAATCGAAGACTCCCCCAACCAGATTGAGAGATTACTCTTTTTCGTCTAATTGGTGATATCAAATTTAAACCAATGAATATGAGAAGTATTTGTTTGTGTGAATGTACTCGATGTTTCAGGTGTAAGAGTCTGTTCAACAGGAATAGCGGCTGTAGTGGAATAGGTAGTATTCCCCAAGACGTGTGGAGCGCCTATTGTCGGAACCTGGAGTTCATTTTTAGTTACAAGCAAGGCATAGTCACCATCATTAGAGCTAGCAGCTGCAAATGAAGTTTGAACACACAGAAGATACGTTCCAGAGGGGAGATAATAGATCAGAAAAGGCGAATAATCGGATAACGCAACATTACAGGCGTAGGAAGCATCTTCACAATTGTCTCTACTTAGAGATTGAAAAGAGGATAGAAAATAGTTTTCCAAATTGGGTACGTCTTCTAAAAGAAAATACCAGTCTTCCACATCCTCAATTCGTTGATTTACTTCGGCTACCACAGCAGCATCTGCTTCGAGTGTGTCCCGAAATAACATCATCATTAAATCCTGATCAGCGAATTGGGAGTCCGCATAGATATAAATGGGATCAGTACCCGAGGTAGTCCAACTGTAATCCTCATATAGTTTCCAGTTGTTATCCTCATTTACTTCATATACAATCTTAGGGTTACTCGGGAGTGAACAATCTACGCAGGGTATTAAATTATATGTAGATTGTGCTCTCCAATAGGGATCATACCACAGCTTCAATGTCGAAATATCCAATTCATCGCATGCAGGAATACCTAAAAACGATTGTCCCATATTTTCAAGAACTCGAGTGGTAATTGCAATAACACCAATGAGTTCAGTAGCACTTGCTGGTGTTGTATCACCTTGCTGGGGAGTCAAAAATACAACATTGAGGGATTGACTTCCAGAAATGGTAATGTCTGCCGAACCATCATTTCGTATCGTTGCACCCTCAAATGTAAGGGCTGATATATTCTGGGGGTGATCAGCAGGAACACTAGTATCTGGTAGTACCAGTACTGCATCGGCGTGGTCGGGAATGGACGGATTACAACTGGGTTCTTGAATAGTGATGATCCGATTCTGAGGGTAAATAGAATTCCCTGCGCTATCTGTGATCCCACTCCCAAAAAACACTGTATAACTTTCTCCATCCTGCAATCCATTGATGATGAATGTATATGGTCCGGCACCTTCGCCACTCACGATGCCAACACTCGCACCACCATCCGCTGTGATCCGTACATTATCCACATTCCGTACAGCTTCACTGAATGTTACACTCGCATTAAAACTTGTAGTACCCGGAGCCAGATCGCTTGCGGAGTCAAAATTATCGGAATGGATGGTTGGTCGACTCGTATCTGCTGCCTTTGCGAGAACAATAATTTGCTTCGTGATGGGTGTAAGGGTGTTTGTTCCATCACTTATTGCATCTGTAAACGTAACGGTATACACCGTATTCGAGGACAATCCAGAAATATCTACTGTATAGGGACCACTTCCGCTCCCCGAAGTGACTGACACGGTTGCCCCATGATTAACGATAAGCCCATTTTCAACGCCCGTCACCGGTTTTGTCAAAGAAAAATTAAAGGAAACTGATGTTTGGTTACCAGGAAGAGTTATGGTTTCCAATCCTTCCAGTATGAGTACGGGAGAAGAAAGATTTACATCCCCAACAGAAAATTGATAACTATAAAACCATTCACCCACCGGACATCCCGCTTTGTTGGCTCGTACGCGAAATTTATAGGTCCCTTCAGAATTAATAATTTCCACCACCCGGCTATTCATTTGATCCACCAAGGCTGGAACAAAATCGGTATCCCCAAAGGGAGCTATGCCCAATTCACCAGTATAACTACTTGCTCCAATAAGTGGATTAAAATCCATCTGATACCCCCCACCGACACCGCCAGACCCAGGTTGTCCATTCGTTGCCACCGTAGGTGCTGGCAATCCCGCATCACAAGGAACGTCGACTTCATGAACCAATGCAATCGGTGAACTCTTCCCATCCGCATCCGTAACCTGCTCCATCATCGTTATCAGGCTATGCGCTTCCACCCACAAATACCCATCATGCCCCCAGTTCGGTCCCTGACTGTTTAATAATTTAAATGCACCATCCACCGTATCGCCGCCGTTCTCCGTTCCCTCGGGAGCGTACCCCACAATGAGTAGCAGATGATCCACAACGCTCCAGTTCGGCTCAACAGGTAACTCCCATGGTATCGGGGTGGTTTCATCCAAATTTCCAAATCCATGAGGTAGTCGTATTCCTGCAATAATCGGGGTTTGTGAACATAAATTCCCCGCCAGGCTTTCGATATTTGTGGGTACCTGATATAATTCCTTTAGAGTCGGTCCTGCATTCATCCCCATACTGGAAACCGTCGTATCGCAGGCACTCGCGTCATCAATTCCAGAAAGCAGCGGCATGCTATCTGCAATAGAAGGAAAACCTTCTTGCATTAGGTTTTCCAACGCCTCGTAGATGGAAACTGCAACATCGTTGCACGCTTCGTTGGGATTCCGTTTATTTAACTGTGCACATAAGTAATGCGGGTTTCGCATGGTTTCGGGTTTCGCAAGTTGTGCTTGGAGCTGTTCCTGGGATAGCTCCCGTAGATCCTTATAACGTAATCCCAGTAAATAGGTGGAATAATACGCCAGCGAATAACACACACAAGTCATATTCCCTAGTTGGCTGGTGGGTAATGGGAATTTACCACTAAGATCCTGCCCCAGTGGGCACGATGCAGCAGCGCCCAGTGTAATATCCTGCATGGGGATGGAATCCAACCAGCTGCTGCTTCCAGCATCCAGCCCCCCGATCTGATCACCGGCAGTGTCACCAGTAGGTATGTCGTCTTGACGGTTACAGGTAATCAAGCAGATAATAAGTAAGACAATAGTAATGGTGGTTGCAAAACGCATAATATTTTCCTCCAGCAATTGAAGGGAAGTTAATTACGAATGGTGAAAAAACCAAAAGAGGGTTTGTCTGTTTGAAATCGAATCTCATAGTGATGAATTAAAACGAGATCATCGCGGACGAAGTGAAGCAATCCCTCTTTTAATAAAGATTGCTTCGTTACTTCGCTTCTCGTATCGATGCTTTATTTCTCAGAGGTTGTCTTACTTATTTTCACATTACTTTGAGATTCATCCTTCTAAAAATCGGAGGTTTGCCAAACCAGGTTCTTTCCACTATATTCCTTAACGAAGGAGCAGTGTATGCCAAAGGGATATCTCGCCTTATTATTGCACGCCCATTTACCTTTCATTCGTCACCCCGAATACGATGAATTTATGGAAGAAAGTTGGTTATTTGAAGCCATCACCGAAACATATATTCCCCTTTTGGATGTATTTGAGGGTTTGGTTCGTGATAACGTAGACTTCCGAATTACGATGAGCCTTACCCCACCGCTTTGTGCCATGTTAATGGATGATCTTCTTAAGACGCGGTATGAACGTCATTTAAGCAAAATGGTTGAATTGGCAAATAAAGAAGTACACCGCACCCAACATCTACCCGAGTTTCATGAAACCGCCCTGATGTACCAAAGGAAACTAGGCCATTATCTACATTTATTTACATCAACATACCAACGGGATTTGGTAAGCGCATTTCGTCGCTTTCAGGATCTGGGGAAACTAGAGATTGTTACCTGTGGTGCTACCCATGGTTTTTTTCCACTTATGAATATTAATTCCCACGCGATAAACGCACAAATTGCTACCGCACAACGCCAGCACGAGCGGATCTTCGGGAAAAAGGCGCAGGGGATTTGGAATGGGGAATGTGGTTATTATCCTGGATTAGAAAACCTGTTGGATAAACATAAGTTACATTATTTCTTTGTGGATACGCATGGGGTTATGTATGCCAGCAAGCGTCCGAAGTATGGAGTGTTCGCCCCGATTATGACGCCCTGTAAAAATGGAAACTATGTTGGTGTATTTGGCAGGGATGCACAAAATTCAGGGAAGCAGGTTTGGAGTGCTGAAGAAGGATACCCAGGTGATCCCAACTATCGGGATTTTTATCGGGATGTGGGGTACGATCTGGAATTCGACTATATCCAGCCTTATATTCATCCTGATGGAATCCGCTCTATGACGGGTATCAAATATCATCGCATTACTGGTAAAGTCGATTTAGGAGATAAACAACCTTATAATCCCCAGGTGGCATTGGACTGCGCTGCAGATCATGCAGGCAATTTTATGTTTAATCGTGAAAAGCAGGTGGAATATTTAGCAGGATTACCCGAATTTGACCGAAAACCACTGATTTTTGCCCCCTTCGATGCGGAATTATTTGGACACTGGTGGTACGAGGGTCCTGATTTTTTGAACTACTTATTTAGAAAAATGCATCACGATCAGGATAATATTGCACTGATCACACCCCATGAATATCTCGAAGAATACCAAGTAAATCAGATTGCACAGCCTTCTTATTCTAGCTGGGGGTATAAAGGCTATGCGGAAGTGTGGTTGGAAGGGGGGAATGATTGGATCTACCGCCATCTTCATCAGATTGCTGACTGGATGGTGGATCTGGCTAAACGATTTCAACATCATCCAGATGCACAGCCTCAAAGCGGGAGTATTCTATATCGTGCATTGAATCAATGCGCTCGGGAAGTACAACTGGCTCAATCTTCGGATTGGGCGTTTATTATGAAAACAAAAACGACAGTGCCTTATGCAGTGAAACGAACCAAACAACATATCAACCGGTTTTTAAAACTAAGAGAAATGATTCTTACAACTCACTATGACACATACTATCTTGAACAGATGGAATGGCGTGATAACATTTTTCCTGATATTAATTACAAAGACTATGCCGATGATGATCTGCGGCAGTAACACCTACGTATTTGGATGTATCTGATATTACATCAAACAACATATACACATGATTTGTATCTGATAGATTTCGTAGATATGATATTTAAGTTTCATTGGGTGAAATAGATATACTTTAAGGGGTGCAGGTTTCGTTCATTCAAATAGAGTCCTTTTACATTGGGTCGAACCAGCATTCGATTGGTTAGATAAAATAACGGGATGAGAATATAGTTTTGTAACAGGATACTTTCTGCCTCCCGTAAAAGCGTGAGTCGCTCATTATAATCGGTTGTCTGCATGCTTTCTTTTAGAAGGCGTTCATAATCAGCATTATTAAACTGTCCGAGATTAATTAGATGATCTTTTTGAAACAATCTTAAATAATCCAATGGATCCAGGACATCTGGGTTCCATGCTAATCGGAAAAAAAAGAAATTCCCAGTTTTTGCTTTCATAAAATACGAAGCAAAATTTTCCTGATCCACATATTCAATCTGTACATTCAACCCGATATCTCTAAAATTCTGGAGAATGAAATTCCCTGTAGCAACATCACCAGAACCCCGCATCGCCTCAATATGAAATGAAGGCACATTTCCAGGAGAACCGTATTCCTCCTCCAGTAACGCTCGTGCCTTTTTAGGATTATAGGATATTCCTGTTTCGGGAGCGTGATATCCTTTTATAATTTGTGGTACATATGTATATGCAGGGCGTTCCCCTTCTTTTGCAACATGATCCACCAACGATTTACGATCGATTGCCAGGTTTAAGGCTTGGCGCAATACAGGATTCGACAAAGGGGGTTTGGAAACATTGAGGATATAAAAATAAACAGCGGGACTGCTTTTTACAATTAAGTCATTACGGGGTTGTAAATTCCATTCCGTGGTAGGAGTATTGAACAAATTTGGAACAAAATCATAGATACCCTGCATATACCGTTGATATATCAGGGACATAGCAAATTTGGTTTCAAAAAAGTCGACTTCTACTCGCGTCAATTTTACAGAATCTCGATCCCAATAGTAGGGATTGGGTATGAGTGTAACATGGCCTATACTTTTAAGGTTTGTTTCAGTTTCGGTATCATCGTTAGATGCCCATGTAACGCTTTCAGGTACAAATGGACCACTGCAGATAATTTTTTCTGCGGTTGCCCAATTTTCGGGATTGCTTTCTAGAATATGTCTTGGAAGGGGATAATAATTCGGTTGGGCGAGGATTTGCTTAAAATAGGGAATCGGGTAATCTAATTTGAATTTTATTTGGTGTGTATCAACCACTTCGATACCAACTTCAGAAAAATATGCTTGATACTCTTCCAATCGTTGGATTGGCTTTTCTGGAAGACTTTCTAGAGTTTCTTCTTTATACGCTGTTGCATTATGAATGATTTCCAATAAATGATTATAATACGGAAGTCCTTCTACAAATCGATCTGGCGTCAGTACGCGACGAAAGGCGTAATACACATCATCGGTTGTAAGCGGAACTCCATCACTCCATTTTAATCCCTTTCGCAGTGTGACCAATTGCGTTAACCCTTCATCCTGAACTTCAATGGATTCTGCTAATCCCAAAACGGGCACATCCCCATCTCCCGTATGAATCATTAATCCTTCATAAAGATTCAAAATAAAATCAATTTGCGCTTGTAAATTCATAGGAGCAGGATCGAACGAATGTAGTTTGGATGTGATCGCGTACCGTAAGGATGCAGTCATCATTGAATCCGAGACAGGATCGTGCTTGGGAGTGTTGGTGGAGATAGAAGCATTGGTTTGACAACTACAGAGCATCCCAATTACAAGGATAAGAGATAGATACAATTGATGGTTCATATACACAAAGTCCTATTACACAGCTAAAATATGGTTCTACCCCTTGTAATATACTCAATCTTACTGGGATTGACAATTTCAATTGGATCTTGGATGCATCTCAAACTGATGGATAATCCTGTTGAACTAAAAACTGAACTACAAATCGTTGTTGTAAGAAGCGAATCGCCAAAACAATCTTTTTCAGATGCAAGATTGCTTCATATCGTTGGAAAGTTAGTTTCAAATTATGGTTAAGGGACCTTTAGAATACCTGATTTGAATTTTATAATTGGTTGCTCGTAGGGGTCATTCATAGGGTGTGTTGAAAAACGCAAATGTAGGGGCAGGTCTTGCGCCTGCTCTTTCCAAAATCCTGTTCTAAAGGGCGACCGCAAGAGTCGCCCCTACAAAGATCGAATGATTTTTGATTTTTTCAACTTCTCATGATTTCCCCTACAACAGATTCGAATATGGAAAATAAACATGGTATTCGATGACATAAAAAAAGCCAAAACATGGTGCTCCCTGGTCTTGGCTTTTTCGTGAAACATACGCTATTGCTTTTTTTTTATTCCACGTTCACTATATATTGAGCTTGACTTGGTAAGCCTAAACTATCCCTAACTTCTATCACGAGAGTGTATACCCCTGGGTCATGAAACACAATGGGATGATACGCGTCCACATTCCCTTTATATTGGAAAACACCTTCCTCATCGTATAACTCAAATATTTGGCTTACAATTTCTGCATAACGGGATCGGGCATCCACAAATAATCGATTATCCACAGAGGTGAAATATACATTTGTATTTTCCATATCCTGAAAGATATTAGAAGCTAAGGCACGTAATCCAACAATTTCAGGTTTTAATTCAGCATGCGCTGGTGATTCGGGGTCAACGACTTTTATATGACGAAACATCCGTTCACTTAGGTTGCCTACGTTGTCCATCGCCCAGAACAGAATGTCTAAATCGCCCGTGCGAGGTACAGGTACAGGTTGACCTGTATATTCATGTAACTCACCATCACCAAAGGTATAAAGAATTTTTTGAATACCACTTCCGCCTGTATCATCTTGGGCTTCCAATGTGAAAGTTACATTTTTATTTCCATACGCGATATCCCCAATCTGAACATATTTCGTGGCATCAAACGCAAGAGAAATGGTGGGTGCCGTTCCATCTGCATATACTCTAACATGTTTTTGCTCATACTGTTTGGTACTAAGTACCCACAATTTATGGTTGATACAATGTTCGCCTTCCTCAAAAACAAGCACATCACCAAAACTTTGGTTAAAAATTCCGGGTACTTCAACCCATTCACCTTGATCGACCTTTACAAACGTTGATTGCCCTTCGTCATATCGATTATCTGTGTTTTTAGGACGGATAGAGGTATTTAGGGGGATGTATTTCCGTTTGGTTACTTGATCTTGATAGATGTTATAATAATCATCGACATTATTATTTACCTGACTATCAATCTCCACTTCTTTGAAAATCGGACGTCCATATTCATCAAACTCACCTTCCCCATCACTCCCAAACGTCAGATGGAACACACGATACCGTTGAATCAATTGCTCATTGAAATATGCCTTTATTTGAAAGTAATACAACCCAGCATCGAGGGATAAAAAATAGGCAGTCGGTTGTTCTGGTTGTTCAGCCTGGGGGGGATTATAGGAAAAAGTTCCATCATCCCGTTTGGAAATAATGATTTTGTCATTCCCTTGGTAAGGAATCATATTTTTCATTTGGGCATCGGACGCAATCGAAATCTCATAGCGATTAGCTTGGGGATTCGGTGCCCACGTAACAGGCAAGTAATCTATTTGAATACTGCTATCAGAATCGACACTTCCAGAATTGGTATCGATACTAAAGATCGGATTTATAAAGAAACTGAGCAGAAAGAGTGCGAAAGTGGCTATTAAAGTAATTCTCATACAAAATCTCCTTACAGATGACGTTTACATACGAATCGGGATAGACTCCCTTTACATAGGTTAAAAATAAAGAAAAAAAAACTAAAGGTCAAGGCGAGGCACTTATAAATACAAAAACAAACACCTTCTGAAAACAATCTAGATAAGGATATACCCAATTATGCCCATCCGATGAAAGGGTATTAGTCTATCGAATATCCGTTTTAGTGAAAAAAGGTTATTTAATAGTCGTTTGGAAATACAAATCAGCAAACAACAACAATAAACAAACCATAGCATTCCATGATCTTTCGATGAACTCACCGGGCACGATCTTCAAGGTAGTCTGTATTTAGGGTTTGGAATATGCCGCAGATTGGAATCGAACCAACGACACAGGGATTTTCAGTCCCTTGCTCTACCGACTGAGCTACCGCGGCGACCAAAACACCAGGAACGAATTCCCGATGTTTATTTGCCCGGAATGATAATAAGACAATTTTAAATGGTCAAGATCATCTTAGCATATTTTTCTTTTTTTTCATATCGATTGTCAAATGAGCATGGGTTTTGCTACACCTAATTTCTTATACGGATTGCTTACATTTTTCTCAAATCAAGAATGGGTATATCTTTCAACTCCCAATCCCCCTTTCCCTTCTATGCCTATTTCCCACTCGAAATCATTCAGGGAATGTTGCTCGGGGAACAGGAAAAAGGGCAGTAGAGGTAATAGAGATTGGAACCTCCTCCCAATACCCGAATGGAATTGACGGTCATGAAAGAAGCTTCAATCCGGGCATAAGGAGTAGTATCCTTGGACAGCCCGTCCAAATAATAGGTTCACGTTTTCAACAAAAAAAACATTTTCTTTAAATCGCACCCGTATTTATAAGAGAATTTGTCATTCGATGCGGAACGCATTATTTAAAATAAGGCAACGGTGAATATCCACCGAATAATTCGAACCTATTGACATGCATTCCAATATCAATTACGATTTTGAGATTATCGAAAGGTTCGGATCTTCAAATTGATTGTGGAGAATGAAATGTTTCTACTTGCGATCGCTTCTTTCTGTGTTTTTTTGGCTTATCTTTACTATTTGATCCATGCTAAGGTGGTGTTCCTATTAGCATTTCGTGTTAAGCCGTTTAATGAAAATACGTTAGCCTATTTGGATCAAACGTCTGCTGATCAAGCCCCTTTCTCTTCCACCAATCCCATGTTTATCCGGTTAGATACCACAACTCAGCAATCTATTGTTTCTCCGTTTTCCAATTCAACTTGTTGGGCATATCGTATACAAGTCCAACGCTTTTATAAAGCACCGCTTCAAATAAAACAATCCGCATCCCGGGTAACACAGGAGTATCAGGAAATAATTTTTGAACATGCTACTCCGGAGTGCTTTTCCACTAAAGCAATGGGAGTCCCATTACCAATTGAATTAAATAAACTGGAATGGGATGGATCCTTTCTCAAACAACCAGTGAAGGATATCCCATACAAAGATTCCAAATTGTGTTTTGGTTCTGTAATCATTGACTTAACAGCATATACGCAATCAGGAAATACCACACGCTTAGTATATCTGGAACAGCAAATCCCTCTTGATGTTCCGCTAACATTGATTGCCAGAATACATTATAATCCAGCTACACAGCAGCATTCGATTATTTATGATTCCCCATCAAGAAAACAATTGCCCACACTGCTTAGTTTGGATCCGCCTAATGCAATTAAGCGTAGGAATGCATGGAAATGGGGCGTGAATTTTACGTGTATGCTCCTTTTTTTTATTTTAGGAATATTCTGGCTCGGAAGATACTTCCAAGTGATTTAAGCGTGTTACTTTTTTATCAAAGCGGGAGGAGTTTACCACATGAAAAAAGAAGTACCCATCCATGATTATTTAGATGAATTACTAAAACGAATTGAGGACGCGAAGACCATTGATTGCTGCAAAGAAGAAAATAAGGTTTTTGCAGCGAAAGCAAAAAAATTGATTGGGGATGAAACCATCGAAATCGATTGGAAGAATTAAAATTTACCTATCTCCCTTAAAACCCGTTCTTACATAGAATGCTACACCATGAAGGATTTCCTTTTTTTTATAAAAAGACGTAATCCAATGATTTAAAAAATCAATTCTTTCGGGAAGAATCCCTTTCCAGTATGGAAACAAATCCGATTTGGAAGTATCTATGATTAATTGAGGGGGATGCGATTCGAGATCCTTCAGTAATTGTTCGTAACGATGATTCCGTGTAGCCGGATTCAATTGCTGACCCCGATAATCCACGAGATATTCACATGTGATATATCGGGAACTGGGTTTTAAGCGCAGATGATAATAAGGGTGTGTGAAATTCCCCCAAATGAAAGCATAATCACCAGGTTTGGTGTATTTACCTGCTGTGTTGATTATTTCTTTTATCGCGGGATTTTCTGCCTCAAACGAACCTGTAAACGTTCGATACCCTCCTAGTATTTGAAACCCCAATGTAATTCCTAGGATAGCAATTCGTATTATTTTGCGTAAACGCCCGTTCTGGAGAGTCATCCAGCCGATCGCGGCTGCCCATGACAATAATGGCAACCAAATTAGGTAATAATGCCCATACAGCCGATTTCCTAACAGAATGGTTCCCACACCTAAACTGAACCATAGAATGATAAAAATCCTTATAGTAGAGAATGTAGGGTTCGCTGTCTGGTTATCCCTGGTGGATCCTTCGCTATTTGGATTAGCGCGTTTCTCCCCATGGATCCAACCATAAACGCTCAGATATACAAGGGGTAAACAGGCTACTAAGTAGCCCCCAAATCGAAAAAAATAATCGTACCACTGCAGCTGTAGCGAATTAGTTGGGCTAATGTATCTAAAATTTTCATATACTACATATTCCATAAAAGGTTGGTAAATTCCTTGAAACCATGCCCAAAGAAAAATTCCACCCCATATCAAGGTAAAACCAATTCCCATACTTACAATGGATTGAATGGCTTTCCCTTCACGCCATCTGATAATCATCGCTCCCAAAAAAGCAAGTAAGATTGCTCCATGAGGATGCCGGCAAATGGACGCAAGTCCCACAAGACATCCTAGAACGAAGTATATCAAATAGGATTTATTTTTATTCGCGAGTATCCACATCCACAATGCGACACAAAGAAAGCAATTCCCAATCACCTCCACATGGGTTGCCCACACATCCATTTCGATATAATTCATAGAAAATAAGACATACCCAATTCCAGCCATCATAGCAGCTTGTTGAACTTCTTTTGAAGGTTGCGGTATCCAAACGAGTATGGATCGGTAAAGTGCGTAGCCAGAAAAAGCAATGATAACCACAGTAACTGCATGAACCCACCGAAGATCCGGGATGATCGCCATCGCAGCGGCATAATAATAAAAAATAAAGGGCGGTTTTTTCATCGCAACATCTGCGTAAGGTAGCCCTCCACGAAGCAACTCCAATGCATGAATCGCATAATTGCTTTCGTCACCATTATAAATGGGAATAAAAAAAGTTTGCAACCGAGTTATTATCGCTAACCCAAGCAAAATAAACGGAAAATATCGCGATAGGAAAGAAGTTCCATCCAATTGCATGCGATCTACCATGTATTGGTAAAGAGTTGACGGAGTAATTGATCGAATTCTTTTAGATCTAGCATTCGTTCCAGGTGAATAAGCTGGTTGTCTGTATCGATAGAGATATCCATTTGAGATAAATGGGTAAGAAGTGGCTTGTTAAAGGGAAAAATTTGCCCCGTCGGTTCTGGAAGTTCTTCAAGGATTCGACGCATCTGTTGTTGTACATGTTCTAAACCAAGTTTAATAGCAGCGGGGTTGAAGCGATCTTTATATTGTAAAACAAAATGAAACCTATATCCAGTTTCAGCTTGTTCCATCCCCACCCCCATACTTAGAAAGTATGGTATGCGAAATACATCGGGAAGTGGTGTAACACCCAACGCTTCCAGCTGCTTGTGAATATATTCTTCCACCTGGGAATCCCAAATAGAAGTCATCATTATAAAACATGCTTCCATCAGGAACTCAGTTGGATGGTATAACGTGGTATTTAGTTCCACCCCCCCATACGCTCCGTGATGAACTTGAATCGCTTCCTCATATTTATTATCAGACGCCACACCCAAATAGTGTTCATCTAATATGATACGATAGGAACCTTCATCAATCTGATATACGGGTACCCATTCAAATGTTGTGGTAGTAAGTCGATTGGGGTACGTGCGATGAAATTCCTTCGCCAGTTCCAACCGATCGTAGGAAAGATACCAGCGAATAACCAACTCGGGCATCCTTTCTGAAACAGTGTGGGATGCTGTACGAATTCCACCTGTAATTGTCCCGGTAGTGAATGGAAAACCTATCCGATCCCCCAAACTGGTTACTGGTCCCCAAATAGATTCCTCATTCAATATATTCTGAAAATATGGGATAGTCGCAACCACATCCATCTCAATTTCAAATATAAACGTAGCCCAGCGTGGCAAATTATCAGGGGGAGATACGGTAGGATACTCTTCTGGTTGGGCATAAAGCCAAGTGGTGTTAAGAGTACCTAGAATGAGTAGTAACATTAAACGTGATATTCTCATGCGGATCTGGTAGTATGTATTTTTCATTTAGGATGGCAATTCCCAATCGTGTGGAAACCCGCAAATTCATCTGGTTTCATTTACATCTAACACCATGTAATATCTTTATTCGAATCTGATTAAGGGGTAATTCATGAATTACCCTTTGAGTAGCCAATTTTCAAATTCAAGAATAGGCGTCACTTGGTATAACACGGCTCTTGGGCAAACCATTTTGTTTTTTTTCAAACTGCGGTTAGATTTCTTCTTATGAAAGAGAAAAAGCGATTTATTGTTCTAGCTTGTGAAGTGTTATATCGCGAGCTATGCCATGTTGCAGCCAGAAGTCCCCATATTGTGGATCTCCGTTTTGTTACACAGGGATTGCATGATATCGGTAAAGAACGTATGTCAAAGCGACTCCAAGAAGAAATTGATTCCATAGAGAACCATCCCGATATGCATTGGGACGCGATCTTAATGGGATACGGACTTTGTTCTAATGGAATTGTAGGACTTTCTGTACAGAGAATCCCTTTGGTTATCCCTAGAGTTCATGATTGTATTGCCCTTTTTTTTGGTTCTCATGACTTGTATCATAGCTACTTTCAACAACATCCCGGTACCTATTTTTATACTTCAGGGTGGTTGGAACGGGATCATGTAAATTTAGAATCCGCTCAGCAAACCATGGATTTACCTGGTACACTTCCAGGAACAGAAAGTTGGGATGAGCTGGTTAAAAAATTTGGGGAAGAAAACGCCACCTATGTCTGGAATACCATGTATGGACTTCCTAATTATACTCATCTACTCTATTTAGACATGGGTGTCCATGATCCTTCATCTGATATTGAGAAAACGAAACAAATTGCCCAAGAAAAGGGGTTAATCCACGACATTAAAAAGGGGAATTTGGATTTAGTTAACCAATTGGTATCTGGAGACTGGAATGAAACGGATTTTTTGGTTTGTCGACCCGGGGAGCGTGTTATCGCAACGTTTGATGGTACTATGATTGATTCAGAAATACAATAGGGGTTCGGGTGTTAATAAATATGTAAGGGGAACCATGCATTATCGTTCCTCTTTAACCAATCAATCCGATGTAGCAATCGGGATACATGAAGGAGGCTACATGGAATATATAGATAAAGTAAAACTAACGGTCGATGATATGAGCTGTGCACATTGTGAAAAGCGTATCCAGAAGTCATTGGAAGCGTTACCTGGGATATCTAACCTGGCTATTCATTTGGAACAGCGAATTGTAGAATTTGATTTAAATGCTTCTGAAACCCCATATAGTACGGTTTTTTCCACGTTGGAACAAATTGGTTATCCTGCAAAAAAGAATTCCTAACCGATGGAACCCATAACCCTTCCCATACAGGGAATGACGTGCAGTCATTGTGAGAAACGAATATATGACGCTCTAGAGCAATTACCCGGTATCTCAGATATTCAAGTGGATCGAATTGCTAAACATGCTCGATTTCAGTGGGATTCATCAAAAACAACCCGTTCGGATCTTCGTGCTGCGGTTGAAGCAGCAGGATATGAAATAGCTGAGAATACGGATACATCATCTTCTCCTCAAGATTCATCTTCTCCAAACCAAATCAAAGGGCAAACACAAATCTCAGATAAACATAGTGTATCCGAGATTTACCAGGTGAAGCGAATGCATTGTGCAACCTGTGCACGTACCATAGAAACACAGCTTCAAAAACAACCTGGTGTAATCCAGGCGAATGTAAATTTCGCATCCGAAGAATTACGCTTGCAATTTGATCCGCAGCATTATACAAAAGAAGATGCCTATCATGATGTCCAACAGTTGGGATATGCACTAGCACACGATGCAGATCTTGATTCATCCTATAAAGATTCGGAACAACAGCGGTTGCGTAATAAATTAGTCCTGGGAATTGTTCTGACTGTACCAATTTTCTTTTTGTCTATGATAGCAGAGCACTTAGGTTTGGAAATCCCCTATACACCATGGGTTGTTTGGATATTAGCTACACCTGTTCAATTTTATGTTGGATGGCATTTTATCCGAGGTGCCTTGCTTCAGTTTGTCCATAAACGGGCTAATATGGATAGTTTGGTTGCTTTGGGAACGCTTTCTGCATATGGATTCAGTGTTTATAGTCTTGTAGCCACTAGGGAAAGCATAGTTTATTTTGAATCAGCAGCGGTAGTAATCACGCTGGTTTTACTCGGTAAATATTTTGAAACGATTGCTAAAAATCGGAGCTCTAATGCGCTTCGAGAATTGATGGAGTTGCAACCTCCTTCATGTCGCAGGATAAAAAGCGATTCGGAACAGGTTATTTCTATTAAAGAGGTTGAGATAGGGGATTACCTTCGAGTTCTTCCAGGGGAGCGCATTCCGGTGGATGGTATCATATTAGAAGGAAGTAGCTTTGTGGATGAATCACCGGTTACGGGAGAATCGAAACCGGTTGCAAAGGAAGAGGGGGATAGAGTATTATCTGGGACGTTGGTTTCCGATGGAACGTTGTTATTCCAAGCGGAGAAAGTCGGAGCAGACAGTACACTGAATCAAATCATCCGATTGGTCAAAGAAGCGCAAGGATCCAAAGCTCCCATTCAACGTCTTGCCGATCGGATCGCATCCGTATTTGTTCCTATTGTTCTAATATTAGCTTTTTTGACCGGTGTAATATGGTTTTGGATACTATATGGAGGGAATTTCGATGTACC
>CAYPZJ010000050.1:0-18723 GCA_964414635.1 uncultured Spirochaetia bacterium
GGCTAAGAAATATAATTTCAAAATGGTATAGCATTATTGAAAAATCCATCATAAAAAAGCTAGACGCTTTATTGGTTCCTCAACCATTTATGGTAAAAGAATATAAGAAAAAGAATCCTCGAACCTTTCAGATCGCAAATTTTGCTCTTTTTTCTGATTTACCTGCTGGCTACAATAAAGATTATTCAACTAAAATTATTTTTCATCCTGGTGCCTTAACAAGAGAACGTGGACTTTTTAACATGATTCATGTTATGAATTATTTGAATGATGGAACAATGCTTTATCTGGCTGGTCCAATCACACATCAAGATTTGAACTATCTTTCAAGTCATCCTGCAAAAAATCAGATTAGATACCTTGGTATGCTTTCAAAAGAAGAGGTTGAGAACTATTATAAAAAAAGTAGTATTGGTATGATCCTATATAACAACGTAGGTCAATATCACCTTAGCTACGCCGTAAAATTATTTGAATATTTATATTGGGGAATACCAGTTATCATGCCAAATTTTGGTGATTGGGTTTCATTTAATGAAAAAAACAAATGTGGAGTTAATGTTGATCCGAAAGATGCTTTGGCGATTTCAAATGTGATTAATCAATGGAATCAAGACCATTTGAAAGCAAAAACCTTAGGTAAACAAGGAAGACGAGCTTTTGATGAGCATTACAACTGGAGAAGCGAAGAAGAAACATTATTTAAAATTTATCAATCATTAATAACGGAGCAAAAAAATAAAGAAAACCTATGAAAATCCTCATCCTCACAACAAATTATCCCAGTGAAAATGTACCTGTATCAGGTAATTTTGTGGAGCACCAAACCAAAGCACTGAAAAAATCTGGACACGACGTTAAGGTACTTCAGTTAGTGCCTTTATTCTCTAACAAAAAACTCATTCCCAACTCGTTCAAAAAAACAGAGAATATAGATGGAATACAGGTGTATAGACTATGGATTATTTCTTTAAGCTTGTTTTTTTTTCCACTTCAGAGTTGGTTGTTGAAACGAAGAATAAAAAAGAAATTTCAAACACTTGATTTTGACGTAGACCTTATACATGCACATTTTGTTGTTAGAGCAGGAATAGCGGCGTCTGCCATAAAAGAAAAATTTGGTATTCCTTATGTTATTACAGAACATGCGAGTTTTATTAATCGCGTACTTCGTTTAGATTTTAACAATGTCAAAGCTGCTTTTTTTAATGCTAATGCTGTAATTTCAGTAAGTAACTACCTAAAAGGTATAATCCAAAAGATATTGCCTACATTGCCAATTAAGGTTATCCCCAATTTAGTTCATATATCTCCCTTTAATCAAAGTGATGTTTTAGACTCACAAACGACTTTTCGATTAGTGAATATATCTTCAATGAACAAGTTTGAGCAAGATGTAAAAGGATTAGATATTTTATTTTCTGCGCTAAAAAAAACCATATTAGAAGATCCTAATACAACCTATCATTTAACTGTAATAGGTTCTGGTTTGGCATTTGATGATTTTAAAAACTTGGTTGACCAATTGGAGTTAGCTGAGTATATAAGTTTTTTAGGTGTTCTCCCTTATGATGAAGTAATGAACCAGATAAAACAGCATCATACGTTGATTATCGCCAGTCGAAAGGAAACCTTTGCTGTTGTGGGTATTGAAGCACTTTCAATGGGACGACCGGTTATTGCAACCAAATGCGGGGGTCCTGAGGAATATATAACCAAAGAGGTGGGCATCTTGATAGAACCGGAAAACCCAGATCAACTCTGTCAGGCAATCCAGCAGATACGGAACTCGTATGATACCTATTCACCCGATGTATTAAAGACTTATGTAAAGGAACGGTTTTCTTCTGAGGTGATTGCAAAACAAATAGAAGAGGTATATAAAAAGGTTTTATCGGATCAATCCAGCGCATCTCCGAATCAATTAGCATAGTATATATCGATGAATTATTTATTTAATGGTTTTGCAGGAATACCGACCACCGTTGTCTCTTCCTGAACGGGTTTACTAACCACGGCTCCCGCTCCCACCGTCGCGTAATCTTCGATATTCAGATATTGTAAAATTTGAGCACCCGTACCAATTAAAATATTGTTCCCCATGGTAACACCACCGGATATATTTACCGATGGATTTATAACACAATAATCCCCAACGATGGCGTCGTGGCCCAAAGTACAATCTAAATTAAAATAGTTATGAGACCCCAACGTGATGTCTGTGGTAAAGATGTTGCCAGCGCAAATAATGTTTCCTTTACCCATGGAAATACGTTCCAAATCTCCCACAAAATTAGGATGAATTAGATTGGGGAATTCCAGATGGGGGAGCTCAATTAGCTGTTGTACGACTTTTTTACGAATTTCGGGAGTTCCAATTCCAATTGCTACAGCGATCCGATCCGAAATCTCATGGAACCAAGAATCGGTATGGATCACTTGATATTTACCACAAAACGAACCAACTTTGCTATCATCATTATCCACATAACCTAAAATATTCCATGTTTCATTTACCTTGTTGATTTCCTCGATAACAAACGCAACCTCTTTAGCAAGTCCTCCGGAACCAATAATAACAATATCTTTCATTGAATACTCCTTTTGGAGACGGTAGACTCAGATATAAGCTTATTAAAAAGCGGACAAAAAGCAAATGGTTGTAGTTCTTTGTGTATAACGATATTGACAGGAATGAGCGCACTCGATTTGACGATACTGTATGATTTTTCTATTCTTCTGATTGGTTGTACCCTGGAAGCCTACTTGTTAGAATCGCATTCCTTCCAGATGAACTTGATTGTGTTGTTTATAAAAAGGCGATGCCATGCCCACATTTATCCCTTTATCTGTTCCCCATTTCCAGGGGAATGAAAAAAAATATGTTACCGAGGCGGTAGAATCTACCTGGGTTTCCACCGCGGGCAAGTTTGTAACGGATTTTGAAAATCAGATGGCACATTATATGCATGGGTATGAAGCCGTCGCCTGTCAATCTGGTACAGCCGCATTGCATTTAAGTTTAATAGAAGCCGGAGTTACCCAAGAGGATGAGGTTCTTATTCCCACATTAACTTTTATCGCTCCTGTAAATACAATTCATTATGTAGGAGCCAATCCTGTTTTTGTAGATTGTGATGCGTATTTGAATATGGATGTAGAAAAGGTTTTGGACTTCTTAAAAAACAAATGCATTGTACAAAAGGGAAAATTGATTAATAAACAAACATCCCGTTGTGTGAAAGCCATTCTGCCAGTGCATATTTTTGGACATCCTGTGAATCTGGAACCCATACTTGAGGTTACAACCCAACATAATATCCCAATTATTGAAGATGCTACCGAATCGTTAGGTTCGGTGTATAAGCAAGGAACGTTGGCAAACAGGAAAGCCGGAACAATAGGCTCGTTTGGCTGTTTATCTTTTAATGGGAATAAAATCATTACCACAGGTGGAGGGGGGATGGTACTTTGTCAAAAGATACCGGAAGCAGCTCACATTAGACACCTTTCAACTCAAGCAAAATCCGATGAGCTGTACTATATTCATGATGAAGTGGGATTTAATTATCGAATGACGAATCTTCAGGCTGCATTAGGGTTGGGGCAGCTGGAACAGCTGGATGAATATATCGCGGTTAAGCGGAAGAACTTTGAATACTATAAACAGCAGCTAGCTGATGTAAATGGTTTATCCTTTATAGAGGAACCACCGTATGCAATCAGCAATTATTGGTTTTATTCATTGGTTATCGATCAATCAAAATATGGTTTGAGTCGCGACGAATTAATGCAAGTCTTATCTGATAACAAAATTCAAGCCCGGCCCATTTGGCAGCTGAATCATTTGCAGAAACCGTATGCAACCTGTCAGACTACACCAATGGACAAGGCTCCCATACTTTACGAGCGTATATTAAACCTCCCCTGTTCTGTTAATTTGGAGTATGAGGATATCAAACGAATTTGTTCTGTGATTCAACAACATGCCAAATCGATTGGATAGCATTGGTTATTGGAGTTTGCTCTATATGAAGGTATTACTCATAGGAAATCATAACTCACCGTTGATTCTGGAATATGCTCGTCAGCTTACAAAACGAATTGAGTGTGTTCATCTGCTTGATTATGGAAGCAACCTATTTATTGATATTTCAGGAGGGGAAATCAAACATACGATTTATCCGAAGGAATCCTTGCTTAATCGAATCCCCAAAATTCGTGGATTGTATCGACGATCCTATTGTTATCAACTGCTAAGAAAAATTCCGGATCATTATGATGTATGTCATATGCATTTTATTTCCATTCTTCCCGCTCGATTTTTGTCGCTTATACAAAGGATTGCGACCCGTTTTGTTGTTTCTGTATTTGGGAGTGATTTTTATCGAGCAACCGAGAAAGCTCGAAAACAAAAACGACGAGTCTTTGTTCAAGCTTGTTGTATCACTTTTTCCAACACCCAAACCCAAATGGATTTTCTAGATTATTATGGACAAGAATTCCAACCCAAAACCTGTATCAGGCTGTTTGGGCTTAGCTCCCTCGATAGAATAAAAACTTTGGATAAAAAATCTGCACATAGGGATATTCAAGAAACGCTTTCACTTCCCCCACATGATACGATTATTCTTTGTGGTACCAATGCAAGCCCGAATCAAAACCATGAAAAGATCATTCATTCCATTAAAGAGGTGCAGGATCGCATTCCCTCATCTGTTTTGTTTCTTTTTCCGATGACCTATGGAGAAGATAAGGACAACCAGCGGAAACGGGTGGAACTGGAATTACGGGACGTCTCCTTTAACTCATACATTCTTACAGAGTTTTTATCCATCCAGGATCTTTCTCGGTTACGACTTGCCAGTGAAATTTTGATTCAGGTACAGAATAAAGATCAATTATCTGGTGCAATGATGGAGCAGTTGTTTGTTGGATCAATCGTGATTACAGGTGATTGGTTACCATATGGTGTTTTTGATGAACGCGGGATGATCTTTTGGAAAGTTAAAACCCTGAAAGAAATTGGGCCATTGCTGATTCAATTATTGAAAGAAAAACATACCTGGCTTACAAAAACGCCTACAAATCGTGCGATCATCTGGGAATTAGCAAACTGGGAGGATAATATGGAAAAGTGGCTTTCGCTTTATACCCAGCATAAGTCTGAATAGATGGGATCAGCATCAAGCCAGTGTTATACAATAAGTAACCGAATAAGTAATCTTGATAAGGGAAGTGGATGATTCTACAACAACTGAAAGAAAAAATTAAAGCCTCTTCCAAAGTGCTGTCCAATTTGTTTTGGTTAAGTCTGGATTATCTTTTTCATTTAACCGCCTCCTTTTTTGTTGGGATCCTTGTGATACGTTATCTTGGACCCGAGGATTATGGAGTTTTTAGCTATGCGACAGCCCTCGTCGCACTCGCCATACCCATAGCTGGAATAGGGATCAATCGAATTTTACTCCGTGAATTAAGTCTTCATCCTGAAAATCGGGATTCATTAATGGGCACCGCTTTTTTTGGGCAATTGGGTGCAGGAACCTTGATGTTTATTGTGGTCATGGTATATGCCCTAATTACCCAAGCATCAGACACCTTAAAAATTGCAGTAATCGGGATCCTTTGTTTTCGGTTGATTCTATTAAGCTTTTCTGTTATTGAGGTTTTGTTTCAATCGAGAACCGAAGCAAAATATGCTGTTTGGGCTAAAAATATCGCTATCCTCTTGGTATCCGCTGCCAAAGTGGGGCTCGTGATTATCCAGGCAACATTAATTGATTTCGTTATAGCAGTAATCAGTGGTACCATTCTCAGCTATATAAACCTTATCATTATGTATAAAATTCGGGGATATCGATTAACCACCTGGCGTCCGGAAAAAAAATTGCTCGTATCCTTTTTAAAAAGTAGCTGGCCCATTATGTTTACAGGATTACTAACTGTAATCTATACTCGGATTGATCAAGTCATGCTGGGTGATATGCTAAATGATTACTATGTAGGTATCTATTCTGTTTCAATTCTACTTTTGGATGCAGCGGATTTCATACGGAAAGCTGTTTTGACAGGGTTATTCCCTAATTTTACGAAATTGTATAATAAAAACACCATCCAATTTTTTCAGCGATATGCACAATTAACGATGGTATTAACCTGGGTGGCTATTTTCGCTTATATACTTACCTTTTTATTCGCCGACGAGGTGATTCCGTTTGTGTTTGGCGAAAAATATATAGAAGTCCCTTCTATTCTAATTATTCATATGATCGTCCTCATCCTTTCATATAATGCAAGTTTGCGCCAAATGTATTTGATTGTAGCGGATAAACAAAAACTATTTCTTATTATCGCAGCGGTGACCATGCCCATCAATATCATCCTGAATTTTATCCTGATCCCCGATTATAAAGCACAAGGTGCGGCTTATGCAACTATTATTACCTATATTATCGCTATGCTGCTCATGAATGCGTTTATACCCAGCCTTAGAAAAGTATTCATCATTCAATTAAAAGCGTTCTTACTTATTCCCTTATGGGAGCTTATTAAAGCTCGAAGAAGCCAGGTATGATAAGGTAATCAGGAAACCATAATGTCAAATAGTAAAAATCCTTCTACAACCGTTTTAATTATTGCTGGAGGTTCCGGAACACGTTTTTGGCCCCTTTCCACTAATCAAAAGCCCAAGCAGTTTCTAAAACTAGGTTCGGATCGAACCATGATACAGCGCACGGTGGATAATCTGGAATCGTTCATCCCATACAATCAGATATTTATCGTTACAGCAGAGGATCATACACAGTTAGTACAGAAACAGATTCCATCGATCCCAGCGGAAAATATTATTGGAGAACCTATGGGTAGGGATACCGCTGCTGCGATTATGCTCGGAGCAAGTGTGATAGAAGATCGGATGCCCAATAGCATAATGATTGTCTTACCAGCAGACCATATTATCCAACCAGTGGATCGGTTTATTGATACGCTGCGTAAAGCGATAATCCTAGCTAAGCAGGATAAAATTGTTACATTGGGCGTGAAACCAGCATATCCCGCCACAGCCTTTGGATACATAAGAACGGAAACGGAACATACTTTGGATGATGATAGCTCCTATTATTCTGTAGCGCAGTTTGTTGAAAAACCGCCTCTGGAAAAAGCCCGACAATATATGCAAGCAGGTAATTATGTTTGGAACAGCGGTATATTTATATGGAAGACACAGCGAATTATGGATGAAATTCTACGCTTTCTACCCGAAACGTATCATGCGATTCATCCGCTTGTGCGATATGTAGGACATTCCGATTGGCGATTGAATGCAATCGACGCATTTGAATCACTTTCCAAGATTTCAATTGATTACGCAGTAATGGAGCGTGCCGAGGATATCGTACTGTTGCCGTTGGACGTATCTTGGAATGATGTTGGGAATTGGCTTTCATTAAAGCAATTGCTTAGTCAGGATTCCAACCATAACTGGGTGCAGGCAACGTATCTTCAGGAAGATAGTCATCATAATATTATTCTCTCGGATCAATCTTCCCGTCCCATTCTAACCCTTGGAATTTCCAATTCGATTATTGTTGTTTCAGAGAAGGGAGTGTTGGTCTGTGCACAAGACCAAGTGGATCAGATTAAAAAGTTGGTGGAACAGCTGGATCAATTATAGCAGCGAATGCACATCAGCCGATCCTATCGCAACGGGCATGGTTATGTAATTTAGTTTGATACCTACCTGTATTTGTAACAAGAATTTTGTTATATTCCTAGCGGCTTGGAAAAATGGTTTAATGCCAAGTGACGGCTATTCTTGAACTTGAAAATCCGATAGTCGTAGAGGAAATTCATGGGGGGTGTTGAAAAACGCAAATGTAGGGGCAGGTCTTGCGCCTGCCCTTTCCGATATCCTGTTCCAAAGGGCGACCGCAAGAGTCACCCCTACAAAGATCGAATAATTTTTGATTTTTTCAACACTCCCTATGAATTACCTTTACTTGAATAGAATTCATAGATCGTTCTTGACATGGTAATTTAGAAGGAGAATAGAATAATATGGTACAGAAGTGGGTTAACCAACTAATTGAACGTATTGAAAAAACAGATGCCCGAGTGGGTGTGATAGGGCTTGGATATGTTGGACTTCCCTTTGCTGTGGAAAAGGGCAAAGTCGGGTTTTCAGTTTTAGGGTTTGATCGTAATGCTAGTAGGGTTGCTATGATTAATGAAGGGAGCAATTACATCCCTGATGTTATCGATGAAGAGCTTGAATCCCTTGTTCAGAAAGGATTACTCCAAGCCACGACGGACTTTACCAAAATCGCTGAAATGGACGTGCTAGTAATTGCAGTACCGACACCTTTAACAATCAACCAAACGCCGGATGTACAATACATAGAGCATGTAACCACCCAAATTTCAACTTATCTAAAAGCAGGACAGCTAGTGTGCTTAGAATCCACCACCTATCCCGGTACTACTGAAGATATAATGCAACCCATTTTGGAACGGGGGGGACTCAAGGTGGAAGAAGATTTCTTCCTCGCGCATTCTCCGGAGCGGGTTGATCCAGGGAATAAGCGATATACCACAAAAAATACGAATAAGGTTGTCGGAGGGGTTGGTCCGAATTCCTTACAGGTGGCTATGGCATTCTATTCAAAAACAATATTGCATATGGTTCCGGTGTCCAGCGCGAAAGCAGCGGAACTTACAAAGGTTTTTGAAAATACCTACCGATCCGTGAACATTGCTTTGGTAAATGAATTGACCCTATTGTGTGATCGTATGGGTATAAATGTGTGGGAGGTATTGGATGCTGCATTTACCAAACCGTTTGGTATCCAACCGTTTTATCCTGGTCCTGGGGTGGGAGGGCATTGTATTCCGTTAGATCCACATTATCTTGAGTGGAAAGCAAAAGAATATAATTTCAATACTCATTTTATTGCTCTTGCAGGAGAAATTAATCGAAAAATGCCTGAATATGTGTTGGACAAAACGTACCGTATCTTAAACAGGGTGGGAAAAGCACTCTCAAAATCAAAAATTTTACTTCTAGGTGTTGCTTATAAAAAGGATATTGATGATCCCAGAGAATCTCCATCTATGGTGATAGCAGAATTATTGCGGGACGCAGGTGCCATATTAAGCTACCATGATCCTTATATTCCTTCTTTGAAAGAAGAAGGATTTGATATGGAGAGTGTGGATTTATCACCTACAGTAGTGAATGCAGTAGATTTGGTTGTGATTGCTACGGATCACTCTAATGTAGATTATCAGATGGTTGTTAACCATGCTCCTATCGTATTTGATACACGAAATATTACAAAGGATATACAAGAAAATAGAGATCGGATTGTATTATTATGAAAATTGGAATGATTGGAACAGGGAATTGGGGTAAAAACATTGCCAAAAACCTGTATGAACTTCAAGTGTTAAAAAGTATTGCAGAACCTTCTGTATCTGCGCGCCAGACAGTAGAATCCTATCTAGGTGTATCAGGAATTGAATGGTATGATTCCTATGAGGCGCTTTTACATACCGATATAGATGGAGTAGCGATTGCAACACCAGTACCAACACATTTTGAAATTGCTCAAGCTGCTTTAAATGCAGGGAAAGATGTATTTCTGGAAAAACCGATGACTTTATCTGTTGATGAAGCCCAAATACTGGTTGAACTTGCAGAAAAACGAAAGCGGATTTTAATGATTGGTCATTTGCTGTTGTATCAACCAGCTATCCAAAAAATAAAATTGTATTTGGATGCAGGGAAATTGGGGACGGTACACAGTTTGCATCAAGTTCGGTGTAATTTAGGCAAAGCAAGGAGCGTAGAAAATGCACTTTGGAGCCTCGGAGTTCATGATATAGCGGTACTCTTATACCTTTGTAGTGAAACACCGCATCGTATTCTTGTTGCAGGGCAGTCGGTGCTAACAGCTGGGGTGGAAGATGATGTGTATGTACATATGGAGTTTCCATCCGGTAAAAAAGCCCATCTACATAATTCGTGGTTGTGGTTTGATAGGGAACGTCATTTAACCATTATCGGTTCTAAAGGAATGTTAGTATTTAATGAAATAACCCAGCAATTAACCCTTCATAAGAAAACCATATCCCCCGAATTAAAAAAAGAAGATCAAGGAATGGAAATTCTCTTTGAAGGAGGAGCCCAACCCCTCCGCCTGGAGCTGGAACATTTCTTATTTTGCATTGAATCCCGTACATCTCCCCAATCTGATGGAAAAAGCGGTTTGGAAGTGATACGAGTGATGGCACAAGCCGAAAAGCAATTACGAACAGGGGAACCTAATCATGAATGATTTTTTTGTACATGAAACTGCCTGTGTTGATGAGGGTGCGCAGGTTGGTAATAAGAGTAAAATTTGGCATTTTTGCCATGTAATGCCCAAAGCTCGGATTGGATCGCATTGTATTTTTGGTCAGAATGTATTTGTCGCTAATAATGTCACAATCGGAGATTATTGCAAAATACAGAACAATGTGTCCATCTACGAAGGGGTTATCCTGGAAGATTATGTATTCTGTGGACCGAGCATGGTTTTTACCAATGTCAAGACACCCCGATGTGAATACCCCCGGGATACGAGTGATGACTACATTGAAACCCGAGTCAAGCGGGGAGCGAGTATTGGTGCAAATGCGACAATTGTTTGTGGTGTAACCCTTCATGAATGCGCGTTTGTTGCGGCTGGCGCAGTGGTTACGAAAGATGTGCCTGCTTATGCCATGGTGGCAGGCGTTCCTGCTAAAATTATTGGTTGGATGAGTGCGTATGGTGACCCATTGAACTTTGATGATTCAGGAATGGCAACCGATTCTACAGGTACGAAATACCAGAAGCTTAGCGACACAGAAATTAAGCGTATAAAATAATACAATACTTATATGAAGAAAGGAGCACAAGTATGGATACCAATCCTACCATTCCAATTTTAAACCTGAAGCCGGGTTATCAACGCTTGAAGTCCGAATTTGATACGGCAATCACACGTGTGTTGGAAAATACCGCTTTTGTTCTTGGACCAGAGGTCAAATCATTCGAACAAGAGATGAGTGAATATTTAGGGGTGAAGCATGCTATTGGTGTGAATTCTGGAACAGATGCACTTGTTATTGGATTACGTGCGATGGGAATTGGGGAAGGTGATGAAGTGATTACTGTACCGTTTACATTTTTTGCTACCGCCGAATCAATTAATATGGTAGGAGCCAAGCCTATATTTGTAGATGTGGAGGATTCCACAATGAATATAGATCCCCAATTAATTGAAGCGGTTATCACAGAAAAAACCAAAGCGATTATGCCGGTTCATCTGTTTGGACTCCCCGCGAATATGGATGCTATTTTAGATATTGCCGCAAAACACAATTTGAAGGTGATTGAGGATTGTGCCCAATCTACAGGTGCCACATTCAATGGAAAACAGACTGGAACAATGGGAACAGTTGGAGCATTTTCCTTTTTTCCTACTAAAAATCTGGGAGCTTACGGTGATGGGGGAATGATCGTTACCGATGATGATTCCATTGCGGATCGAGCAAGTATGTTGCGTGTGCATGGTGCCAAGAAAAAATATTATAATGAAATGCTTGGTTATAATTCCCGTTTGGATGCGATGCAAGCAGCGATTCTTCGAGTGAAATTACCTCATTTAGATGAATACAATAAGCAGCGTCGTCGAGTGGCTTCAACCTATAATGCAAATTTGGAATCGTGTAAGTCCATTCTTACCCCACCGTTGCAGGAAGGACATGTATTTCATCAGTATACCATTCGAATCACTAACGGGAAAAGGAATGCGATACATGACCATCTAAAAAGCAACAATATTCATCCCATGATCTATTATGAAAAAGCGCTACACCAATTACCCGTTTATGAAGGAGGCTATGGTACCTTTCCTGTTAGTGAACGATTATCCGAGCAAGTAATGAGTTTACCAATTTGGCCCGAACTGGAAGATGAACTAATTAGCCGGATCTGTACGTGCATTTTGGAAGCATGCTGACAGTAAAATATGATGAAGTGATACAACCAAGGGTAATGATATGAAAAAAGTTTTGGTACTTGCCTATTATTTCCCTCCGTATGGAGGCGCAGGCGTTCAACGACCCCTTAAATTTGTTAAATATCTTCGTCAGTTTGGATATGAGCCCATCGTAGTTACAAGTGAGCCTGATCCGTATTATATAAAAGATGCTTCGTTTCTTCATGAATTACCTGATGATATCACGATTATTCGGTTAAAGAGTTATAATATCTTAAATAATATTCTTCAACTAAAAAAATCATTTTTCTTGCTTAAAGCGTTGTATTTAATAGTTCGAATGATTGTATTGGGGTTATTATTTCCGGATGAACAAGTATTGTGGTATGTATTGAATCGAAAACGTGTGTTGAAGCTGATCCATGATTACGAAATTGAACTTATCTACACCACCGCTCCACCTTATACATCGTTAGTATTTGGACGGTATTTAAAAAGAAAGACAAAAGATCTCAAATGGGTTAGTGATTTTCGGGATCCATGGTTGACCAATAAATCGAGTAAGCGAATAGCAAGCGTCAATCGTCTAAAGCAAAAGCTTGGAAGCCTTCGGAATTGGATTGAAAGAAATAATCCTATAAAACGACTCATGACAACCATATATGAAAAGCGCGTGATTAAGGAATCAGATATGGTTCTTACAACAGCCTTGGAATTATCGGAAGAGTTTAGGAATACCTATCACACGAATCAGGTCCAGTTATTAACAAATGGGTATGACGAAGATGATTTTGCGATGTTGAATGAGGAGAAATCCAAATCCACGTTCTCGATTCTTCATTATGGGTCGTTATATGCAGAACAACACCCTTTTACATTCCTAGAAGGATGTCACGGTTTTCTTCAAAATCTAACTCCAGAAGAAGCGTCAAGAGTCCATGTTGATTTTATTGGGAACAATGCATACGTTGAGGAATGTCAGGTATTCTGTGAAAAATATGGGATGACGAATCGGTTTACCTTTAAACAGTATATGGATCATAAAACGTTACTTCAGCAAGCTGGAACGTATTCAGTAAGTCTACTAATATTAGGGGTCTATTCTGGTAGCATACCCTATCCAGGGAAAACATTTGAATTAATGCGTTTGAATGCACCGATTCTTGCGTTGATACCCATACACAGTTCCCTCGTTTCCCTGCTTAAAGAATCTAAAACAAGTTCCATTGTGGATTTTAAGGATATTGATGCGATATCAAAGCAGCTCCAATATCTTTTTACACAATGGAAACAAGGATCCTTGCAAACGACGTATGAAACCAATAAAAACTGGGATGTCGTTAAGCAATATGAACGGCGTAACTTAACCCAGCAGCTAGCAACTATTTTTGATTCCTTACTCACTATAGAAAAAATGAATGCGGTCCAATGAAACGCAGTTCTGTACTAATACTGAATTGAGTCCGTTCGCAAATGCTCTTTTTTTATTAAGGTAAAATGTAAATGTGAATTATACCACGTCCCATTTAACCTTGATTTTGATTATAAGTGTGACATGGTATTAGAAGGGGACTATAAATTAATGAATTACTGCTATTCTTTAAAATGTTCCTCATAAATCGTACGTGCTTTATCGTAATCCTCAATAATCCCAATATCCACCCAATATTCTTTTAACAAATATTTTGTGATCGGATGATTGTTCGCGAGCATGGTATGGATTAATTGATCGATACCGAAGTACGTGTTTTCTGGGATGAGTTGAAAGATGGAGGGTTTTAAAATATAAATGCCCGCCAGGATCTCAAAATTCAGATTGGGTTTTTCTTCTACGTGGGTGACATAATCCCCTTCTGATTGAATACTTCCAAACCGAAAGGGAGTGGTAACAATTTTAGTAATGATGGTTAGCCATGAATCATGATATCTACATGCAAAATCATAGATCTCCCGTAAAGGAGCTTTCGTAAGGATATCCCCATTCATGAGAAAAAAGGGTTCTGTTAGTTCATCCTTTAAGAGACCTACAGGTCCACAAGTTCCCAGGGGTTTGTCCTCTTCACTATAATACAGACGGACGCCGTATTTTTCCCCATTACCAAGAAATGATCGGATCATATCCGCGCGATAATTGATTGCGATATAAATTTCTTTGATTCCATGGGAGGCGAAGTACTCAATTTGTATTTCAAGTAGTGATTTCTCACCAAATGGCAACAACGGTTTTGGAATAATATTTGTGAAGGGTTTGAGACGCTCTCCTAAACCTCCCGCCAAGATGACTGCTTTCATCGTTTTCCCTTAAGGTGTAAATTTGGACTAAATATAGCTGTGAGCCCTTCAAAAGAATAGAAAATTCACTTCCCCATGTCAAACGGTGAAACCAGATAGAGCAACGAATTTTGAAACCATTGAATGGTACGAGCCAGAAAAATCATGTACTGATCAAACAATCGTGGAGTTATCATGAATGAAGAATACTGTATTCAATAAAAACACCATTTTCTAAATCATACCCTTTCTTCTCCTAGCTGTTGGCTCTACTAATATTTTTATTATCTTAACAACCGCTGGTAAAAAGCAACATATTTATTGAGGAGTTTCAATCTATGAAAAAAATACACAGGAACAACCTGATCTTCCGTTATGCGCTAATTATTTTTAGTGTGGTTATAATAGGAAGTCTGATAGGATGCAATTCAGGTTCTACAAATGATACAGAAACAGATGACAATGTTTCCACTGCTGCGGATTATACACCCAAAGTTGATCCCGAGATCATTGCGATATTAGAAACATTTACCAAAAATGATAAGTGCACCTTCGATTTGGAACGACTTTCCATGCGGGGATGTACCGATGAGTCTCGCGAACGTGGTTACGACCTTAAAGAAAAACCCGTTAAAAATCTGTATGATACATTCTTCGCAATTTTGAAGCCATTGGACGAAGCCACTGAAGAAGAAAAAAAATTAGTCGCGATTGCAGCTATCATGGTAAATTCTGCGTTTAGTGGACACAATGGTTTGGGAAAAGACGCAGTCTCTAAAGAACAAGCGCGATTTGTTTTGGATACCTTTTCCAAACTTCCACCCGCGATGGCGAAAAAAGCAGTAGTACCCGTCATTCTTGCTGGTACGATGGCAGGGATGGCGAACCAAGTATCAAAAACATTGGATAGTCATCCAGCAAGTGACGATTTTACGTTTGCATACAAACATTACCTGACATTCGGACGATTGGATGCACTTCCTATTGTACAGAAATTGGCAGCCGAAGGGAATAAAAACAAAACCATTTTTTCATTAGAAGCGGCTCGAAACATTTATAAGCTTAATGAACAAGAGAAACAACAAATTTGTGAGTGGGCAAAAGGCTATTTATCCCAAGATGATATTGATATTGCGACGGTAGCGGCGGAGGTGTTGATTCATCCATGTGGTGGGTCTTATATTGATCAAGTTTTAGATGAAGCGGAGAAACGAAATCAAGCAAATCAAGTGGATCGAGAATTTATTTTAATGTTGCGGAATATCTGTTCTTCATTTGCAGGGGAAGCCACTGCAGGTCAAAAGGAACAGTGCAAACGGAACTTTGACATCCTGGAAAGCATTACAAATAACGAATCCTATGAAGATTTTCTTCGAGGATTAGCATTGGATGCAATCTACATGCAGCAACGAACCGAAGATACCATTCCTATTATGCAAAAATATGTGGATCATCCAGTAGAAGATGTAAAAAATGCTGCCAAAGACGCTATAGAAAGCATCAAATCACGGTAACACGCTGCAATTCAAGCGGAAACACAGGTTGTTCTATATTTACTAATCATGAGGTTGGGGATAGTATATATAACAAATGAGTGATGGCTTCCTTTCCTTTAGTAGCCTAAGAAAAGGGGAGGAATTATTCTTTTTTTTCCATGAACCAGTACCCTTGGAATGAAACCCCTCGAATTAAGAAGCGGTGTGAATTTTGGGCGTTTTTTATGATTAAAATGCATCCGACGGATGAATCCAGTGGCTATCATCTCAAAACCAACCTTCGTTGGTTAACGGTAATATTTTCTTTCTAGTCGACGGAGGTCGTCTTCAAAATGATAGCCGACAGTACAATTGTCGGGAAGTGAAAGATTGATGGAGAGCCATAATTGAACGACCTGTTAAATATTTAAAAAGCATAAAAACCCAGAGATGAAATCGCACCCCATTAAGGGGGGGGGTTTGGAAAACATAGGGCTTGGTATTATACTTAGGTAGTTGTATCGGATTCACAAAAGTTTAGTTTACGTTCGATGCCGTATGAATTAGATTGGTTCAGGACCAGAGAGGAGAACGGATGACCCAGGGGAAGCATTTAAACAGACCAGAAAACATCAATTGTGACCAATATACCCAAGCCGATTTTGTTCAGGATAACTATCCTGATCTGTTCGATGTAACCCATGATTATTGGGATTTTATACAGGATGGAATAAACAAAGAATATATGGTTTATGGGCATCCAATTACCAGCCATCCAGGTCCAACCTTTGAAATGTATGATCCCTATCAGGGGAAAGTACGTCGGTTTTTAAACTTCTGCTCCTATAATTATTTAGGCTATTCCCTCCACTCAGAAGTAATTAAAGCCGTTCAGGAAGCTATTGCAAAATATGGTACCGGAGCAGTTTCTGCACCGTTATTAAGCGGCTATTATGATATCACACGAAAGCTAGAGAACGAACTCGCTGCGTTTAAAAATCAAGAAGCGGCGATGGTTTTTCCGACCGGGTACGCTGCAAATTTAGGAATTCTATCGGCATTATTATCGAATAACGATGTAGCTGTATTGGATATGCTATCCCATGCGAGCATTTACGATGGAGCAATCTTAGCCGGGGCAGAACGCCGAATTTTCGCCCATAATAATCCCCATGGATTGGAACGAACACTAAAATCGATGCCTTCCAAACGAAAACTAGTATGCGTAGAAGGGGTTTATAGCATGGATGGGGATTTGGCTAACTTACCGGAATTGATTCCCATTTGTAAGAAATACGATGCAAAAATTCTTGTAGATGAAGCCCATGCTTCTTTAATATTTGGTAAACGTGGAGCAGGGGTCAGTGAGCATTTTAATCTGGAAGATGATGTCGATATAACCATTGGAACGTTTAGCAAGTCGTTTGGTGCTATTGGAGGGTTTGCTGCGGGAAATGAAAAACTTATTCGATATTTACGAATGTATGCTCGTTCTTATTTTTTCTCCTGTGCTATGGCTCCCCACACTTCTGCAGGTTTGTTAAAAGTATTGGAATTAGCCCAAAAGGATCCATCCCCTCGGGAACAATTGTGGGAGAATACTCGATACATGTGGCAAAACTTAACAAGTGCATCGTTGGATATTGGAAATACAAAATCCCATGTAGTACCGATAATGGCAGGTAATGATCTTCGACTTCGAGAAATCAGTCGGCGAATTATGCAACGAGGATTGCATACGGGGGTTATTACCTTCCCTGCGGTGCCAAAAAATAAAACACGTTTACGTCTTTCCATCTCTGCACTCCACACAAAAGAGCAAATGGATCAAGCAACCGAAATCATTACTGATGTGTTCCATGAGTTACGAGATTGGGAACCACCTAAATCCACTACCCGCGAACCTGTTAAATCCTCTGAGGTTGTGTAGTAACCGTAATTTTTCCATTTATTATATTTTGGATTAAACCCATTTGAATATCGATTACGCGGTCATCCTATATCATAAGTGTATTAGAGGGATTACATCATGGAAAGCTTACTGCAACCACTGTGTATAATTGGGGGGGGGAATCTTGCGCAAGCCATAGCAACGGGATTTACTTCTGTGGAACAGGGTTATACCCCCGATCAAATCATTATCACAAGAAGACGCCTGCATTTATTGGATGCGCTGAAAGACCAAGGTTTTCAGGTTCAGGTCGATAACCGTGATGCAGTTCGGCGATCCCGGCTTATTATCCTTTCCGTATTGCCGAATCAGACAGAAGAAGTATTACAGGAAATAGCAGACGTATTAGATCCCGCTGAGCATGTGCTGGTTTCGACGGTTACCGGGGTGGAAATTAGTGATATAGAACGGATGATTGGAAAACCGTTACCACTGATACGTGCGATGCCGAATACAGCCATTGCAGTGGGTGAATCCATGACCTGCTTGAGTTACAATGAACGGGCACGAGAATACATGAATCGTGTAAAAGCCATGTTCGATTGGGTTGGGGAAACTATGATTATTAAAGAAGATCTAATGGTTCCTGCGACTTCTTTATGTGCCTGTGGCATTGCTTTTTTTCTTCGATCGATTCGAGCGGCTTCTCAGGGAGGGATTGAAATTGGATTTCATTCCGATGAAGCTATTGCCATGGCAGTGCAAACTGCAAAGGGTGCTGCAACGTTGCTTCAAGAGTCGGGGGGACATCCCGAACAGGAGGTAGACAAGGTGACATCCCCCAGAGGGTGTACCATAGCAGGATTAAATCGCATGGAGCATGAAGGGTTTAGTTCTGCGATGATTAAAGGGATTGTGCTATCTGCAGAAATGGCGGCGAATTTATTTACTAAGAAAAAGTCATAATATAGCCGTTGGCATTTCAGGCTGTCCAATCTTTCTTTTTTTTGTGAGCAGGAGGATGTATTCCCTCGATTTCTCGTTAAAACGCAATGAT
>CAYPZJ010000051.1:0-18712 GCA_964414635.1 uncultured Spirochaetia bacterium
TTCCCACCGATTCCCTCCATATACACTCCCGCACGCTACAAAAATCCATCCCCCCGACCAGAAATCTTCCGGTCCCTTAAATATATCGAAAAAGCCTGACGGTTGTTCAGTTCCACGCACCACCACGCCGTTCATTGTTGCAGCAGACTCAACCAACCTTCTCGACAACGTTCAATGTCCGTCGATAATCAGTATTCATCAGGGGGTTTTCGCCTACCGTCGAGTAAATGAAAGAAAGTCAATATCGGATGATGCCAAAGCATTTTCGGGCCAGAAAAACGCATCACCGTACGAATCTGTTCCCGTCGATGGGGTTTAAAGCAATGCACCGTACAACGAAGGCAGGTGGGCTTATCGTACGCAAAAGGACAGCGCTCAACCCGCTTTCTGGTATATTCCCAGAGGTCGCGGCATTCCGGGCAAAGCCCTTTCGGCACAGGCGCGCGATATGCATGGTGCTGCTTTCGACAAAAAAGCGCAATCATACACCACACCGTCTTCAGTTCTCGATTCGTGCGTGGCGAAACACCATCAGGTTGCACAGCTAGTCTCCTTGGCACACTACCATTCGATAAGATGTGCACCCTACTGTACCCGTTTTAGGACGCTTTCTGTTACAGATGCACCATCCATCTGTGGTACAATTACCTTAAAGCACCAATACGGGGGGAGACTATGACTCCTAGGAAACTACTCCCCATCGATTCCCTCCATATACACCCCCGTACGCTACAAAAATCCATCCAGCCTGGTCTTTCACCCTTCTGATGTCTTAAATAATTAGAACAATGATGATTCCCTCATGGAACGATCAAGAACGCTAATGGGGCTGTGGATACTGGTTTCAATCATAACCTGAAAAATCATGGTTTATCTGGTTATTCATGGAAGATTAAATTCAGCTGATCGTTTTATGATTGCTACCTGATTCAACTCCTAAAAGTTTTCTTAAGCCCTATAGGAATTTTGTTTTGCTAGTTCGCTAATTTAAAATCCACTCCTAAAATAAATAGTTCTCTACTTTCCTTCCGACTTCCTTTTGGCTTTATCCACTTTACTTTCTTACAGTGCTGACGAACTTCTTGCGCAAATGCTGCAGATTCACTTCCCTCAAAAAGTTTACAGTAGAAAAACCCACCAGGTTCTAGTAAATCTTTAGCCAATTCCCACGCTTTTTCACACAACCCCATGGATTCTAAATGATCCACATCCCGGTTTCCCGTGGTATTGGGTGCCATATCACTAACCACCGCTGAATACGAGGGTGTAAACTGATTAAAATCCTCTACACTGCAGGAATAAATATCTTTTTCTAGAGTAATTACCTGAGATCCCAATGATATACCCACCGGAGTACGATCCACCCCAACAACTAAACCTTGTTTTCCCCTTTGTATTACACGGAAATAAATATACTGCAACCAGGATCCTGGATAGCATCCCAAATCAAGGACCCGTTGGTTGGGTTTAAAAAGCTGAAACCGACGATCCGCTTCTTCCAACTTGTACGCAGAGCGCGCAACGTATCCATCTGTTTTAGCTTTTTTAAAATAGTGATCCTGTACTTGTTTCATGGAAATCATTCCTCAGATGGGAGGTGATCCAACCCAGCTTCCAGCGCCCAACGATTCATCTGGGTTTCTAATTCATTCATCCACCCTAACCTAGGGATTGGTTCGTATGATCGTAAATAGGCTTCTACTTCGCTATGTGCTTGCTCAAATAATGTCCGAGCACCATGTTGGGTATGCATCTCGCGTGTTTTTCGATTAATAATCTCCGATGGATACGATTGCTCCGAACGAAATTGACTGAGTGTGGAAGGATGGCTTAATAGATTTTTTTGTTCAATGAGAATCTGAAATAGTTCCAATGAATCTGATGCATCAGGTAGCTGTATCCCCTGCATAAACCGACGAATTTGTCCACACCATTGGTGATCGACCGCTAATTTCTCAAGGGAGAAAGCAGATTCAAAATCCAACATTCCTAGTCCTGAAACATGATCCACACCTGCCAATCCAGCACATAAGCCGGTTCCAAATGTTTCAGCCCCTGCTTGACTATCGAGTGCCTTTGCATCGGAAATGCATTGGTAAGCCTGGGAAGGAATTCCTAATGCGTGTGCTAAAGCAGCATAAAGATATACCATCAATGAAGCTTCTACGGATCCTACCGGCGTAGTCATGTATTTCATATCAAACGACGCGATCGAACCACCATATAACACGGGAGTTCCCGGATTTATTAATTGACTTAAAACAATTCCTGCAAGGTTTTCAGCACCATGTTGAACAACGGAGTCCCACAATGAAATAGGGGAAATATGTCCTGGTTGTGGCATGGAAATTACTTCCATTGGAATCCCCGCCTGAGAGCATTCAAGCAGGTGCTGTGTCGTTGTTTCTGACCAGCTTAAAGGTGTGAGTGCACAAACAGAAAAAATGGTGAACGGTTTCGTTTGTAATCCTTTGGCTGATCCGCGAATGGTTAACAGTACCTGGTGCATTTTCTCAAACCCTTGAATAGAAAAAGCACCTGTTACAATAGGTTTTTGAGTATAGCACAACGCTAGATATAACCGATAAACATCACTCAGGTCCTGGGGAATGTCCATCGATGTCATCGCTGTACTTGTGGCGTCTAAATGAGGGAGCTGATGAACCATTTTATAAAAGTGAATCAAATCTGTGGTTACAGCCTGCCGTGGTAATTCAGAAGGGTAATCAAGGATACTGATACAGGATGATCCCGGAGCAAACCGAACAGAACCATCTCCCACAGTATATGCCGGATTTCCATCCACTGTATACATAATAAATGACGATGGAATGGATTGTAGCGCTTGTTCAATAAGCGCAACCGGTATTTTTACGCGTTGCTGATTAACTGTGCATCCGTGATCAACAAAGATAGAACAAGCTGTATCATGGTAGAATCGAATTCCTACTTCCGAAAGCACGCGGTATAACTTTGTTTTGGTTTGCTCGATTAATGCATCAGATGGGTGGGATAAATGGGGAGTGATGGATTGCATACGTAGTTAATTCCTATTAACCCAAAAAATCCAAGATTTCCTGGGTTTTTTGTTTGAGTAGTTCTGAATCGCTTTTAACCTCGATATTTACTCGTAACAATGGCTCCGTATTCGATGAACGCACATTGAATCGCCAGGTAGGATATTCAATACTGATTCCATCTGTCCGATCCATCTGTCCATCCTTATATTTTTGTTCCAATCCAGATAGTTTTGCTTGCTGCTCATCTGCATTACTTACTTTCAGGTTGATTTCTCCTGAGACCGGATACTGCTGTATCATATTTCCAACGAGTTCAGCTAAGGTTTTCCCTTCATTTTTCATCAATTGAACAATATATAAAAATGGCAGCATCCCACTATCACAGAAGAAATAATCCCGAAAATAGTGATGAGCAGACATTTCACCACCATAGATTGCATTTTCAGCACGCATTTTTTCTTTGATGAATGAATGTCCGGATTTTGATTGAATAGCAATTCCACTTGTTTCTTTCACAATATCAAGCGTATTCCATATTAAACGAGGATCATGAACAATTTTCTCTCCCGGATTCTTTTTTAGAATTGATTTAGCTAACAATCCTACAATATAATACCCTTCGATAAACTGTCCATGTTCATCAAAAAGAAAACACCGATCAAAATCCCCATCCCATGCAACACCCAAATCCGCCTTATTTTTTATGATTGCATCTACCGTACTGGTTCGATTCTCAGGCAAAATAGGGTTTGGTACACCATTAGGAAACGTACCATCGGGTTTCTCGTGAACTTTTACAAACGTAAAGGGTAATTTCTTCTCAAGTAAATTCAATATAGGACCTGCACAACCGTTTCCTGGTGTTGCTACAACCTTTAAAGGCTGTAGCTGATTCACATCAATAAACGTCATTAAATAATCCACATATTCTTGGCTGATATCCTTATTTATCACACTTCCTGACTGTTCCGCCTTCGGTAAAGACTTGCCTTGAATTATAAACGACTCGATATCATTTAACCCCGATTCCTGCCCTACCGGTCGGGCTCCTTCTCGAACAATTTTTAACCCATTATATTCGGGAGGATTATGACTTGCAGTGATCATGACTCCAGCATCATATTGAAAAGTGGGTACTGCGTAATAGATCATTTCTGTTCCACACAATCCAATATCCATAACCGAGATACCAACATCGGTTAACCCACGGATAAGGGCTTCATTGAGTGTGGGTGATGACTGTCGGACGTCATGTCCCACAACTACCTTGGATGCTCCCAAGACTTCCTTGATTGCCATTCCGATTTGATACACGACATCGGTATTTAGTTCGGATGGATATTTCCCGCGAATATCATATGCTTTGAAAAAGGCAAGTTTTTCCATGATGGTGCTCTCCTTTGTGAGATAATCCCGATACAGTCGGAATAGCGAGACTATGATAAAGAGTAAATCAGTAATGTCCCACCCGATCCTCTATCCTCTTCTATCGTACGTGGATTCTGAATCACATTTTTATATGTCCTTCCATAGTAGAAAGTAATAATTCCTACCGGATTGTAAACCGACGCACCCCTAGCAAAATGGATGGATAGTAGAATTATCATTGAATGCGTTATGGTTTATGATTATTTTAAAGAAAGAATTGGTGCATCCCATGATTGATCAGGCTGCCCAGACTTTTTTACCAAGAATAGGTTTCCTTTGTAGCTCCCTTTCCCCTACGGATGCATTTGTTTAGGGAAGGTGTGGGGGGGGGTAGTTATTCCTCCCTACACACCCATGAGATTCAGTGTTCCTTGGGGTGTGGGGATGAGAATTAATAACCATTAGACAGCCCATAATACCTTAGGCTGGAGGTATGTATTCATGCTTATTTCAATGATTTCCCAAATGCTTGGTTTGATCCAACAGAGTAATCCTGCTACAACGTATGATTCCGTACATGGTGTTGCTCAAATCATGCTAACGATTATACCCATTGTTGGAATTGTATTTGGCAGTGTTGTCGTTGTATTTTTTTTATACTGGCATCATCGCCAAAAGCTGATACTGATTGAAAAAGGGTTGTATCAATCTTCGTTATCTAATTTTCGGCGTTATATTTTAGCAGGTAGTACCGTGACAATCAGTGTAGGATTAACCCTCACGGTGTTCTTTTTAGCAATGGAAGGAGTGACCTATGCTCTACTTGGTGGACTTATCCCTTTTTCCGTTGGATTTGGTTTACTGCTTTATTTTTTATTCTCTCAAAAGCTTCATGAATAAGCGTGGAGGCGGGTTTACCCCATCCTTATGGAAGAATATCAAACGGATCAGGAAATTATTCAGCAGGTATTACAAGGAAAGGTTAATGCCTTTCGCCTTCTTGTGGATCGGTATAAGCAGCGAGTCGCTCGATTAGGACGCCGCTTCTTCGCGAATCCCGAGCAGATCGCTGATTTCTCCCAGGAAGTGTTTTTAAAAACCTACGAACACCTGGCTGGGTTTGAAGGCAGAAGTGCTTTTTCTCTATGGCTGTATCGCATTGCACTTCATACCGCTTTAAATATTAAAAAGAAAGAAATGATTCTCCCGCTTCCGATGGAAACCGCCCAGATGGATACCTCAGAAGAGGTTACCTCCATAGATTGGAGTCTGGAAAACTCCACGGATCCGGATCTAAAAATTTTGATTCAGGATGCGCTTAATCAATTACCCGAAATTTACCGTGGAGTGTTACATTTTGTACATTATGAAAAGATGAAGTATGCAGAGGTAGCTGAAATATTGGATGTATCAGAAAATACTATCAAATCCTATGTATATCGAGCCAAGGATATCCTTCGTAAAAAATTTGATAAAACCCTTGTATTCAGTAACAAGTAGAGGACCCCATGGATTGTAAACGGCATAAGTATCAAATTTTCCTTCATCAAGAAACCGATGAATCCCGTCGGCATCAGCAAACATGCACTGAATGTCAACAAATAAAAACACTAAATACCATGATTGAACAAACAGTAGCAGAGCAAGAAGATCCCTTCCTTCCAGCTGATTTTGCAGAACGGGTTATGGAAGAAATTCGAACCATTTTCTGGAATAACCGTCGAAAAAATTTATATTACGAGCGTCTGTTTGCCCTGGCAGGTATCTTTTTGATCATTGGAATTGGTACCCTCTTTATGATCAATGATTACCTTTTGTTGATTAATCCATCACTCATTGATTATTTAGCCGGTTATATTAGTTTACCGTTAGGTGTTGTTTTAACAGCGCTTAGTCTGTTTTTCTGCTTCACCTTCCTCTATCAGAAACAAAAGCAAGAAGATGAAGAACGAGTAGCTGGAGTGAACGGGTTTATTGGGGAATACAGTGAGGATGAAGCAGATTGGGTTATTCAAAATTCTTCAGAAAATAAACGGAATTGAGAAAAAAAACCAACGTTTTTTTTGCAACCTTTTCCCCCGTTCATTTGTCTTTAGTAATTGGATAAATTTGTCAACTTGTGATTTGACAACACCAGGAGAAAGCATACAGTACTATGACCTACCCTTGGTTATCAAATCACATCATGTTGAGAATACAAGGAGTTACTTAATCGAATGAAATCATATATATCTGGTGTGGGAAAGTATCTTCCTGAAAAAATAGTAACCAATCAGGATCTAGAAAAAATGGTGGATACTTCCCATGAATGGATTGTTGAACGCAGTGGGATACACCAACGGCATATGGTTGCAACAGGAGAATCCACAAGCGACTGTGCTACAGAAGCAGCCAAACGAGCGTTAGAAGATGCCCACTTAAAACCCGAAGATTTAGACTTCATCATTTGTGCAACGAATTCACCCGATCGCCTTTTTCCAGCTACAGCAACGCTAATTATGGACAAATTGGGGATTAAAAAAGTAGGTGGATTTGATCTTCAGGCTGGATGTACTTCGTTTGTTTATGGGATTGATATTGCGGACAAATTTGTTCGGTCGGGGCAATATAAACATGTAATGGTAGTAGGAGCGGAAGCCTTGTCCCGTATTGTGGACTGGCAGGATCGTGCTACATGTGTACTTTTTGCCGACGGGGCAGGTGCCACAATTATTTCTCAAGTTGAAGACCCCTCTTCTACATCAGAAATACTTAGCTCTTTTTTAGGTTCCGACCCTTCCCATGCGTATGATATTTACTTGGAAGGTCCATTAGGTGCACCCATTGATGATCATGATCTCCGAGATAATAAAACCCATTATATCCGGATGAATGGACAGGATGTATTTAAGTTTGCGGTTCGGATTATGAAAACCTGTGTGGATAAGGTACTATCCTTTTCGAATCATACCATAAAGCAGGTCGATTCCATTATCCCACATCAAGCAAATTATCGAATTTTAGAATCCGCTGCACGATTATTACGATTTCCTTATGAGAAAGTCTATGTCAACATTGAAAAATATGGAAATACTTCCGCTGCAACCATTCCCATTGCCTTGGCTGATGCGAAGGAACAGGGATTTCTAAAACAAGGTGATCTTACGATCCTGGTGGGTTTTGGTGCAGGACTAACCTATGGTGCCAATCTATTACGCTGGTAAAAACTTACGATGGAACGGCTAGCGCTGTTTGGAAAAGCCGTGCAGCTTTTTCTTCAGAATTTAAAGCGTCATGTCGGAAAAGAAATTCTACTAGGAAGCGGGCTTATACTTGCCCTGGTGGTATTAATTACGGCAGCATTTATTACCAACGGGTTTAACACGATATTAACCAAACATATACTCGCAGGAATCCAGGTTGAGGAACTCAAGATTGTATCCAATTCCAAAGGAACACCGGATGGGACTGCCCAACGAAAACCCCTTACTCCCGTCATTCTAAAGCAATTAAAATCCCTGCAACATGTTAAGGATGTGTATCCTTTTGTTCAGACAACGTTCCCCATTTCCGCAACCTTTCAATTGTTTACCTTTGCTATCCAAAGTGAAGCGGTTGCGGAAGGGATTCCTGAACAATTAGCGCTCCCTCATATCACTCCCACCACCAAATCTCGCTTTCTCTCCGAAGGATGGAATCGTCAATCAGACGGGAAGGTACCAGTGTTGTTAAATGGTATCGTCTATAAAATTATGAACCGTATCCTGTCAGGAATCCAAGGAGGGCAAATTAGTAAGCAGTATGCCGAAGGGTTTGAATTTGATATGGTGTTTGGAAAGACCGTTTGGCAAGCAACGGGTAGGCAACCTATTCCTGCTGAGCGTATTCGATGTGTAGTAGTAGGTTTTACCCATGCAAAAATCTGCGATCTAATTGCCATGCCGCTTTCTGTAATTAATACTTATAAACAAAAGTGGTTTCAAACGAATGAAACAACCTATGAAGGATGTTTTATCCGAAGCACCGAAGCACGATATGTAAACCAAGTGTATGATTCGCTCTCCAATCCTACAGGGATTCAGGTATTTACTCAGGATCAACTGGATCGGTATACCCAGCAAATTCAACACCTGCAATCCAACAAGCTCGTCTGGCAACAATTTTATAACCACTTACCCGAACCACCCGATCCAGCAAAGCGATTTGAATCCTGGCGAACCATTTACCATTATATAGCCAATACTGCTGCTGAAAACCAATTAAAGGCATTACACCATACCATCAATCGGTTACAAAACTACACACAGAATCCTCAATGGATATTTGATGAAACTTATGAAGGTATGCGGAAAAATGCGCATCAACTCCAAAAAAGTATTGGGATTTTTCGTGTGATGAGCTACAGCATGGGGTTACTCATATTATTCCTCGCTGCTATGGTGATCTTTTTTGCTTTTCTTTATCTAATTCTTCGCAGAGAACGAGAAATTGGACTGTATCGTTTTTTTGGTGCAACCCGACTAAAAGTAACATTATTACTTACAGGGGAGGCATTTGTCATGGCATTTATTTGTGCGCTTGCTGGATTGATTCTTTCAGTGGTTTTGTTGGAAACAGCGATAACTTGGATAATGAATAGCGTGGCTCAAACTTATTTTAAAGATGTATTTCAGCTCATTAGTAGTGCGACACCAGCCAACGAAACTACTCCATTTCAAATTAATGCGTTATTCCAGTTTCCTTGGTACGAAGCCTGGAGTTTTGCCGGTATTGTTATTTTGGCAGGAACGCTTGCCGCTTTCATCCCTACATTAATTGCTTCTTATTCTAATATGTTGGATCGCATTCGAAAATAAACATCCTCTCATACTGCCTGAATTATAAGGGTAGTAGAAAGCTCGGTTGCAGGATGATGCATATAATCCTCCCATACATGCATCAGCGAAAACCCACTGCACTCGATTAAGTTTATCAGCTCCCGTCGTAGAAAAAATGTTTGGTTGATAGATGCTACCGCTTTCCGTTTTGTTTGCCCTGGCAGAGATTCAACTAGTGTTAGATTTAGATGTTCTTCCTGCTGTAAAAAGTGGTAGGTGGACATTTGTGTTAATTCGATTCGTGCTTGGTTTGAGTTATATTCAAATTCGAATGTATGGGATTGGTTATTTTGGAGAACCATTTCCTCTAAATTTGCCAGTGTAATATCGATAATCAATGCCCCTCCCGGTTTTAACCATTGACGAAGTATCTGAAGCAGATGACGCTGCTCATGTAAGGAAGTAAAATGACGAAAGGTATTAGCTGCTAAGATGATTAACCCGAATTGCGTGGATGATTCCAATGTAAAAATTGAATGGGGATGGATTTGCACGAGTGGACGAAGTTCTGGAGAAATTTTTTCTTCCAGTATGGAATTCATAGACAATGCGGGTTCAACACCATGAATAGGAATCCCTGCTTGTGCAATCGGAAGTAAAACACGCCCCGTACCGCTACCAATTTCCAAAACCGGAGGCTCACATAGTCTTGCCATATCCACATAAAATGGAATATCTGTACGATACGGGTGTAACAGATCGTAATATTGGGCAAATAATCCCTCATAGATTGTGTTATAATGTTCGATTATCATATGCATCCTCGGGTGTATAAAATACGTCTTGCTTAGACTCCATCAAATCATACTTCGGTTTATATCCTGGTTGCGAGTATACTAAAAGAATGGGAAAAAAAGAAAGGGGATGAGCTTCCATGCAATGGTGTTCAATAACATGCATGTTCATTCGTTTGATGCACCTTTCCCACAAATTTAATGCATGAGACGTCACCATACAAGAGGAAAAGAAAGGAGATTAATCCATGAGAGCAGTAGCATTATCGGGAAGTCCACGTAAAAAAGGAAACACGGTGTTTGCACTCCAAACGGTGTTGGATGTATTGGCAGATTCAGGGATAGAAACCGAATTGCATTCATTAGCAGGCTTATCTATTCAGGGATGTACAGCTTGTGGTAGATGCCGCCAGGAAAAGGATGCACATTGCCATGGGCGGATCGATGATTTGTCACCCATTCTGGATCGATGTTTGAATACCGATATTCTATTATTGGGATCACCCGTCTACTTTGGATCTGCTACACCGGAGATTAAGTGTGTAATGGATCGGTTGGGCTATCCTTCGCGAGGAGCTGGAAATCCTCTTAGTAGAAAACTGGGGGCTGCTATCGTGGTTGCTCGTCGGGCAGGGCAGAACTTTACCTTAGCACAGCTTTCTTATTTTTTTCAAATAATGGATATGATGCAGGTTGGTTCATCTTATTGGAACATCCTATTTGGTAAAAACAAAGGTGATGTAGCAGAAGACCAGGAAGGGATTGATACACTCAAGCAATTAGGAACAAATCTAGCGTTTGCCGCTAACAAGCTGTATAAATAACACACCGTTTCTCAAACCTTTGTTGAAACGGATAGTAAGGTTCTTAGGCTTGACCCAACCTCTTGAATTCATTATCTTCATTAACGATGTGAAAGGGAAATGATTCGTAACCGAGAACATTAAGGATTGATCTATGATGGGACAATTTATGATGCCCAAACTGACACCGGGCGTTAAATATCTGCTGATTGTAAATGCGGGATTATTCATTCTGGGGTTAATACCAGACGTTCAAGTGTTTTTTGCCCAATATTTTTACTTACACTATACCTTGGATGCGCCAGCTTCCTTTTGGATTTGGCAGCCGTTTACGTACATGTTCTTTCATGATCCGAATTGGATTACGCATATCCTGTTTAACATGCTTCTGCTTTATTTCCTTGGAAACATGGTTGAAACTAAGATGGGAACTCAGCACTTTTTGTTCTTTTATATCGGATGTGGTGCAGTAGCTGGGCTGGGGGATGTGTTAATCAAAGGTGTCCTTTTCCCCGGCTTATTACCCAGTGCTCATACCGCAACCCTTGGTGCTTCTGGGGCAATGTATGCCGTATTTGCAGCCTTTGTTTATTTCTGGCATAATATGAAATTGTTGTTTTTCGGAATCATCCCAATCCGGTCGTTATATTTGATTTTAGTTATTGTGGGAATTGATGTCCTATCGTTATTATCGGGTCGTATGGCAGGAATCGCGTTTTTGGTACACATCTTGGGTGCCCTCTCTGCCTTTGCTTATATACATTACCGCTATCGAATGTATAATTTTACAGGGATGATCCGTAATCGATTTAACCTCGAAGAGCGTTCTTCGTCTAGTCCATTTAAACGAAATCGCAGCTCAAAAAATAGCTCCTCAGAAGAAACCAAAATCCATTACTTTCCAGATAATGTGCGCAAACCCGACCGTTCAACCACCCGTCCAACTGCCAAAGATATTGATTCCATGAGTGATATAGAAATCCGAGAATATATGGACGAATTGTTGGAAAAAATCTCTCGTACCGGGATTGAATCCTTAACCCAGGATGAAAAAGAATTTTTGGATCGTGTATCTCGAAAGTACCAAAATTAACCAATCTTATGCCCGAAACGCTTTACTCCGATGAAGAATTATATCAACTACTCCAGCGAGGTGGAGAATTCATCTTGGCACATAACTTATCGCGGCTTGCGCGCTTTCAAAGCTGGGTAAAAAGCCTGAAAGACCAGTCAGCCCCGATTCGTCGTATTGAACAAGGTGATGATTTTGATCTGGAAGTCTATTATGATGAAAAATGGCATTCCATTAATCAAATGTTTCGTAAAGCGCTCTCCAAAGAAGGATAATCGATCGGGGCTGACTGAAAGCAGATCCTCAATATTAAAACGCTTATCTCAAGTATCCTATATTGTAAAATCTGTGTTATACTAGTACCAATGGACACTTAAAATTATGAGAGTAATTAGTCCAGGATTCATTTCGGCTTCGCTGGATGAACGCGTACTGAGCGTAGTCGAAGTGTAGAACATTTTTAGTTGTCCCAAGGTACTATAGAACATAAAGGAAAAGGCCAAATAATTATTCCTTCAGGTAACTATGCTTTCCAATCATCAACCCCACCAACATAAAAAACAGGGGCTGGTACCCCAAATCACATGTCCGTCCTGTATGCGTGAAAATCCATTGGATGCAAAGACCTGCTACTATTGTGGGAATGCGATTTCGTTTTACCCATCTGAATCCGACGAGGACGAACCCGCTTGGGATGCTGAGTTGGACCGTTCCATCAAACAATTACGGATTATTCGTGGAATGATGGTGTTTTCTCTTTTTTTCAGCTTGTTTATGCTGGTTGGATTCGGGATTGCCTATACACAAGGAATCCAACCTGGTTTCTTTGAACCGATTCAAACCACTGAGGTATATGAATACCAATATCAATCTATGTTTGGGTTAGATTTACCCCTCTTCATTCCTGTGATCGCCAATCCTCTTTGGATTATTGCATTGGTTTTCGGTATTATCTGGATTAAACGATATCCATACAAAACCCTTCTTATTGTCACCATTTTGATGATGCTTCATGCAATTACTTCGGCTTTTTTGCTTCCATTAGGATTCTTATATGGATCAGGTGGATTTATTTTCTTTCTGGTGTGTATAGCGAATCTAAAACCTGCATTCAAAGTAGAACAAGAAAAGAAATCCCTTTAATTCAATTTCAGATTCAGCAGCATATTTATATTGTTCTAGTACCTCGTAATTTTCCACCACGCATACGGGATATCTGGCTGTCCAGGTTTTCTTCTAATGGATGAATGGTGAGGTTAGCTGTATGCTAGTAATCGACAATTGATACCTTGAATCCGTACCTTGCCCTTTTTATATGGATTTTTTGTTTGAGGGGGTGTAATACCATGTTGTATTTATATTTGAATTAGATAATTTATTCTGAGTAAGGGTAATTCATGAATTACCCCTACATACCGTTTGATTTTAGGTCAAACTTGGTATAAGGCATAGGAACGCGTGTAAGCACTTTGAAAAGACAAGCGCCCTATACATTTTCCCAACATTGTCTGGATCGCCGTTGGACAGCCTGATATATGCACGGCAGCTAATAGTAAGAAACGATTTCTAATGGTTTGGATAAGCCTCTTTGAAAAAGTCGTTCATCAAAGTTACGACAATACAGATCACTGAAGAACGGATCAATGGATTGCACTAATGCAGGTATTTCCCGTCGATTCTTCAGATAATTTAGGTAATCCCCTTCTTGTTTATCTAAAAATAAAAAAGCAAAATGAGTTTCGGGAGAACTCACATCACCTGCCATGAGTTTAGTAGGCTGCTCGGTTTTCAAATCGGTTGTTGTAACCGTATAATTTAGCAACGCACGATAATCATCAAATTCAAACGGTTCCAATTGCCATGAGAGGGTTTTTAATTCATAGTTGGTTGCTTCCCAAGTTTGAGCAGAATACGTATGAGATCGGATTGATGGGGTAATTCGTGCCTGAGCAGTATTAAACCCAATATTCACAGGTAATAATTGGAGCGAGTGCTGTTCGGTTCGATACCAACTGTTGCTAGGAAAAGCGATCATCGGTTGTTCCCAGAAAAAATTGCGTTTCCCCATTACCTGCGTGTCGCTATCCCGTTCCCGCACCATATGCATAACTGCCGCATCGTATCGTACCCAGATCTTAGCTTCATCTATCATAGCTAAACTACCATGATTAACCTGATCATAATATACTTGTAAGGTGTTTTGGGACGTTCCATTTTCTGGCAGGTTTAACAAAGCAGGTGGAAGAGGAAACAAAAACGCACCGTGCAATGGAGAATCTTCCATTTCATCCAGTTTCACACCGTTTAGATAGACACTCAACCTTCCCGGAGTGATCCATTCTACATCTTCAAATGGAACCAAATGGATTTCTGCAAAGACGGCTTCCACATTCGTATCATACCACCGATCCTGTTTTAGCATCGCACATGTCATACGAGGATAATCACCTTCTTCGTCTGGTTCTAAAGGATAGATCATATCCTGCTGTCCGTCTTTGTTCCAATCTTCCATGATAATAGAATGATCGGTATCAAGTGAACGGATAGGCAATAGTGTTTGTAACGGAGGACTGGAAGCAGTATTTACGACTTGCTCTGGCACTTCTCCCTGCATTGAATAGGTTGGTGCGTCGGATCGCGTTTGCACATACCAAAATGGTATAGTAAAATCAATATCCGCATTGGGTTGAATGGCATTTCGATGGGTTTGAAGATTAAATGCCGATATGGATGCTCGTTGATATAAAAAATACTCCAAGGAGGTTTCCAGTTCAAATAATATAGGAAACGATTCTTCGTGCTTTCCATCTGTGACTACTAATTCACCTTCAAAATGCCGATTTTCACCATCTAAAACGGGGATCAAATCAAATTGAACACGCTCTCCTTTTTTAAGCCGGTAATGTACAATCTGGGGATTGAGATAGGCTTGATGATCCAGACCGATATAACGAACTGTAAGATCAGCCAAGGTTTCCCCTTCATTGATAATAGCCCAGGTCTGAGCTTGGGAAATCGTGGTTTCTTCCACAAGTTGCAGCGAAATATCCATCTTCTTTTCGGGGAAACGAAACCGGAGAGGTACTCGATCGAATTCTGCCATACTCGTAGCTTCAATTAGACGGATGCTGGCTTCCAAAACTCGTTCTGTAAAATGTTGCGCATGAAGCTTAACAAATATAGTCCGCTGTTGCTGCGGTTCCAAAAGGGCAGGATAAGAAGCACTTCCGATACCTACGGTGTTTAATCCTACCGTAGCATGATGACTATGGAGCACTTCGGTATACAATAGAAAGGTTCGATTGGTTGAATTGTAAATGGCTACTGGGAAAACCTGATTATAATCACAGTTTGCTTCAAAATCATAGGCCGTATCTACAAATGCAACATATGCTCGTTTGACATCCCCAAAAACTTGATCATCCATAAATTCCTGATCATCATTAATGGGGGGTAAGGCGGGATCGCCATATCGATAGCGCTCAATCTCAAATTCGATCGAAAATGCGACATTGATTCCCAAACCTACAAACATAAGGATCAGTAACGCTGGAACCAGGATCGCCCCAATGGTGTGTATCGTACGCATGATTTGTTCCTTCTAATATACCATTAGTAAGTATAACACAGTCTGGTATTATTTTCGGAACACAAAGAAATTCTCTCCAGTGAAAACAAGGAGAACCGGTTTTTGAGCAGTGTGTTTATTAGGGATGAATACGCGTACCTTGTTTTCCTTCTAATGCATGAGCAATGTGTTCCGCATCCGTAATAACCGCCGTTCCTCCACCTTTCCGAACAAATTCCATTGCTGCTTCTACTTTTGGTCCCATGGATCCTGGTGGGAACTGCCCTTCGTTATAATAGCGTTCTATTTCGGCAAGACTAATATTGCCCAATTCACGTTGATCAGGTTTCCCAAAATTCACCGCCACATGAGCCACACCGGTTAATAGAAAGAAATGAGTGGCTTTTATTTCCAACGCTATCAAACAGGAGGTGCGATCTTTATCAATTACGGCATCCACAAGTTCAAACGTATTATCTGGTTTTCGCACAACGGGGATTCCCCCTCCCCCACCTGCAATGATTACATTTGCCGTATGGAATGCATCTGGTATCGACGTAGTTGCAAACACCTTAATCGGTACAGGTGACGGAACAACTCGACGAAATCCTCGTCCTGAATCCTCTTTAATAACCCAATCCGGGAATTTTTTCTGGATTGAAACATGCTCCTCATCTGAATAAAATGGTCCAACGGGTTTTGTAGGTGTTTTGAAAGCGGGGTCCTTTGCATCAACTTCCACTTGACTAACCAGTGTGAGTACATCGAAATCGGACTTCTTGGAATTGATGGTATTGATAATCGCCAGTTCTAACATCGTACCGATTTCCGCCTGGGTAAGGGCATCACACATAGCCAGGTTATGAGGTGGAATATTTTCTTTCATGCCTGCCAGTTGCTGCAGATAAGTCATTCCAACCTGAGGTCCATTTCCATGCACAACAACCACATTCATATTCCGAAAAACCATTTCCTTTACTAACACGGCAGCCTGGTAAGCACGCTCCATCTGTTCTTGGACCGTGCTATCTCCTTCGGATAGAAAATTCCCACCAATAGCAATAACCGCTGTTGAATCTAATTTCATAAGGGTTGCATCTCCTTTAGTAGAATCAAACGTACAAAGGGGAATTGTATACTTAATCTGTATAATACATGATTTCTCTGATGGTTGCAGGGTGATTCAGTATTTCCCATTCTGTTCGTTTTATGGGGATATCCAGCGTAGATCCCGATACCGCTTGATCAATCTGAGAACCCATCTCTTCAAAACTATTTAACGGTGCCTGAACAACGACTCGTTGATACCCATTGGGGTTATGGACACGAAGGATGTATGAGGCTTTATCCAATTCTTCAAACATACCACCGCCTGCATCGGTCGTTTTAAGAGAAGCTACCGGCTCTGAATTATTTTGTTGATACAACGACACATCCACATTGCGTAATGGTTCTTGTGCTTGCTCGGAAACGACGTGTGTTACCGAAAAAATGACCGACACTCCTAATTGATTGCATGCACTAATCACCCCTGCAAATCCAATAATCATTATCCCTATCAGGGTCTTCAACAATCGTCTACGTACCATTACATCGTCCCGTGCTTATATTTTGTGTATTCTTGCCATGGATAAAACACCCTTCCAACACTTGACAAGAATATACTTAAAACAAACAAGTTTGACAACTTATTTTAGGACTCGGATAATTCTCAACCCGATGCAAAATACGATCAATCCTAATTGATTATATCTCATATTTGACGAATGCCATAACGCTTGGTAACATGAAATCTTAATATAATCTACCCAATGTACGTACAGCTTGTTATCTCAATTCAGGATGACATTAATTCAACCTGACTTTAAGATATACCCAGAATGCAGGGCGTGTATTTGATTTTGTATATGTTAATTTTATATTTTTAATCCATTTCGTTATATTATCAACGATGCACGTTGGAGCGTGGATACATCGGTGTTGCTATGCATCCACGATTTGTATGCTTGTGATTGGTTCAATGATATCAATCTTATCATTCTGGCTGCTACTCCAACAAGCTATTCACAAGTAATAGTTCTCCAATCAAGGTCTTACTATGAAATTACAGCATTCCCAAAACCATGACGTAATCCAAGCGTGGATAAAGCGGCTTAAGTATTTAGGTACTTGGATGAAAACGGTTATCTTTGTGATTTTAAGTATTGCCATTCTTGCATCTGTATGGAATTTTCAACTGGGGGAGCTTTTTGCTGGTCTGGTTGGGATTCTTTTTCTGTTGATTGCGACTCTTTTACTTTGGTTAGATTACAAAGGTAGAATACAATTCCATCGTTTAATTTACATTGTGTTTTCGATGGATGTGATCGGGCTTTCTCTGGGAGCTTTTATTTTGTGTTTTTGGGGCAAAGACGTTGTATCTGAATATGGACTAGAACATTTTGCCCTTATTCTTGCCATGGTAGGAGTGATTATCAACACAGGCGCTTTTATTCGTCCCAAATTATCATTTTTTATTGGATGTCTTGCAAGTACCCTTATCTGTTTACTAACATTGATTTTAACTACTTACGGAATCAAACTGGTTAGCTATCCAATGGATGCCTACATGGAAGAAGGTACGATCGGGCTTTTTATGATTGGCTATGAGATATTAGGATTGCTGGCTATTGGATTAATAGTTGGACAGTTAAGTAAATCATTAACCGGAATGATTACCGAATTATCAGAATACCAAGGTCACATGACGCAACACAACCAACATTTAGAACAAATTTTGGCTCAAACACATAATGCAGCAGATGCCGGAACCGAATTATTTGATACTACCACAAATATTCATCAGGATACCCTTGTTATGCAAGTTCGAACCACGAAATTGGAAATGGTATTCCAAGAACAAATCAAATTAGCCCAGATTATCCATGATGAAATAATCGAAGTGTTCTCTCATCAATCAGCAGTTCGAGATCATTTACAGAAGCAATTGCAAGAAGTAAAACACAATGCAGAAAAATATAAAGAGTTTATTGATCAAATCCAACAAATTGATACCTTCATAAAAGAAACCAATAAAACAACCATGGATTTGGTTAATGAGGCGGAAGCAGGATTGAACCAACTAAATCAATTGGTATCATCTAATCAAGAAATTGAGCTTGCATCAAAAAAGGTAGGGAAGAATCTGCAAAAAATCACCGATATTGCCAAAAAAACCAATTTGTTGGCTTTGAATGCATCGATTGAAGCTGCACATGCAGGAAACGCTGGGGAGGGATTTGCAGTTGTAGC